>CAWVYB010000021.1:0-20372 GCA_963934215.1 uncultured Flavobacteriales bacterium | reverse complement strand
TCATGAAATAGGGTTTTGCGATGAAAAAGTACCGCAAAACAAGCAATTAATCACGGTCTTGTGATTAGAATTTATCCACTCAATCTGGCAATTGAGCCAATGGGGTCTCCCGTCCCATAACCACATCACCCAATTTCACTTGTACCGATGCGTCAAGTGGGAGAAAAATATCCACGCGCGAGCCGAATTTGATGAACCCAATTTCCTGCCCCGGCACGACCTGATCGCCCTCCTTGAGATACCAGCAAATTCTTCTTGCCACAGCACCTGCTATTTGTCGAAACATGACCACACCGTGCTTCCCTTCGATTACATGCGTCGTTCGTTCATTCTCCGTACTACTCTTGGGATGCCATGCGACCAAAAACTTGCCCGGATGATAGCGCGATGCCAAAACCTTACCAGCAATGGGCGCCCATTGGGCATGTACATTCAATGGGCTCATGAAAATACTCACCTGAATCCTCCGGTCCTTGAACCATTCCGTCTCCTCAACTTCCTCGATCACCACCACTTTTCCATCACTGGGACAGACCACTTGCCGGTCTGACACCTCTCCCACCGCACGATGGGGCATGCGGAAAAAATTTAGGATAAGCCCTAGCAAAATTAGCGCAGCTATGCAAACCAAAACCAACAACCACATTGGAAAAAACAGCGAAGCCAACCAGACAAGCCCAGCATCAAATATCAAGACCACCAATAAAGTAGGAATTCCTTCGCGATGAAACGTCATATGAAGAACAGATTAAAGAAGAATTGAATCTCAAAACAATGGACCAACAAAACAAAGAGTGGTGCCGCAAATAGAAAACCATCAAAGCGATCCAAAACGCCTCCATGACCCGGCAAAATAGACCCTGAATCTTTGATTCCATGGCCGCGTTTCCATGCACTCTCCACTAAATCCCCTGCTGTCGCTGCCACGCCTAGGAGGACCCCAACCCAAGCCCATTCCCAACCCATGAGCCACCACGCCACGAGTCCCGCCAGCATTACGCCTCCAATCAAACCTTCCCAAGATTTTCCCGGAGAAACACGCGGCATAAGCTTGTGTTTACCCAATGGTTTCCCAACGAGATATGCCCCCGTATCATTGGCCCAAATCATCCCAATGAAAGTGAGCAATGGCGCCGGATTGAAGCCACTTTTCCAATCCCAAACAAGAAGTAGCATCACAGCGGTCATACCGACCATGAGCATGGCAAAAAGGAGCGACGCGAATTGTTTTTTAATGACCATCGGGCGACGCCATTCAGCGACCGCCACCAGAGATACAATAGCCCAGAACACGCCATTGGACCAAGGACTCCAAGAAACAGCTGCAATGACAACCGAAGCAAACAACAACCCTGTAACACTGCGTGTTGCCGTCTCTTTCATCCCGTTTTTATGCTTCCGTGTCTTCAATTAACTGTGAAGCCCGTTCGACATCCTCCAAACGGACTTTGAGTTCGATGGTACCAAAATGGTAACTGCTATCACGCTGATTCAAAACCACTGCAGGAATGGCGTGTTTTTCTAAAACTGAACGACGCAATTCCACAGCAGGCAGAAAACTCCCCACATATATGGTACTCCAATCTTTCATGCGCTCTCAGAAGGAAGATTGGAGGCAGAATCAGACGTGCCTTCCTTGCCATCCCCTTCTTCCGATTCGGGTCCTTTAGAATCAGTCGCTATCAGTGTGTCCTCCACAATCACCTCTGAGGATGACGCCTCAAGAGGGGTCTCCTTCACAGGAGCCAACGGTACAATTTCTTCAACGGATGCAAACGGTCGCTTCCCCAAAATCCGGAGTAGATCTTCCTTGAAAATCACTTCATTTTCGAGCAGCGAATCCGCCAAGCCCACCAACTTTTCTTTATTGGTTCTGAGGATTTCCTTGGCACGGTCATAGGCCCCCTCAATCAAAATACTCACTTCCTCGTCAATGATTCGAGAGGTCTCTTCGCTATACGGCTTTGTAAACGATTGATCCCCTGTGCTATCATAGTAGCTGCGATTTCCAATTCGAGGGTTCAAACCATATACCGTTACCATGGCATAGGCCTGCTTCGTGACTTTTTCTAAATCACTCAAAGCGCCCGTTGAGATCTTATTGAACATCACTTCTTCGGCCGCTCGACCACCCAGCGCTGCACACATTTCATCCACCAACTGCTCAGTGGTGGTGATTTGTCGTTCTTCGGGAAGATACCATGCTGCTCCTAAAGACTGTCCCCGAGGAACAATACTGACCTTAACAAGTGGAGATGCAAATTCGACCAACCAGCTAACGAGCGCATGCCCCGCCTCGTGGTAGGCAATGGTCTTCTTTTCAGACGCTGAGATGATTTTCGAACGCTTTTCCAACCCACCAATGATGCGATCTACCGCATCCAAGAAGTCTTGATGTGTCACTTCGTTTTGTCCCTTGCGAGCAGCGAACAACGCCGCTTCATTGCAAACATTCGCAATGTCTGCCCCACTGAATCCAGGAGTTTGTCTAGATAAGAAGTCCACATCAATCGATGTGTCAATTTTGATCGGACGCAGGTGCACTTCGAAAATCTGTTTGCGTTCGGTGAGATCCGGCATGTCAACATAGATCTGACGATCAAACCTTCCCGCTCGCATCAATGCCTTATCCAAAATGTCAGCCCGGTTCGTTGCAGCCAATATGATTACTCCGCTGTTCGTGCCAAACCCATCCATCTCCGTCAAGAGTTGGTTCAAGGTGTTTTCTCGCTCGTCATTGGATCCCATGCTCGCATTTTTGCCGCGTGCACGCCCTATGGCATCAATCTCATCAATAAAAATAATGGCCGGTGATTTCTCTTTAGCCTGCTTGAACAAATCGCGCACTCGTGAAGCTCCAACTCCAACAAACATCTCTACGAAATCTGAACCACTCAAGGAGAAAAAAGGAACCTGCGCTTCTCCTGCTACCGCTTTTGCAAGCAATGTCTTACCCGTTCCTGGAGGACCTACGAGAAGCGCTCCCTTTGGGATTTTAGCCCCAAGATTCGTGTACTTTTCTGGTGCCTTCAAAAACGCTACAATTTCTTCCAACTCTTCTTTCGCTCCATCCAATCCAGCGACATCTGCGAAATTTGTATCCGTTCCTTGGCCTTTCTCGAAGAGCTGCGCTTTGGATTTTCCAATATTGAATATTTGACCTCCTGCCGGTCCTCCGCCTCCCAAACGACGCATAATCAACACCCACACACCAATCATTACAGCGAAAAACAACACGTAGGTTACCATCTGTTGGCCCCATTCATTTACGGGTTCAAACACGTATTCGTAATCATATTGCTCCGAGAGCTGTTTCAGATCGTCGAGATACGCATCGCCCGCCGGAACGAAGAGCCAGAAGTCTGAAGAACGGTATACTGCGCTGATAAGAGACTTCTCATCTTGGTCCGCATTCATTTCCTCACGAACCTCATCACGCAATAATATCGTAGCGCGCTGCCCATCAAAGACTACACTCTTGACATCGCCTTTCTCAATGTAATCTTTGAATTCAGACCATTGAATTTGACGGCCATCTTGTCCAGAATTGAGCAAAAGCATGCCCAATAAGACAAAACCAATGACGGCATAAACCCAATAAAAATTGAGATTTGGCTTTTTACCGCCTTTATCCGCTGATGTATTCTGCTTGTTATCTTCCATGATCTATTGGATCCTTCAATTCAAACTTCTTCAACGGAATGAACAGCGGCGTCGCCCCAAAGTTCTTCCAAGGCATAACGTGTTCTTGCTTCTTCATGAAACACATGAACAACGACATCACTATAGTCTAAGATTGCCCATTCACCATTGCCCAATCCTTGCTTGGACCAAGGGCGTTCGTCGAGGCGATCGCGTGTCATGTCTTCCACGGCGTGAGCCAGCGCTTCAACTTGGGTTCTACTCGTGCCGTGTGCTACGACAAACCAAGCGGCTACGGCATGAGGCACTTCTCTGAGGTCAAGCACCGTAATACGGTGACCTTTAACTTCTTGAAGTCCTTCGATAACGGCTTCTAACAAGGGGGGCTGTGCGGCCAAAAGTTCAGGGTCTTAGGCTGTGAATAGGAAACGCAAGGTACGAAGCTAGGAGGCATTGAAGAGACGAAGAGCTGCGAAAACATGCCAATTCAATTTTACACTGCGCTATCTAGGAATTCGTTACTTTCGGCTCATGCCAATTGAATCGAAATCGTCAGGTGCAACAGGCCATTGGGAAGATGCATTTCGATTTCATTTTCCTGAAATTTCCAGCACCAATGACGCAGCGATGAACTGGCTGCGCGAAAGCAAAGCAGGGCAAGCGGCCATTTTCACAACGACGCATCAAACAGCGGGTCGCGGACAACAAGGAAAAGTTTGGGAACATCGCGCTCATCAAGACCTTGCTTGGAGCGCAGCCGCACATTTTACAACGCCACGCAACGCCCAAACCATTGACAGCACCTTTTGGCTGCAGCTGAACATGGCCGTCTCAGAAGCTGTTAAACGATGCATTGCAAGTACTTTGGATGCCCTCCCAGCCCCTGAAGTCCGCATCAAATGGCCCAATGACGTACTCATTCGCCATGATGGTGCCTGGAAAAAGTGTGCGGGGATTCTATTGGAGAATCATTGGAAAGGACAAAATCTGCATGGAATCGTCATCGGGATTGGCATGAACATCGCTTCGTATTCTTCCGAGCAAGATTGGGTTGCTCTGCAAACATTTTCCACACAAGCACTCACGATTCCAATGTGTCAAGACAAACTTGAGCAAGAGCTCAGCGGGCTGTTCCCATTCTCTTCTCTCGGAGCTAACCCCATCTCTACCGAACAACTGGAAAACTACCAACGCAGCTTATTTGGATGGAATGAAGTGCTGCCATTCGAATGGAAGGATGCCATCCATCAAGCGCGGTTTTTGGGAATCAACGCAACGGGGCAGGCGCAAATTCAGTGGATAGACGGACCCCATGCCGGAAGGACGACTTCCCATGTATCTGCTGGAGACCTGCGGTGGGTGTCGCTCATGCGACGTTGATCTCAGCTTAGCGGAAAACGACCCACGATTTTCTCGACCATTCCATCAAAAATCTTTTGAAGTGGCTTTTCTGCCATCATCTTCATGAATGGATTCAAATCGGCGTCACAAACGACTTGAACATTCGCCCTGTTATCCAACGCTTCGATCCTAACAGTGAGGCCAAAACGAATCGGAGTGCCCTGTTGAGAGCTAAATTGAATGCATTCCGGTCGCTCCTCAGATGTCTTCTTGATGACGATATCAAATCCTCCTGCGACTTTAAATTTGCAGACATCACCGTCCAACTGAAACGACTGCACTTGATCGCTCGGCAAGAGCGATTCCAAGTTTTCAAGGTTGGATACGAAATCAAACAAAACCTCAGAGGTACAACCAACCTGCGCGATAGGACTTTTAATTTCCATTCCTTTTAACTCTGCTGATCACTCCAAGCCACGGGGTCTTGCGACCACTTGTCCAAAGCCATTTTCTGACCCTGTGTAATGTATCCTTCTGTTGCCGCTTGATCCAACATCGTAGGATAATCGGTTAGGGTGCTAAAGGTGCAATTTGCCTTTTCGAAGGCTTGAACGGAATCCGAAAAACCGTAGGTGAAAATGGCAATGAGTCCCTTGACTTCTATCCCTGCTTCACGCAAAGCATCCACTGCCTTCAAGCTACTTTGACCGGTTGAAATTAAATCTTCAATAACGACCACATTGGACACTGCCGATAAATCCCCTTCAATATGATTGCCCATACCGTGCGCTTTGGCTCCGGATCGCACATAGATAAAAGGCAGCCCCAATTCCTGGGCAACGAGCGCACCCAAAGCAATTCCCCCTGTGGCTACACCGGCAATTCCATCCACCTTACCGAAACAATTTTCGACCTCCTCTGAGCACATCTGACGAATGAACGTTCGCACCGTTGGGTGACTCAACGTCTTCCTATTGTCACAATATATGGGCGATTTTCGACCGCTTGCCCATGTAAATGGCTCATTAGGACGGAGTTGTATTGCTTTGATTCGCAATAAGAATTCCGCTACTTTACGCTTGCTTTCCAAAGACAAAGTCATGACGCGAATGTATGAAGTTTATATGCTCAATCGGCCAGTCCTTTTCATAGAAAAATGGACCGGTTCAGATTCATCTTTCGTCATCCACGAGCCTGACAACAAAGGCCTCAAAGATCTCGCTCAGATGCTTCGAATGCATCCGCACATTGCCCAAATCGAATTGGTCTCTGACGATGTTGAAGGACTTTGGATGCGTTACTGCATGATGTACAGAGAAGTCCTTGCGGCGGGATGCGTCGTCGAAAACAACAGCAACGACATTCTCTGGATTGAACGAAATGGGAAATGGGATTTGCCCAAAGGCAAGGTCGAAAAATTCGAAAGTATCGAAGAAGCTGCAATCCGAGAAGTGCAAGAAGAAACCGGAATCGCTGGACTATCGATTGCCTCCGATTTGGGAAAGACCTACCACACATATGATGAAAACGGCACGCCTGTCCTCAAGACAACGTTTTGGTTTCATGCCCGACACGATGGGGGAAAAACAACAGGGACTCCGCAGTCTGAAGAAGGCATCACATCCGTTCAATGGCATCAACAACCTACTGAAAAGCGCATCCTTGAGCGTGCGTATCCTAGTCTCATCAACTTGGTTCAAAAGCTACAATGAATCGCTTAGTAGTTGCTGCGGGAAGCCCTGATTTCACGTTCCAACTCAGCTCCCAGGCCCTTGCTTGGCAGCGATCGAATCGTTCGACTTAGCTGTCCGTTTGGACGTATGGCAATGACCTGCGGAATGGTTGAAATTTGGAGCGCTTCGAAGTTTTCAGGGCTATTTCCTAACCAGACCAACTGCTCTTGAATACTTCGTCGTTTTGACAAGGAAGAGCGCCAATCAGACTCCGTCGCGTCCACGCTCAAAACCACAAAACAAATGTTCGAAAAGAGCTTATTTTCGGTGATTTCCGAAAAGAGCTCCCGTTCTCTCAAGGCTGCTCCAGAACCGTTTCTTACGACGAGCATCACCTTCCAATCATTGGAGCAAACATCATTGAATGATTGCAGGTCCCCGTTAGGAAGCGTCCATCGAATCTTCGCTCTCGCATCTCCGGAGTTTCGTGGGTTGCGGCTGTCCATCAGTCGCTTGTATTGACCCCGATATGGCTCAGGAAACGGCATGGTTTCCCAAATACGAAAGGTCAACTCATCAGGCTCACTTAAGGCTTTCATCAACCAGGCCACAGCCAAATCTTCATGCGATGCCGCTTCCCATTGCGACCCCATCGACTGGCGCAACGTATCCAGGTTAGCTAAGTAAACGGCCTTGCTCATTCCATTGACATCCACTTGCCGCTGTTTCCACCATTGATCATAGCGGACAAACCACGGCTCGATCCAACCCGGAGATTTCAACGATTCCTCTAAATCCAGATTGAGTCGTAGGGAATTCCAGTTCAACCAAAGTGAATCAAGGGTTGGCTTATTCGACCCAAGGGCAACCTGCCATTTCCACTGAGCTTGCCACCACAAATCTTCAAATACTGGTTGATTCATCTCACGTTCCAAGTTCATCCAGGCCGCTTGAAACATGGAATCAGAAAGCGACGACACCTGCTCCAGCGAATCGCTGTTTAGCGGCTGAATTCCCAACGATTTCGCCGTCATTGGCTGAACCAATTCATTCGTCAATCCTTGCTGGAATCGAGCGAGGGAATCCAAAGAGGTGCTGGGATGATTCCCATTCCAAAGAACAACACCCGGCACCTGCATGAGTCGGTTGCTCGCACGCGAAGAAGGAGACAAAGTCAACACGCTGCTTTCTCCTGGCCTCACGATTGCCAACCAAGACCAAGGAGGGGCCGCAAATTCAAACAATGCCGGACTGTTCAGATCACCGAGGTCCACTTCAAAAGATCCGTCAGCATGAACAAGCGCAACATTCACCCATTCGCCGAGACCGACAGCTGGAGCATCAAAATGACGCACGTGGAGGACACTTGGCAAGTTCTGCTGTTCAAACCCACCTACAACCCCTTGCAATGTGGTTTGAGTTTGAGCTGAAATGCTCAAGCAGCATAAATAAACGGACAGAAAAACGCTCAAAAAGCAAGCCGATCGCGTTGGACTTTGCATACTCAACCCCATTCAATCTCACGCGGTAAAAAAGCGGACGCGTCCCCGTGGTTTCGAACGATTTCGCGAACGACATTGGAATGAATGTGAGCAAATTCAGGATCAGTAAACAGAATGATTGTTTCCAAATTCGGCTCGAGCACCTTGGTCATTTGTGCAATGGTTCGCTCGTATTCAAAGTCTCCTCCATTTCGCACTCCACGTAACAAAAACCCCGCATCTCGTTCGATGCAAAACGAACTGGTTAAGCCTTCAAATGCTTCAACTCTAACCGATGGAAACGGCTTGCAAACAGTACGGAGCCATTTCATTCTCTTTTCCAAAGGAAACATCGGGGCCTTCGCGCCATTGACGCCAACAGCTACGATGATTTCATCAAACAACGAAATCGATCGCTGTAAAATATTCAGATGACCGAGGGTCATGGGGTCAAATGACCCTGGAAATACAGCTCTCTTAAAGGAATGATCTGCCATCATTTTTTGAATAAACTGAAATGAACATGCCCATAGTGCCTGCACTCCTGAAATCCTGGAATTTCAGACACATCGGTTCGCTCACCGTGCTCCAAGATAAGCCAACCTCCCGGTTCCAGTATTGCGGACTCCATCACACGCTTTGGAATCCCTTCCAAACCATCCAGTCCATAGGGAGGATCTGCGAAAATGACATCATAACTCGTCATCGCCCGCTTGATGAAATCCAACGCATTTCCTCGAATGACTTGGCTGTGTTCCAACTCAAAAACACGGAACATGTGCTGGATGGCGCGCACCGCTCGAATATCCATCTCGACGGCGGTGACTGAAGAGCACCCACGGCTTGCAAACTCCAAGCCAACCATACCCGTTCCTGCGAATAAGTCCAGGACATCCGCGCCTTCGATATCCAATCGAGAGCGCAATAGATTGAAGAGGCTTTCACGACCGAAATCAGTTGTTGGACGCCCTTTGAACCCCTTCACTAACTGTGGCCTTCTGCCTTTAAAAGAACCTCCTGTTACGCGCATGTGACCAATTGTGAATGCAATGCCCAGCGTTGCGTTTTTATACCTGAAACGTTCATATCCAACTCAACGATTTCAACGTGATTGAAAAACCGTTCAAAAGCAAGGGTCCAAGCGTCTCCGTGTTCGACCTCTCCGCTGAGCACTATTTTGGAACCCGAATTTGCCGGTTCCAATCCATCCCTGTGCATGGCATTGACAATGTGATACAACAACCCCTCTCCTTCTAGATCTTCTGTGGCCATGGCCCACATAAGACGGCCTTGATCAAGACGCGCCAACAACGCACGATGGACACCGATGTCAACGGCAATCAAAGGCCCTGTGGCGTTGCGCGAATCGGCGCCAATCTTTTCAATCCAGCGCAACGTGCTGCTTTCAAATCGAGCATGAGGCCAAAGACTTTGCACTGTAGATTTTAAACCACTGGACTCCCATCGTTCCAAAACGGCAAGTTCATCGCCAAAGGCATCTGAATGGAAATACTGATTGGCCTGTGTGCTTGATTGCGCACCCAGATGCAGCGACATAAGCTGCTCTTCATGCCCCTTGGAAACCGAAGCGGGAGACGATGTGAAAAAGGCATGCCGGTGATGGAACACGACAGATTCATTACCCAATCCTGTGTTTTTTAATCGCGAACAAGCCTCTTCAAAAGCGGCTGCGTCGAAAGCGGCCTCTTCGCCCACTTTTTCTATGGCACCGGCCTGACCGCTTGCCCATTGCAACGAGCGACCATCCCAACCTAGCAACAAGAATGTACGATACCGGCTCACATCAGTTTCGCCAGTTGCCATCTGTATGCGCTTCGTTCAATGAACCGAAACGCAACGTATCCTTCTTTACTTTTTCACGACCAAAAGGCGTAGGGTCCTTCACCAAAATGGTAGACTGTAAGACTCCACCGACCTCGATTGAGTCTGTCTCCAACATAAAGCGTTCACCGCTCAACGGGTTAAACCAAAGGCTATCCACAGCTACCTTGGGCAATCGCTTGCTTTTTCTAACTTCTGCCTTGAAGTTCTCGTCAAAGAACGTTGTGTAGATCACATCGCGCACCTTATATGGGAGCAGGTCATCGGATATCTGATCGATCAATTCGTCTTCTGTCAGCTTCATTTGTTCCGCAATCACGATCAAATCGTCACGCTTCAAAATGAATCCCATCTCATCGCTCTTGCCTTCAGGCAATGTATCGTGGAACGACCCCATATTGAAACTCACAGGAATGACAGGCTCGAACAAAAACAGCTTCAAACTATCGAAGTCATTGCAAAATGTGCCATACACTTTTTGATACGCTTCTTGCGCGTCACGAATGTCCTTCAATGACTGGATGGTTTGTGCGTCCACCCGTGTTTTCAACTCGCGAAACTCAATTTCCTCATCTACACTGTAGAACACTTCGTAGGCCAACCACAGGGAGGCGACCGTTCCTACCCCCATTAAAATTCGATAATGCTTCCGGGTCATTTTCTCTAACACCCACGGTGTCGCCAAGCCTGCAACCGCAATCAAAGCCAATGAAGCGATCAACATCGCTCCGGGTTGGCTTTCTAATTCGTCGCCACTCAAGTATTTAACTAAAAATCCCATGCCTGCGAAAAACAGGAAAATGGAGATCACATACTTATTGATTTCACTGAAGAATTTTTCCATTGGAACCGATTGGATATTCGAATTGCATGAATTACCGCCTGCGAATCTACGACACGAATTCAGGACGTCAAACGCATCTGGCCATCGAAGAACATCCCGTCTGGTCACAAACTCCACTTCGACATCCACGATGTACCTTCGTCATGAGCTCAAAAACATGCCCCAAAATCCCGACTCTTCTTCCGCTATTGCACAATTTGAAGACCGGTTGGCTGGACATTTTCCGCATGAACCCACGTCTGGCCAAGGCCGGTTGATTCATGCTTTTTCGAGGTTCTTATTTAGTCCTCAACCACGCTGTACATTGATTGTTCGCGGATACGCCGGAACTGGAAAAACAACGAGTATCGGCGCATTTGTTCGTGCTTTGAGTGAATTGGGCGCACCGACCGAATTACTAGCTCCAACAGGACGCGCGGCCAAGGTCATGCAAACCTATGCTGGCAGATCCGCCTCCACCATTCATCGAGAAATCTACCGCAGTGTTCGGAGCAAAGATGGCTCCACGGCATACGGCCTCGCCCCCAACCTTAAAGAACGTGCCATCTTCATCGTTGACGAAGCCTCAATGATTGGAGAGTCAGGAGGCGCGTCCGACAAAGGGAACTTCCAATACCGCAGCTTGTTGGATGATCTGATGGAGTATGTCTTCAATGGGGAAGATTGCCGCTTAGTATTGGTTGGAGACGATGCTCAACTGCCTCCAGTCGGCCATGCAGAAAGCCCCGCATTGAATGAGGATCGTTTGCGCCGCGATTTCAACTTGACCGTCGCAACGATTCGGTTGACCGATGTCGTTCGCCAAGAATTGGACAGTGGCATCCTATTCAATGCCCATGAATTGAGGCTTCAAATTGATGCCAAAACAGAAGGGTTTCCTCAAATGAGCTTGGGTTCGTTTAGTGACATTCAACGATTGGAGGGGCTCGAATTACAAGAGAAAATTGAAGACTTACACGGCCAATACGGTGAAGACCAAGTGGTCATCATTACCCGGTCGAATAAACGCGCCAATCAATTCAACCAGCAAATTAGAAGCCGCATCCTTTGGAGAGAAGACTCGCTGGAAGCTGGAGATCGCCTGATGGTTGTCAAGAACAACTATTATTGGCTCGCTTCGCAAGAAGGCCATCACACCACGCTCATCGCGAACGGTGACACCATGATCGTTCAAAAGGTTCTAAAACGATTTGAGCGGTATGGAGCTCCGTTTGCAGAGGCCGAAGTCCGCCTCATTGACTCTCCCGACTTGCCTGCCTTTGAAGTCTGTCTTCACCTCAGTGCTTTGCACACGGACAGCCCTTCCATTCCTCCAGCAGAGATGGAGGCCCTCTATGAAGCCGTTGCCCAAGATTACATCCATTTGGGCTCCAAACCGGCGATCCACAAGGCCATCACCAGAGACCCTTGTTACCAAGCACTTCAAGTTAAATTTGCTTGGGCCCTCACCTGCCACAAAGCTCAAGGGGGACAATGGCCTGCCGTGATCGTGGATCAAGGATACTTGAAAGACGACATGATTCAAGTTGAGTTACTGCGTTGGTTCTATACCGCCTTTACGCGATCTCAAGAAAAACTGTACTTGCTGAACTTTTCGGATTCCTTTTTTCCTGACATCCCGGAATAATGCACAAAAAAAAACCGCTCTCAACGGAAACGGTTTTTTTATTCACTCTCAAGAAAAAGAGAATCAGGCCAATTCGCGTTGGCTGAAATAAAAGCTTCCTTCCATGGCAGCATTGTCGTCGCTGTCAGAACCGTGAACAGCATTGGCAGCGATGCTCTCTGCAAAGTCCGCACGGATAGTTCCTGGTTTTGCTTCAGCCGGATTGGTTGCTCCAATCAATTCGCGGAAGTCTGCGACCGCATTGTCTTTTTCCAAAATAGCCGCCACGATAGGGCCGCTCGACATGTATTCAGTCAACTCACCATAAAAAGGACGTTCTGAATGCACGGCATAAAATGCTTGAGCATCAGCAAGAGACAGCTGAGTCCACTTCATCGCTTTGATGGTGAAACCGTTCGAAATGATTCGATCGATGATTTTTCCGGTGTGACCTGCGCCAGTTGCGTCTGGCTTGATCATGGTAAATGTGCGGTTGGTCGCCATGGTGTTGGGATTCAAATTGGGCGCAAAAGTAGTCACCAAATCTTTATTTTCATTGCCTGCGTTGCTTCGATCACAGGCCATTTTTGAACGAATTGATTTGTGGAACCTAGAGACTCGGCCATTTGCATGTGTCGACAAGGATTCTGAGTGATTCATTTACCGTAGGGCACCGTCCTTATCTTTGCGGTATGGAAATCAGAAATCCGCAGACCTCACAAGAGGCTATGGCCTTAGAAAATGCGCATGGCGCGCACAACTACCATCCCTTACCTGTCGTTTTGGATCGCGGTGAAGGGGTGCATGTTTGGGACATTGAGGGCAAACAGTATTTTGATTTTCTCAGTGCTTATTCCGCAGTCAATCAAGGCCATTGCCATCCGCGCATTGTCAACGCCATGACGGAACAAGCTCAAAAACTCACCTTGACATCGCGGGCATTTTTCAATAGCAATCTCGGTAAGTACGAACAGTTCGTTACTTCATTTTTCGGCTATGACAAAGTGCTTCCAATGAACACGGGAGCTGAAGCGGTAGAGACTGCGATCAAAATTGCCCGTAAATGGGCTTATGATGTCAAAGGAGTTCCGGCAAACCAAGCGAAGATCATTACATGCAGCGAAAACTTTCATGGCCGCACAACCACAATTGTTAGCTTCAGCACGGATGGAGTCGCCACAGGAGGATTTGGACCTTACACCCCGGGATTTGAAGTCATTCCTTACAACGATTTAACGGCTTTGAAAGCAGCCTTAGAAGATCCCAACGTGGCTGGATTTTTGGTTGAACCTATCCAAGGTGAAGCAGGAGTGAATACACCTGATGACGATTATATCGTTCAAGCTCACGCGCTTTGTAAAGCAGCCAATGTCTTGTTTATCGCCGACGAAGTCCAAACTGGCATCGCGCGAACAGGTGCGTTGTTAGCGACCTGTGGAAAATGCACGTGCGCTGGATCTTGCGAACGCCAGCCCACTTTCGCCAAAGCCGATGTTTTGATTCTCGGTAAAGCCCTTTCCGGTGGAGCATATCCCGTATCCGCTGTTTTGGCGGACAATGAAATCATGGGGGTCATTCATCCGGGACAACACGGATCTACTTTCGGAGGAAATCCCGTCGCTGCAGAAGTTGGGATTGCGGCATTGCTCGTGATAGAAGAAGAGCATTTGGCTCAGAATGCACGTGCAATGGGAGAACGATTTCGTCAAGCGATGGAACAGCTGGCTTTAGAGTCCGATTTGATTGTCAAAGCACGTGGACGAGGATTACTCAATGCCATCATTATCAATGATTCGCCTGAAAGTTCGACTGCTTGGGACTTGTGTGTCGCTATGAAAGACAATGGACTGTTGGCCAAGCCAACCCATGGAAACATCATCCGTTTTGCTCCTCCTCTTGTCATTACGGAAGATCAAATGGAAGCTTGCATCACCATAATCCGCGATACTGTTTTGGGATTCAAGCGGGCATAAACCCTCTGTTTTTCACGAGATCAACAGCAGGCCTTGGGTTCACAAAAACCCTTGCTCCTTCATCCAGACGTCGTTGTAGACTTTTCCGACATAACGGGATCCGTGGTCGTGAAAAAGACACACCACCACATCAGTCGGCTTCAAGCGGTCTTTCAATTGACGCAGGCCTTGAAACGTACTTCCACAGCTATAACCAATGAAAAGACCTTCTTTACGGGCCAACTCACGGGCAGCCAACGCGCCGTCTTTATCCGTGACTTTTTCAAAGTGATCGATGGTATCAAAACTTACGTTCTCCGGCAAGATATCCTCTCCAACACCTTCCGTGATGTATGGGTAGATTTCGTTCTCATCAAACTCCCCTGTTTCGTGGTATTTCTTGAGCACACTCCCATATGAATCGACGCCCCAAATCTGGACATCAGGGTTCATCTCTTTCAAATACTTCCCGGTGCCACTAATGGTTCCTCCTGTTCCCACGCCAACTACAAAATGGGTAATACGCCCTTCTGTTTGTTCCCAAATCTCCGGTCCTGTCGACGCATAGTGCGCTTGTTGGTTCGAGAGGTTATCGTATTGATTGCACCAAAAGCTATTCTCAATTTCTTCAGAACATCGCTTTGCAATGCTGTAATAGCTGTCAGGATGATCCGCCTCCACATTCGTAGGACACACGTGAACCTCTGCTCCCATTGCCCTCAGGATATCAATCTTTTCTTTGGACTGCTTGTCACTCATTGTGCAAATCAAGCCGTACCCCTTCACAGCACAAGCCAATGCGAGTCCCATGCCAGTATTGCCACTGGTGCATTCAATGATCGTGCCTCCCGGCAACAACAGCCCCTGCTTTTCCGCATCTTCAACCATGCGCAACGCCATCCGATCTTTAATGCTGTGACCTGGGTTGAAATATTCAACTTTGGCCAACACCTCACAAGGAAATTCCGAAGCGATGTGATTCAATCGGATCATCGGCGTATTGCCAATGGTCGATAAAATATTTGAATGAATTTTTGAGTTACTCATAATATGGGTCAAAGGTAGCATTCAGAAGGCATCTTGAAGAAGCCGAAAATGAAAAGCATGCCAACAGATTCGAATTTTCGCAAATCGATCCTTGAGGGACTCAATTCTTCAGCTTCAACGCTGCTGCTGGTAAAATCCTTACGGAAGCCCAAGCCGGCAAAAACATAGACGCTGCGCAGATTACAAACGCAAGCAATTCAATTCCAAAAATGTAGGCGACATTAATACGAATAGGCACTACATCAACGTAATACGCTTTGGGATCCAATTGAATCAAGCCCGTTTCCTGCTGAAGAACGACTAGCGCAAAGCCAATTAGATTTCCGATGAGGAAGCCCCTTCCAATGATTCGAACGGCCTGCCAAAAGAACATACGAAGAACCTGACCATCGGTCATTCCAAGTGCCTTCAACATGCCCACCATAGAGCGTCTTTCCAAAATAATAATCAGCAATGCCGAAGTCATATTGATGACAGAAATCAGCACCATCAACCCGATAATAATTTCAACATTCAAGTCCAACATCCCCAACCAAGTGAACATCTCAGGCGCCTGCTCTAACACCGTTTCTGTCCCCCAACCCAAAGGGAGTAGAGCATAAATTGCCTCATCAGACACACCCAAATTGGAATGGTCATTCAGAAAAACTTCATATCCACTGGCATGATAGCGCCAAGCGCCCCCAGCGGGAAACGCTTCCCATCCAGCATCACTCGGACGCAACCAAACAGTATCCGCTGTGAATGCTTGGTCTACTGACCGGGGCGCAACGACCAATTCTACCGACTGAAATCCCATAACATCCTTTAAATCATGAGGACCTGATCCGTGCCATGACAAGGCTACACGCTCGGCGATAGCGTTGACTCCGGTCCACTCAAAATGAACCGGATTGGATGCACCAAAAACCAGGGCTTCCGCTTCTGAATTGGGCGTTATTCTCACTTGAGCCTCCAACCCCCAACCCGCCATCTGTTGAATAATTCCCTGTGGGATAAAAACAAAAGACGCATCGTATTCGAGCAAGCCAGTCTCATAAACTCCCCCTACCGTGAGTGTCTTCGGCCGCATTCCTGTTGGCCCTCCAATTAAATACACGGTCACCCGGTCTCCCAATTCCAAATCCAATTGACTCAACAACTCCTGCGAGAGCACCAACGAGTCACTTGACGTCAATGTGGGTACTCGACCAAATTTCATGAATTGCTCCAGCATATCCTGGTAGGTGTATGGACCGATGCCTTTGACCACGACCCCTTCCAAGGTCTCTGCAGACTGCACCAATCCCGGCATCGTAAAAAACGGATGGATGGATTTGACCTCATCCATTGAAACCACACGTTGCTCAATCTCTCGGTTGAGGATGACATGCTGGTGTTGCAGGTCCCGGGATAAAATTTGAATATCCGATCCAAAACCAACCACCAAATCACGTACTTCTGATTGGAATCCATGCACGATAGCGGATGCTGCTATGATGAGCGCTATGCCCAAAGCCACACCAGCTGTTGCAATTTGTACCACGGGACGGGACCATGAGGCCGCCGCCTGTGACCCGGAAAGTCTCGCTGCCAATCGCCGCGGCAAGAAAGAAGTTCTTCCTGTGGTGTTCATCTTCATCTGAGCATACAATTCTCTAGTCGCAAATTACGTTGCTACCTTCGTCAGATGATTCGTTTCCTTGGAATATCCTTCTGCTTTCTCGCATTCAGTCAAGTTGGCTTGACACAAAGGGAATGGAATACCCCGAACACCCCTGCATGGAAAGTGGATTCGCTCCACGGCGTCATGCATGTAGAAACGCGCACCGATCCGCCGCATCGAATCCGTCTTGGAAATGAAAACATTGGAGCTATCTACGAAGCGTGCGGCAGAGCTCCTTTGGCTGTAATCGCAAATCACACTTCTCGGATACCTGAGCACCAAGGCCGGAATGCCCCGCATCTTGTGGACACATTGCTTTCATTGGGCATGGATATTCGAAAGGTCTTTGCGCCGGAACATGGATTTCGCGGAGACGCACACAACGGTGCGCACATCGATGACGAACACGATACCGAGACAGGGTTGGCCTTGATTAGTCTACACGGAAAACTTCAAAAACCCACTCCGGAAATGCTCGCTGATGTCCGGATGCTGCTATTCGACATCCAAGATGTGGGCGCGCGGTTTTACACTTATTTGAGCACCCTGTTTTTGGCCATGGAAGCGGCGGCAGAAACGGGAACTGTCCTGGTCGTTCTGGATCGACCCAATCCCCATGGACATCAACTGGCAGGTCCTGTATTGGAACCGCATTGGACTTCGTTTGTCGGTCAAATACCCGTCCCAATTTTACATGGAATGACCTTGGGAGAAATGGCTCAAATGATCAACGGAGAAGGCTGGCTCGCCAACGGAGTCGTGTGTGACTTAATCGTCATACCCTGTGAAGGCTATGCACACAGCGATCGCTGGTTCCCAAGCATCGCCCCCAGTCCAAATTTACCCTCAGATGAGTCCATCGCGCTATACCCTTCCTTGTGCTTGTTCGAGGCTACCGAAGCGAGCATTGGAAGAGGAACAGCACATCCCTTTGAGTGCGCAGGATTCCCCGGCATGTTATCTGGAGACTTCTCGTTTACACCTTACCCCATCCCTGAGGCCGCCCCCCATCCAAAACACGAAGGTTCGATTTGCTCGGGTGAAAACTTCAACATCTTGGGGAAACAATGGATCGAGGCTTCGCATGGGTTTGACTTGAGCATGATCGCGAACTATGCCGCTTCTTGGCACGCCTCCCATCCCGAACAACCGTTTGTTCGGACCCCCTCTTCCTTTGGACGCTTATCCGGATCGGATGCCATAGTCGACGCGTTCAGTGGCAGCGAGAAAACGGCCATAGCCCTCCCCGATTGGACTTCAGATCTATTTGAATTTCACGCGAAACAAACACCTTACTGGATCTATCCGTTGCAACGATAAGAAGCGCATTCATCTCCTTGCCCGTATCTTGCACCCTCACCATTGAAAAATGTACCTCATGAATCGATTCAACTCATCTGCGTTAGCACTATTCGCTTTGATTTTGTTGACTTGGACAACAGGGTGTTACGATGCCCCAGAGTTTGCTAATCCGACTTACGACTGCGCGTGCGGCACCGTCGAATTCAACGGTGGTGAATATCCCCTTAAAATGGCTGAGGCAATCATTCCTGATTCCACGGATCAGTTGTCCCGGACGTACCATATCGTAGCTGATTTGCGAACTCCTGATGAAGTTGATGCGCATGCAGAAGCCCACGACCTCACCTTTTACATGGCATTCGAGTCTTTGGATGATGTGGTGTATTACATCCAACAGGATTCCGTCACACACCTGGTCCAAGAAATCAACCACGGAGACGATCAGTTTCCTGTGAGGGACTACATCTGCACAGAAGGTTCGATCATCATCAACCCGGCCTATGCTGGAGGAACCGAAACGGTCTCCTTTGACGTCGCCGTTCGCGAGCAAGTCAATGGTGGTTTGGTTGGTTTTCCGACTTCATTTTCTGGAAGCTTTACCGCCATCATTGAATAACAAGCCGGCAACGAGAAGCTGCACTTGGCGGTGCTTGACAGCCGTTGTGAAAACTTCCTGAAATGAAAAAGCGGCCCCTAGAGGCCGCTTTTTAGTGCATCAAAGAACAAAGACCATTAAGCCTGCTGCTCTCTTTTGATTAAATTCAACGCGGATCCCGCACGGAACCAATCAATTTGTTGGTCATTGTAAGTGTGCTTCGTTGAGATGGTATCCGATGTTCCATCGGCATGATCCAATCGAATGGTCAAAGGCTTGCCCGGTGCAAATTCAGCTAAATCCACAAAGTGAAAATGATCGTCCTCTTGGATTAAATCGTAATCCGATTCATTGACAAACGTGATTCCCAGCATTCCCTGTTTCTTGAGGTTGGTCTCGTGAATACGCGCAAAGGACTTCACCAATACAGCGGTCACCCCCAAGAATCGAGGTTGCATCGCCGCATGTTCGCGAGAACTTCCTTCTCCATAATTCGAATCCCCTACCACTACAGTTGGAATGCCTGCTGCTTTGTATTCTCGTTGAACGGCAGGAACTTCACCATAAGCGCCCGTCAACTGGTTCTTTACCGAGTTGGTTTCACCGTTGAATGCATTGATTGCTCCCGTCAACGTATTGTTTGAAATGTTATCGAGGTGCCCACGGTACCGCAACCAAGGACCTGCCATGGAAATGTGATCCGTCGTACATTTTCCGTCTGCCTTGATCAACAGCCGTGCACCTTCAATATTTTCACCACTCCATGGAGAAAAAGGAGTCAGCAATTGAAGACGTTCAGAAGTTGGATTTACCACAACCTCAATTCCACTGCCATCATCCGCTGGTGCTAGATAGCCCGCATCCTCAACGGCAAAACCCTTTGACGGAAGTTCGTCTCCTTTTGGCTCCTCCAGCAACACCTCAGTTCCGTCAGGAAGTTTCAAGGTATCCTTCAGTGGATTGAATGTCAAATCGCCAGCAATGGCCATCGCAGTGACCAATTCAGGGGAACCTACAAACGCATGTGTGTTGGGGTTCCCATCTGCTCGCTTGGAAAAGTTCCGATTGAACGAGTGTACAATAGAGTTTTTCTCTTTTTTCTCTGCGCCTTCCCGTGCCCATTGGCCTATACAAGGTCCACAGGCATTGGCAAAAACACTTCCGCCCATCGCTTCAAATGTTGAAATAAAACCATCGCGTTCAATCGTATAACGCACCTGCTCGGAACCCGGAGTGATGGTCAATGTTGCTTTTGCTTCAATCCCTTTTTCTACAGCCTGTCGTGCAATGCTCGCTGAACGACTGATGTCTTCGTAGCTCGAATTGGTACAAGAACCGATCAGTCCGTATTCAATTTTTGTGGGCCATCCATTGGCCGCAGCAGCTTCCTTCATTTGACTGA
>CAWVYB010000020.1:0-20903 GCA_963934215.1 uncultured Flavobacteriales bacterium | reverse complement strand
GAGTAGCAGCGTTAGCAGCAGCGTTAGCAGCTTCAGCAGCATCGCTAGCAGCTTCGTTCGCATCTACATCAGCTTGAGTAGCAGCATCGGCAGCAGCGTTAGCAGCTAAAGCAGCAGCGCCATCTAATTCGTCTTGAGCGTCAGCAGCAGAGTTTGCGGCAATCGCTTGGGCGTTAGCAGCGTCTCCAGCATCAACATACGCTTCAGAAGCGAGTACGTTTCCATCAACAGACACTGTGCCTTCAACTTCAACGTCACCTAGAACGCTCAAGTCGCCGAGACCGAGACCACTGGCAAATACCAAATCTTCAATTTGAGCAGATTCAGCTTGCATGTCCTCGAAATCAGCGTTGTTCGCTGCGAGGTTATTAAACAAAGCAGTACCTGCACTGAATGAACCTGGGATATCCAAGCTTCCAGTGATCGTCAAATTTTCAACAGTAATTCCTGTTTCGTTGATTTCCAGGACACCGAGTATATCACCAATGTCAGCCGTGTTGGCAGCAGTGGATGATTGCAGAATGGCAATTTCGCCATCGTTGCTCTCAATGAGACCTAGTAAATATGCGTCAGAAGCAGCGTCAGCAGCAGTGTTAGATGCAGTTTCTGCAACAGCACTCTGCAAGTCACTTACCAAACCATCAACGTCGGAGCCTAAGCCATCCAACTGGTTTTGCAAAGCTGCAATTTCTTCCTCTTGGCCGTTGAGGGCGTACATGGCAATTGGAACTGCCTGTACATCCACTTCTCCAAAAGAAGCATAACCTGCACCGGCGTCCACCTCTATAGAGAAGGATAAACCAGCTTCAGACCAATCGACCATGTCGAGAGATTCTGTCATTCCAGGCGTAGAAACGCCATCACCAATGGTGAGGGCGAGATTCCCGAATTGAGAGGTTGTTACAGATTGAGTTTCCTGCCACATGGCGCCACTACTACCCATGAGGGTAATTCGGACATCAAGTGCAGCGACCGAAAGAGGGTCGCCATCAGCATCACGGGCAACCGCCTGGTAGGCAATTCCGTGGGATTGATCCTGCGCTTGCAGGACCGTTAAAGCTCCGAATAAACAGAGCAGGGAGAGGAAAAGTGTTCGCATCACTTTATCTTGGTTAAGATTTCAGAACTCGAATATACAAGAAAATTCTCGACAAACCACCAAACCATTGCGACAAATTTCTATTAACCGTCGGTCAAATCGTGTTTTATACAATATCACGATTAGCGTAGATTCCTTAAAATACGAGGGTTGGCTAGTATTTATGAGGGAAGAACACATCCCTAAAATATTTTCGTCACTTTGCTTTGAATCGTATCGAATATGTAAGATTATCGGCGAAGAAGCAGGAGGCACGGCCGTTGCCGTTCAATATGTGGCCTATTCCACCGAATCATTCGAAAAGTATAATACAGAGTTCGCGCCTAGGCTTCAGGCGGAATATCAAAAACGGTTTGGCGCATCAGCCGTCGCCTACAGGACAACATTGGAGATTTTAGAAGAAGGCCATTTGGTTGATGCGTAAGTACTGTAGAGCGACCTTTGCTATAGAAAGTATTATATGAAGCACTCCCACTCAGTGAAAGCCAAGAAGCATCTCGGCCAACACTTCCTTGCCGACGAGCATACGGCTCAGCGAATCGCAGACAGCCTTATCTCTAATCGAGCAATAACGGTTCTTGAGATCGGACCAGGGACAGGAGCTCTCACCCGTCCACTGTTGAGTCGAAACGATATTGACCTGTGGGTGATCGATGTAGATCACGAGAGCATCGTTCATTTGAAAGAGCAGCAGTGGATGCCCCCTGAGCGCATCCTCGAAGGTGATTTCTTGAAAATGCCCCTGTCTAGCTCATTCAACGATAAACAAGTAGTCGTCTGCGGCAACTTCCCATACAATATCAGCTCTCAGATTCTCTTTAAGACCTTGGACACGATACACCAGGTGCCCCAGTTAGTCGGAATGTTTCAAAAAGAGGTGGCTGAGCGCGTTTGCTCTTCTCACGGGTCCAAGGTCTATGGTATACTCAGTGTGTTGATTCAAACCTATTACGATGCTGAGTACCTCTTTACTGTGCCGCCAGAGGTATTTATCCCTCCACCCAAAGTGCACAGCGGTGTGCTCCGCTTGATCCGAAAAGAAGTGCAACCTATCGGGTTTCGGTTTGGTCACTTAAAGACCATTGTAAAGGCCGCGTTTAATCAAAGGCGTAAGACATTGCGCAATGCGCTGCGCTCTGCAGGACTTTCGTTAGATGGAATCGACGAGGCGACTCTTGGTCTTAGAGCAGAGCAACTCAGCCCGCTGGACTTCCAAGATCTCGCTCGCGTTATTCAAGAGGATCAAGGATCCTAGGAAAGCGTTCTATCTGACGTGCATTAACTTCGTATCCGGTTATGAAATGAACAAAACCGCCGAATGCGAAAAACCATTACCCTCCAAGAGTTTATCATGGATGCACAAGCGGAGTTCCCGTTTGTTTCCGGTCAACTTACCCGACTTCTTACCGACATCGGTGTTGCCGCTAAAATCGTCAATCACCAGGTAAATCGTGCAGGACTCGCCGGGATTCTTGGAGAAGCCGGCTCTGAAAACACGCACAATGAAGCCCAGCAAAAGCTGGATGTTTTTGCTGACCGCACCTTCATGAGGATCCTCACGGCAGGAAAGTCTGTTGCAGGAATCGGATCAGAAGAGCAGGAGGACTGCATCCTTTGCGGCGATCAAGGCAAGTCTGGGAAATACGTTGTGATGATTGACCCATTGGACGGAAGTTCGAATGCCGATGTCAACGTCAGCATCGGTACAATCTTCAGCATTTTTAGGAGGGTCACTCCGATGGGAGAGTCTTTGAGTGACCAAGACTTCCTCCAACGGGGCACTGAACAAGTCGTCGCTGGATACATTCTTTATGGATCTTCTACGATGCTCGTGTATACCACGGGGTCAGGGGTCAACGGATTCACGCTAGACCCCGCTGTTGGAGAGTTCTTCTTGTCACATGCCAAAATGCAATTCCCTGAAACTGGAAGCATTTATTCAATCAATGATGCGTTGCTTAGCGAGGCAAATCAAGCGACAAAGAGTTTTATCTCCGGTTGCCGTGAAACACCCGAAGTGGGGTTCAAAAGCCGCTATATCGGAAGTTTGGTATCAGACTTTCACCGAAATCTCATCAAAGGCGGTATCTATCTCTACCCCAGTACCAAGAGCCATCCTCACGGCAAATTACGGCTCTGTTACGAGTGTGCTCCGTTGGCTTTTTTGGCGTTGGAAGCAGGTGGAGCGGCAGAAGATGACCTCGGATCAATCCTCGAAAAAATTCCAGAAACACTGCATGAGCGCTCTCCATTTTACGTGGGAAGTGTCCATCTAATCCAAGGTCTGCGTTCTTGTTGGATGGAAAATCAATAAAAAAATTGAACGGAGAATCCCCGTAACTTCGCGTCCGAAAATCTCGAATTTCAGCGATGCGTGTTGAAGACCTGCTGGCGTTTTATCAATCGGACCCTCGCGCTCAAATGCTGCGGAGGACCTGGGAACAAGCGTCTGCGAAAACAGAACTTAAAGGCATTGTCGGTTCCGCGACAGCCCTGCTAGCCGCTGCCTGTGTCGATGTGGAACTGGAGCAAGCCGCTGCAGGGGAGCCCCGTGCAAGTCACTTGTTTATATTGGACGATAAAGAGTCTGCCGCCTACCTTCTCAACGACTTGGAGCAATTGCTTGGCAAGCGGCAGCGCGTGCTTTTCTTTCCGCGTTCTGCACGGGTTCCCTACCAAGAAGAGGTCACGGAGAACGCCAATATTGCCATGCGAGCTGAAGTGCTTAATGAGATCAACCGGGCACAGAGTGGCTTGGTCATCGTAACCTTTGCTGAGGCCATTGCAGAACAGGTCATCAGCCGAAGAGAGCTCTCCAAGCAAACGTTCACACTTTCTTTGGGCGAATCATACACCCTTGACTTCCTAGACGAGGTCTTTATTGAATATGGATTCCAGAAGGTCGATTTTGTTTATGAGCCGGGGCACTATGCTATCCGTGGCGGCATTGTAGATGTGTTTTCATTCTCCTTTGACCATCCCTACCGCATCGAGTTCTTTGGCGATGAGGTCGAATCCATTCGGAAGTTCAATCCAATCAACCAGCTGAGCATCAACAAGATGACCCGTGCTGTAATCGTCCCCAATGTGGGAGATCGCAATCTGCATGAAACGGTTGAGCCCATTTTCAATTTCATCCCAGACAATACGCGCATTTGGATGACCGATGCCAACCGCTGCGAGAAGCATTTGGAAAAGGCCATGGAACGTGCTGAGTCAGCCTTTGAGAGGGTTTCTGACCAAATGGCCTTCACTCCGCCATCCGATTTATTCATCGGTCCACAGAACTTCAAACGGCTGATTGAACCATTCCATGTCCAAGAATTCGACGGAGGAACCAGCTTTCCTGAACGTGTCGTCATCGCTTGGGATATGATTCCACAGCCCAGTTTCAACAAGAATTTCGACCTGATTACCTCGAATTTACAGGGCAATCATCGGCAAGGGTACCACAACGTCATTGTTGCCGGTCAAGCCACACAAATCGAGCGTTTACACGACATTTTCGCCGACCGCCAGGAGGAGGTGCCACACCAACCGATTCCACTCGAATTGAGTGCCGGATTTGTCGATAAAGACCTGAAACTCCTTGTCTACACAGACCACGAGCTATTTGAGCGATACCATCGATTTCGTCTGAAGGACGGATTCCAGAAGAACAAGCAAGCGCTCACCCTCAAAGAGTTAATGGCCCTGCAGCCTGGCGATTTCGTAGTACATATCGACCACGGCATAGGGGAGTTCAGCGGGTTACAGAAGATTGAAGTCAACGGAAAAGAGCAGGAGGCCATTCGGCTGACATACAAAGGCGGTGATGTCTTGTATGTCAACATCCACTCGCTCCACCGCATCTCGAAATACACTTCGAAGGAGGGAACGAAGCCAAAAATCAGCAAGCTGGGTACCGGCGCTTGGGCCGCGACCAAAGCCAAAACGAAAACCCGTGTCAAGGAGTTGGCGTTCGATCTGCTCAAGCTTTACGCCCAACGAAAACAAGCGGAAGGCATTGCGTTTTCTCCCGACAACTATATGCTTCATGAGCTGGAAGCGAGCTTCATGTTTGAGGAGACCCCCGATCAACACGCCGCCATTGAAGCTGTCAAACGCGACATGGAAAAGCCCATTCCCATGGATCGTCTGGTGTGTGGTGACGTCGGGTTTGGGAAAACCGAGGTGGCCATACGTGCCGCATTCAAAGCTGCAGCTGACGGCAAGCAGGTCGCGGTACTTGTACCCACGACGATCTTATCCATGCAACACTACCGGAGCTTTGCACGGAGATTGCGCGATTTTCCTGTGACGGTCGATTACATCAACCGTTTCAAGACGGGAAAAGCCTTGACGGAAACCATTCAGAACTTGGAAGCTGGCAAAGTCGACATCCTCATCGGGACGCACGCATTGGTTGGCAAAAGAGTCAAATTCAAAGACTTGGGGTTACTCATCATTGACGAAGAACAGAAGTTCGGTGTCGCCGTTAAGGACAAGCTCAAAATGATCCGGGCCAACGTCGATACGTTGACCCTCACGGCTACGCCGATTCCGCGGACGCTTCAATTCAGCCTGATGGGAGCGCGGGATTTGAGCACCATTGCGACCCCTCCTCCCAATCGACAGCCGGTAGAAACCACCATTGCACCGTTCCAAGAGGAGATCATTCGTGACGCGATTAGCTATGAAGTCAGTCGCGGAGGACAAGTTTATTTCGTCAACAACCGCGTCAAAAACATCCAGGAAGTGGCGGGAATGATTACACGACTTGTTCCGGAAGCACGCGTAGGAATTGGACACGGTCAGATGGACGGCAAGCAGTTAGAGGATGTCATGGCCCGCTTCATCGAAGGCTCCTTTGATGTATTGGTCGCCACCACCATCATCGAGTCAGGCATCGACATTTCAAACGCCAACACCATGATTATCAATGATGCTCATCAATTTGGGCTCAGCGATCTTCACCAGTTGCGAGGACGGGTTGGCCGGTCAAATAAAAAAGCATTTTGCTATCTTCTTGCTCCTCCGATGAGCGTTCTACCAGATGAAAGCCGCAAGCGCCTTCAAGCCATTGAGCAGTTCAGCGACTTAGGAAGTGGGATTCAGATTGCCATGCGAGACCTCGATATTCGAGGGGCCGGCGATCTTTTAGGGGGTGAGCAGAGCGGTTTTATTTCGGAGCTTGGTTTCGATATGTACCAGAAAATCCTATCGGAAGCGGTGCGCGAATTGAAAGAGGAATCTTTCAAGGAGTTGTTCGAAGAGGATCGCAAAGCAGACCGTCGTTATGTTTCAGAGGCTTCCATTGAAACCGATTTCACTTTATTGATTCCCGATCACTATGTGAATGACATCCCCGAACGCATCGCGCTCTACCGAGAGCTTGACGACCTGGATAAAGAAGCTGATTTGTCTGAATTCAAAGCCCGCTTGGAAGATCGATTTGGTCCATTGCCCCAGGAAACGGAAGACCTCATCGATACCATTCGCCTCAGGTGGCTCGCGGAATTCTTGGGGATGGAAAAAATCGTCCTCAAGTCTGGAAAGCTCATTGCAGCATTTATCAGCAACCAAGAGAGCGCCTTTTACCAAGAGGCAACCTTCAATCGGATTTTGGAATACCTCAAGCACCATGCGCGCGACACCAAGATGTACCAACGCAACGGGGGGTTGCGCATGAGCATTGAAGGCATACAAACTCCTTTAGCGGCCTTGCGCGTTATGGAAGACATCGCAGGGATTCAAGCGGCAGAAGCTGCCCCTGACTTCAAGCAACCAGCGTCATAAACACCCGCCGCTAACCTAGTTTTGCATCATGGACCCCTCTTCTCCCGCTCCGTTACGTGTCATGGATTTCATCCAGGCAGAAGATTTTGGTGAAGGCCAAGTTCTGCTCATAGATAAACCCTTGCATTGGACATCATTTGATGTGGTCAATAAGTTGCGCGGAGCCATTCGCGGGGCCTTGGGGTATCGCAAGCTGAAGGTAGGGCACGCCGGAACCTTGGACCCCTTAGCGAGCGGCGTTTTGGTCGTCTGCACAGGCAAGTCCACCAAACGCATCGCTGAGCTCCAAGCACAGGACAAAGAATACCGCGCCATCATCCGGTTGGGAGCCACGACGGCCTGTCTCGATGCCGAATTGCCCGTGGAAGCGTGGGTTGATGCTTCAGGGCTGAACCTGGAATCCATTCAGACCGCTTCAAAAGACTGGTCTGGGGAGTACTTTCAAATGCCCCCCGCATACAGTGCCAAAAAGGTTGATGGCCAAAAAGCGTATGCGATTGCACGAAAGGGAGGAGAGATCAATCTCAAACCAGCACCTATTTGCGTCTCGCGTTATGATATCCACTCCATCGAACATAGTATTGTCGATGGCCACAACGTGTGTGATGCCCACGTAACAATCGCTTGCACCAAAGGAACTTATATCCGCGCACTAGCCCGAGATCTGGGCAAAACGTTAGCCGTTGGAGGGCACTTAATACAACTTCAACGCACCGTCAATGGGCCCTTCGAATTGAGCGCTTGCAAATCTATGGAGGAGATTTTGGAGATCATTCATGGGTTACCTCCATTGGCTGTTGACCTTTGATTGCGAATTCCGTAGTTTTGCCGACCTTCAACGTTCCCGATAACGGATCCCCCCATTTCTATGAAACTAACTTCCTTTAAGTACGACATCCCTGAGGAACTGATTGCTCAAAAGCCATTAGACAATCGTGATGACAGCCGTTTAATGGTCGTGGATCGCAAAAGCGGTACCATCGAGCACAAAATGTTCAAGGATGTTTTGGATGAGTTTGATGAAGGAGATGTCTTCGTTGCCAATGATACGCGCGTCTTTCCAGCCAAACTTTATGGCAACAAGGAAAAAACCGGGGCGGTCATCGAGGTGTTCCTGTTGCGTGAACTGAACCGTGAGAGCATCCTGTGGGATGTACTTGTCGATCCCGCTCGGAAAATTAGAATTGGCAACAAACTCTATTTTGGCGAGAATGATGAACTCATCGCAGAAGTCATCGACAATACCACCTCACGAGGTCGGACATTGCGTTTCTTGTTCGATGGGTCCTATGAAGAATTCATGGATGTCATCTTCCAGCTAGGAGAGACTCCTTTGCCAAAGTACATCGCCCGGGAGGTTGAAGCGGATGACCGTGAGCGGTTTCAAACCATTTACGCCAAGAACCTCGGAGCTGTTGCAGTGCCAACAGCTGGACTCCACTTTTCGAAGCAGCTCATGAAGCGACTCGAAATCAAGGGAATTGACATGACCTACCTCACTTTGCACATCGGTCTGGGTACATTCAGACCTGTGGAGGTCGAAGATTTGACCAAGCACAAGGTGGATTCCGAGCAATTGATTATTCCTGAAAGCTGTGTTGACCGTGTCAATCGAGCTAAAACAGAAGGAAGACGCATTGTCTCTGTTGGAGCAACTGCTATGCGGGCCATGGAAACATCCGTGAGCACCACAGATACCTTGAAGCCTTACAACGGATGGACCAACAAGTTCATCTTCCCGAAGTACGACTTCAAGATTTCAGACGCGTTGATCACCAACTTTCATACGCCACAAAGCACGTTGCTGATGCTCTCTTCAGCCTTTGCAGGGCACGACCTCATCATGGAAGCGTATGCTTTAGCACAGAAGGAGAAATATCGCTTTTTCGCTTATGGCGATGCATTGCTGATCAAGTAATTTGAATCTTTTGGCTAGGGGGCTCGTCATTGTGGAACTTCTTGAACGAGATTTGAAGCCTTATTAAAGGTCAAGTCTCCATGAACATTTCGAATATCTCTTTGAGCCGGGTTTTTACTACCTGTGCCATTTTAGCGGCCGGTGCGTTTTTCGCCAGCGCTTGTTCTACCCCTACAGATTCCAACGCTGAGTTAGCGATTGGTGCTGTGGCACCACTATCTGACGTCAAAATGACAAACGTCGATGGTTCTGCCATGAGCCTCATGGATGCTGCCGGTAAAAACGGCCTTTTGGTTGTTTTTAGCTGCAACACCTGTCCTTTTGTTGTCGGTAACGGAACGAAAAGTGATGGCTGGGAAGGACGTTACAATGAAACAGCCGCAAAAGCTGAGGCCTATGGTTTTGGGATGGTATTGATCAACTCAAACGAAGCCAAGCGCGACAACCACGATAGCATGGAAGCCATGCAATCTCATTCAAAAGAGCAAGGCTATTCGATGCCATACCTCATGGATTCGAAGCACGCACTTGCTGATGCATTCGGAGCATTGAAGACTCCACATGTTTACCTGTTGGACCAGGACATGACATTGATTTACCGCGGTTCATTGGATGACAACGTCAGCGATGCTAAGGCAGTCACGTCATCTTACGCCATGGATGCAATGGAAGCAGCCAGCATGGGAAAATCATGCGAGGTGTCCACAACCAAAGCCATTGGCTGTTCCATCAAGCGTGTTCAGTAATCCCTTTTAAAGCGGCAAATTTCCGTGCTTCTTGCGCGGCAACGTGTCCACTTTATTCTCGAGCATTTTGAATGCTCGAATCAGCTTGGCCCGGGTGTTGCGCGGAAGAATCACTTCATCCACGTAGCCTCGGGCCGCTGCATTGTATGGGTGCGCAAACAATTCGGCGTATTCCGACTCCTTCTCCTTCCACGTAGCTTCTGGATTGGGTGAAGCTGCGATTTCCTTTCGGAATATGATTTCTGCCGCCCCTTTTGCCCCCATGACCGCGATCTCAGCCTTGGGCCACGCAAAGACCAAGTCCGCTCCGATGTGTTGGCTATTCATCACGTCATACGCGCCTCCGTATGCCTTCCGTGTGATCACCGTAATACGAGGAACAGTCGCTTCGCTGAATGCATAAAGCAGTTTGGCGCCGTTGGTAATGATGCCGTTCCATTCCTGATCCGTTCCAGGTAAAAAACCGGGAACATCCTCAAGCACCAAAAGCGGAACATTGAATGCGTCACACGTCCGCACAAACCGAGCGGCCTTTGTCGATGCTTTAATATCCAAAACCCCCGCCAAAAAAGCGGGCTGGTTGGCAACAACACCGATGCTTTGACCAGCCAATCGCGCAAATCCGCATACCATGTTCTCCGCATGGTCCTTCTGAACCTCTTTGAACGAGTCGGCGTCTACCGTCTCCTGGATGACTTGGCGAATGTCATACGGCTGCTGTGCACTTTCCGGGATCACCGTGTCGAGATGAGGACGGGTTTCGTCTCCCCCTGCATAATCCAAGCGCATCGGTTCCTCTTCACAATTCTGAGGCAAGTAACTCAGGACATCCTTGATGTCTTGGATTACCATCGCTTCATTTGGGGCCGTAAAATGGGTGACTCCTGATTTAGTGGCATGCGCTTTCGCTCCTCCCAAATCTTCACTTGTAACCTCTTCATGTGTCACGGTCTTCACCACGTTGGGTCCGGTTACGAACATATAGCTCGATCCCTCCGCCATAAAAATAAAGTCCGTCAATGCAGGCGAATAGACCGCTCCTCCAGCGCAGGGGCCCAGAATTCCACTCAATTGAGGAATCACTCCACTTGCTCGAACATTCCGATAAAAGATATCGGCGTAGCCCCCCAACGACACCACACCCTCTTGTATCCGGGCTCCTCCACTGTCGTTCAAACCGATCAACGGCGCACCATTTTTCATAGCCAAATCCATGATCCGGCATATTTTCTTGGCATGCGCTTCAGCCAATGAACCGCCCAAAACGGTGAAGTCTTGAGAGAATACATACACTAAACGGCCGTCGATGTGTCCATACCCCGTGACCACTCCATCTCCCAAAAACTGCTGCTTATCCAATCCAAAGTTGGTGGAACGGTGTTTCACCAGCATGCCCAACTCCTCAAAACTTTCGGGGTCCAGCAGCAAATCAATCCGCTCTCGTGCGGTCAGTTTGCCCTTGCCATGTTGTGCTTGTACGCGCGCCTCTCCACCACCCTGAAGGGCTTCAGCACGCAATCGATCTAGTCGTTCAAACGGTTGCTCCATGTCACAAATCTAAGGATTGGGCCTCCGGTTGAGACTTTGACGACCCGAAGATTGGACGATCACTTGCCATTCGAAAGAAGACAAATCGCGCGCTACCTTTGCGAAAGGCAGGAAACTCCTCTTGCCCAATGCTAGAATACAATGCATCGGACTCACACTTGCGGCGAATTGCGCGCCGATCATGATGGACAACTGGTTACCCTCAGCGGATGGGTGCAGCGGACCCGCGATCTCGGAGGGATGACCTTTGTGGATTTGCGCGATCGTTATGGCTTGACACAGCTGGCTTTTAACATGGACTCTAATGAGGCTTTGTGTCTACAAGCCCGAAAATTGGGAAGAGAATTCGTTGTCAAAGTGACCGGGAAAGTGCTCATTCGTGAGTCCAAGAATGCTCAAATGAGCACGGGTGATATTGAAATCGAAGTCACGGAATTGGACATCCTCAACGCGAGTAAAACTCCTCCGTTTACCATCGAAGACGACACCGATGGCGGAGATGATTTGCGCATGAAATACCGGTACCTCGACCTGCGAAGGAAACCGGTTCAGCAAAACTTAATGCTGCGTCATAAGCTGAGCATTGAAACGCGCAAGTATTTGGACAGCGTCGAATTCATCGAAGTGGAAACGCCGTATTTGATCAAGTCGACGCCTGAAGGCGCGCGCGATTTCGTTGTGCCTTCTCGCATGAACCCCGGTCAATTCTACGCATTGCCACAAAGCCCGCAGACATTCAAGCAATTGCTGATGGTCAGTGGGTATGATCGGTACTATCAAATTGTCAAGTGCTTCCGAGACGAAGACTTGCGCGCAGACCGGCAACCGGAATTCACACAAATTGATTGTGAGATGGCCTTTGTGGAGCAGGAGGACATCCTCAACACCTTCGAAGGAATGGTCCGCCATTTGTTCAAAGTCGTACTTGACACCTCCGTCCCTGAGTTTCCTCGGATCACGTATGACGAGGCCATGGCCCGCTATGGAAGCGACAAGCCCGACGTGCGTTTTGGAATGGAATTCGTTGACTTTGGCGCAGTTGCACAAGGCAAAGGGTTTGGTGTCTTTGATTCCGCTGAAGCGGTTGTGGGCATCGTAGCTCCAGGATGTGCTGAGTACTCTCGCAAACAGCTTGATGGACTCACTGAATGGGTTAAACGACCACAGATTGGAGCCAAAGGATTGGTTTACTGTAAGGTCAATGCTGATGGCACCTTCAAATCCAGTGTCGACAAATTTTTCGATGCTGAAGCTCAGGCCGCATGGGCCACACACGCGGAAGCGAAGCCTGGCGATTTGATTCTCATGCTATCCGGCGATCTAGACCGCGTGCGCAAACAATTGAATGAAGTGCGCTTGCACATGGGAGAAGCTTTGGGCTTGCGAGACCCTAAAGTATTCCGACCGTTGTGGGTGATGGACTTTCCTTTACTCGAATGGGATGAGGCAACAGAACGTTACCATGCCATGCACCATCCATTTACCTCACCCAAGCCAGAGCACATGGACCTCATCGATACCGATCCCGGAGCCGTCCGTGCCAATGCATATGACATGGTCGTCAACGGGGTTGAAATCGGAGGAGGATCCATTCGAATTCACGACAAAACCATTCAAGCGCGGATGTTCGACTTGCTCGGGTTTTCTCCCGAAGAAGCGGAAGCGCAATTTGGCTTTTTGATGAATGCGTTTGAATATGGAGCTCCTCCTCACGGTGGACTCGCTCTCGGGTTTGACCGACTTTGTTCCCTGTTTGGTGGAAGTGATTCCATCCGAGATTTTATCGCTTTCCCTAAAAACAACAGTGGACGCGATGTCATGATCGACGCACCTAGCCCGATCCATGACGAACAATTCACTGAATTACACTTGCAGTCTACCGCTCCGAGTAAGACTGAATCTTAACTTTACACCATGTACCCTCCTGAACTAGTTGCCCCGAAAAAAGCCGAGCTCACCGAAGCCGGTTTTTCTGAAATGATCTCCGTCGAAGATGTCGATGCGACCATTGCAAAACCTGGAAGCACGATGATTGTCATCAATAGCGTCTGCGGTTGTGCCGCATCTTCCATGCGACCAGGTGTCCTCAAAGCACTGAAGAACGAAAAGCTCCCAACTCACTTGACCACTTCATTTGCAGGAGTTGACCAAGCGGCCGTTGAGCGCGTTCGGAAGTTTTTGTTGCCTTACCCTCCGAGCTCTCCGAGCATTGCGTTGTTTAAAGACGGACGATTGCTGCACATGGTTGAGCGCCATCACATTGAAGGCCGCAACGCCGATATGATCGCCGACCATTTGAAAATGGTATTCGACGAGCACTGTTGATCCAACCCCATGGCACGGATTCTCACTGGCATACAAAGCACCGGAACCCCGCACCTGGGCAATTTACTTGGGGCCATTCGCCCTGCCATTGATTTGGCGAATGATGCCGCGAACGATTCTTTCTTATTTATTGCAGACTTGCATTCTCTCACGCAGGTCAAAAATGGAACCGAACTTCGACACAACACGTATGCCGTAGCCGCTGCGTGGCTCGCATTCGGACTGGATACAAGTCGCACGGCTTTTTACCGCCAAAGCGATGTCCCTGAAGTCACGGAGTTGGCTTGGTACCTCAATTGCTTTTTTCCATACCAGCGATTGACCTTAGCGCACAGCTTCAAGGACAAGGCGGAGCGGTTAGAAGATGTAAACGGAGGACTGTTTTCGTATCCCATGCTCATGGCGGCGGATATTCTTCTCTATGATGCCGACTTTGTTCCCGTTGGGAAAGACCAGTTGCAGCATTTAGAAATGACGCGCGACGTGGCTGCCCGTTTCAATCATCGCATGGGCGACACGTTCGTCGTTCCCCAGGAAATGATCCGATCTGAGACGATGTTGATTCCCGGGTTGGACGGCGCCAAGATGTCGAAGTCCAAGGCCAATACGCTGAATATCTTTGACGATCCTTCGGCATTGAAAAAGCGCATCAACAAAGAAATCATTACAGATGCGACTCCATTGGAGGATCCGAAGGACCCAGACAATGCGGTCGTTTGGAAGTTGTACCAATCCATCGCCGGCGATGCTGAAGGCCAGCGCATGGCCGAAAAACTAAGAGCTGGGGGCTATGGTTGGGGGCACGCTAAGAAGGAGCTGCTCGAAGCCATTGTCGATGGGTTTGCTGAAGAACGCGATGCGTTCAATCGATGGATGACAGACTTGGGGGGACTCGATGGCGAATTGTCCAAAGGTGCTGCCCAAGCCCGAGAAGTCGCCGCAACGGTGCTCGACCGTGTGCGTACAAAAATTGGATACTAAAGGTCTCATTCCTTTTTGGGAGCCATCGAAGGTTCGAAGAGTTTCAAAAGCTCTTCCGCCTCGGAGTCAAGTCGCCCAAAGATTTGATGGAACAACTGCGCTAAAGAATGGCCTCAATCCAAAAGAGGCGCACCGTATTTGTTCTGATACTTTCGGTACAATTCGCGCTGCCGGTTGTCCAAATCAATTGAACGGCCTTGAATAAAAGCGTGAGACAAACGGTTGGTCATCATGTCGAGGGCATCACCTTCTGAAATAAAGAGGGTAGCGTCCTTTCCTGTTTCTATGCTGCCACACTGGTCATCAATTCCAAGGATGCGCGCCGCATTCAGCGTGACACTCCGAACAGCTTGTTCGTAGGTGAGGCCATAGGCATGGGCTGTTCCGGCATAAAAGGGCAAGTTCCGAGTTCCCATGTGTTCCATGTCTCCCGCATTTTGCAAGCAATACAAAACCCCCTCATCCTCCAGTTGTTTGGCAATTCTGAAAGGAAGGGAAACATCGTCCTCGGCATACCTGGGCAATTCATGGACCCTGCGCACCATGACAGACACGCCATTGTCTCGAAGCAAATCTGCAACAAGAGGGGCGTCGTACCCGCCGACTATGGTCAATTCAGAAATCCCAATCGCTCGTTTGAAATGCACCGCTTCTGTTATCTGGCGAATGTCATCCGCATGCACGTACAAGCGTAAACTTCCATCAAACAAACCGCGCATCGCCTCTTGGCGCAAATCTTTCTTACTCGTTGCATTGCGCTTGGGTTGCTGAGCATATGCTTGAGCAGACTCGAAAAAATGTGTGATTTCTTGAAGCTCCTGATCGTACGTTTTTCGTTTTTTAATGTCCACCGTGCCGTCAGCGCGATGGCGATGGTGTGTTCTGGGCCAATTCAGATGAATGCCATCCACCATCCTAATCGCCGCGTCCTCCCAGTTCCATCCGTCAAAATGGACGATGCCACTTGATCCACTAATGGTGCCCCCCCGTGGGGTGATTTGCCCCATCAAAACTCCGTTGGTCCGAACTGTTGGAGTCACCTCACTATCGGTATTGAAAGCGATCACAGAACGAACATGTGGCTTGAACGTTCCAGTTTCTCTATCGTCACGCGTGGCCCGAACCGCTCCAATTTCCTGCAAGCCAAGCGTCGAGTTGGGCGCAATAAACCCCGGATACACATGCTGTCCATGTGCCATGATAACCTCATCGTAACGCGCACGATCTGCGTCTTGCGCAAAACCAACGAAGTCAATTTTTCCACTTCGAAACCCAATGGCTGCATCCTTCAACACATCACCCGTTCCCAGGTGTGCCGTTCCTCCCATTACCAAAATGGACGTTGATTGCTCCGGTGCTGGTGTCTGCTGAGCAAACACACTCCATGTCAAAAGACAACTGGTCAGCGCCAAAATGTAGTGCAATGATTTCATCGGTTCTCGTCTGTCAGTGTTTCACAATGGTAATCGACTCGAATACGTTCTGTCGGCGCCCTTCCACGGCCGCCGCCTTCTCGGCCGCTTTGATCCAACTTCATGGCCTGCATCAACCGGGCTCTTTCCACGCGCATCCAATCCCGCTTTGCCGCATCGTCCTCCAAATCAAAGTACTTGACGCCATCGACAAACGTCTGTTCAGCTTGTGCATAAACGCTCAATGGATGGTCGCTCCAAACGACAACATCAGCATCCTTTCCAACCGCGAGCGATCCCACCCGATGATCAACCCGTAACAATTTGGCGGGGTTTAATGTGACAAACTTCAGGGCCTCTTCCTCTGAGACTCCACCATACTTGACCGCTTTGGCCGCTTCTTGATTAAGTCGGCGCGCCATTTCAGCATCGTCCGAATTGAATGCCGTCACGATGCCCTGACCGTGCAAGACCGCCCCATTGTAAGGGATGGCATCTTTGACTTCATACTTGTACGCCCACCAGTCGCTAAAGCTAGACGCCCCTGCACCGTGCGCCGCCATTTTGTCTGCCACCTTATAGCCCTCTAAAATGTGCGTGAACGTATTCATTGTAAAGCCCATGGAATCGGCAACGTGCATCAGCATGTTGATTTCATCTTGTCGGTAGCTATGGCACGTCACAAAACGCTCGCTATTGAGGATCTGACTCAACGTTTCCAATTCCAAATCACGTCGAGGCGCAGCAGGAAGCGTGTTGTTGCGCTTTGCCTTACGGCTAGCCGTGCGTAGCATTTGTGCGTAGTCTTTCCACGCTTGTTCATACTCCCGCGCACGAATGAAATGGTCATAATACACTTGCTCCACACCCATGCGCGTTTGCGGAAAACGCGAACGGTAATCGTTGCCCCAATTGCTTTGCTTGACATTTTCACCAAGGGCAAACTTGATGAACGGAGGTGCAGCATCAAACATCATCGCTTGAGGCGAAGCGCCCCAGCGGAATTTGATGATGGCACTTTGACCCCCGATTGGATTGGCAGAACCGTGCAAAATCTGCGCCGACGTAACTCCTCCGGCAAGCTGGCGGTAGATATTCACGTCCTCACTGTTGACACATGTTTCGATGCTGACCTCAGCGCTACTCGCTTGGGTCCCTTCGTTGATTCCCCGTGTGGCAGCAATGTGCGTATGCTCGTCGATGATGCCCGGAGTCACATGCTTTCCTCGGCCGTCCACCAATTCGAACGTCGGAATTTGGCTTCCAAACACGTCCTCTGCAATCAAATTCTGACCAATGGCGAGAATCTTTCCATCCTGCAAGATGACATCCGCTTGTTCGATCCGGCCTTCCGCTTCACATGTCCAGACGGTAGCGCCTCGAATCCATGTGGTCTTCGCTTGAGGTCGTTCCGCGTTGCCGTAAGCTGTGAATGGCCAAATTATTTCTCCGACCTCGGGACCCGTCTCTGCCGCTTTATCGATCTGCGATGGGGCCTCATCATCGGACTTCGCTTCTTGGCGGATGGCGCTCCATTCAAACCATGTGCCGTCACTTCGCTGTCCTTTTCCTTCCCAAATTCGGCTATCCATCCAGACGTTGCCAGAAGCGCGCCACCAGCCATTCAAGTCCAAAGTGTCCAAGGTGAATTCAAATCCGACCGTCCGACCATCCAATTCCATTCCCAATTTGAATTCCGTGGAGTCGAGAAGAAAATGTGCTTTGGGGTTCTCTGCAGAACCTTTGACTTCCATTCGCCAAACCTGTTCATCCAATGTGACATCATACATGCCACGGATGTCCACGATGTCCCGATTCTGGTATATCTGTTGCTCCCCTTGCACCCAATGTTCATACAGCACGGTCGACGCGTCAAACAAGGGACCGTCCGTGATCAGCATGTTCGCTTCAAGCCCTGGTTGAATCCGACCGACTCTATTTTCGGCACCGACCATGGCGGCCGGCACTTCAGTTAAGGCAGCCAATGCCGCATCGGCAGGCAAGCCATGTTGGATGCATTTCCGCACCGCAGACCACGTCGATTCAACATCATTCAATCCATCGGTTGTAAACGAAAATCGAATGCCCGCCATGTGAACACGTGCAGCGTTGGAAGGAGCCAATTCCCAATGCTTTAATTCATCCAATCCAATGAGCCGACTCAAGTACGGGTCGCTCACATCAAAAGGCGTCGGAAAATTCAAGGACAGCACCAAATCGGATCCAGTTGCCTGCACCTCTTCCAAACGCTGATACGTGTCGTTTCCAGCAAACATGATGTAAGGGGTCTTCAACGCGACCACATCTGCGACCGCCGAAGCCCGCAAGATATCTTGCCATCCACCAGCATGAAAAAACACAGGCAAATCGCGTTGGCCATTGAATGCTTCCAAGGACAGGTTGGTTTCCAAGCGTTCATTCAATCGGCTGGCATCCGCATACCATGTGGCATCAAAATGAGTTTGCTTGAGTAAGGCCGTCGCTCCCATGAGCGAACGCGGGTAATCCTGAGAGGATGAGCCTTTTCGAAAACTAAAATGCGCTGAAGCATCAGGGATGAGCAGGGCTCGTCGGGGATCTTCGGACAAAACGGCAAGCGCACCGGTTCCACGGACAATGCCATCCTGAACATGCGATAGAACCGTTCCAAACCCTGCCTTTAAATACGCCTCTCTTTTCTTTTCAGCCCCAGCCATCGAGGGGTCTAACACTGCCGCCGCGCGGGTCTCAGGGCGAATGGCCTCATTCCATCCATAGGCGCCTTTCTTATCGCTGAGGTCTTGAGAGCCCCGCGAGTAACGTTCCTCTTGAGCCGAAGGCATTCCCCAACGTGAACTCAACTCTACAAAAGATGGATACACATGAAAACCAGTCAAATCTTCGCGAACTGCTGGACCAGTCACTTGCAGGGTCGCTGTCGGACCCACCGCTTCGATGCGGCCTTTAAAAACAACCACCGAAGCGTCTTCTAAAACCTCTCCAGACTGGGTATGTACAATGGCGTGATCGAAAACAGTGCGCACTAACGCCTTGTCGACAACACCATTTACAGGAAATGTCTCCTGCGCGGTCATCGTTAATGTCGCCAAGACCAGGAGGCACAGGCTCGATGTTACTCCTCGGACCACCCGAAATCGATTGGGATTGTTCATTTGGAAAGATTCAAAAAGAAATGGCAAGTTAAGCGGTGCAAACTACCTTTGCCACATGGCCATTCCAACAAGTGTTTACGCAGAAATGACGCCGAATCCGGCCGTCATGAAATTTGTCGCCGATCGTCTATTGATTGAAGGCGGATACCAGGCTGAGTTGCGCTCACAAAATGAGGCCTCCTTGTGTTCGCCTCTTGCCGTAGAATTGTTCAACTTTCCTTTTGTAACAGGAATTTTCGTCAGTGGACACTTTGTTTCAGTGACCAAAGACGAAAGCTTGGGCTGGGAAATGATCGTTCAACAATTGCGTGAATACATCCGTGAGTGGCTCATGGAAAACCCGGTTGCTGTTGACACCAAGGCCTTCGAAAAGGTCATGGAGCAATTGGCTCAACCCGATTTACAAGCCGCCAACCCATCGGCATCTAGCAACGTTGCTTTTTTGGATGAATCTGAAATGTCCCCCAGCGAGCACGATGATGAAATCAAGGATCTTTTGGATGAATTCGTTCGTCCAGCGGTAGAGCAGGACGGTGGTGCCATTGATTTTAAAGCCTTCAAAGAAGGCAAAGTTTACGTTCACATGCGAGGTGCCTGCAGTGGCTGTCCTTCGAGTATGCAAACTTTGAAAGGGGGCATCGAGCAATTGCTCACGTCAAAAATCGACGCTGTAGAAGAGGTTGTTGCCCTCGGCGTTTAAGCACGAAGGCGAACCCTTAACTGTCGGAGACTGCTCCTTTCATCGAGCTGATCTCCTGGCGCAACGCATCCAGGGTTCCTTGAATCCGTTCCATTCCAGAAAATGCCGGTGTTGGCCAATCGAAAGCGAGATACGCTTGAGCGCGCCACACTTCTGAAATCTGATCGGGTTGGACCGCATAGGGAGGATAATCTGGATTGTCCGAAATCATCCGGAAATCCTCGTAATCCGTATCCAATCGATTTTCGATGCGCTTGAAAACAATCCCATCGTTTCGCGTGACCACGATATACGGTCGCATACCCCCCGAATGATTCCAATCCGGTTCGAACGAAGCCAAAATGTAACTTCCGCTTGGGATGGGCAACATGCTGTCCCCTTCTATTTGAAACAAGCGATACGTTCGATACGGGGACACTTCGGGGATGGGCAAATCAAAGGTCGGAAGGGTTTGCACAAAGTCCGGATCACTGTATCCCTCCAAATAACCCGCAGCTGCGCGAACAGGAACCACGGCCACATGCTCCTCATTCGTTTCGTTGTTCACGGGAACGGTAAGCACCCGCAAGCGATGCCCATTGGTTCGGTTTTCCTGAATTTCCTTGGCATTCACCCCGCGCATCATGGCATCAGTCGACACCCCTAACAAGTCGGCCATGGCTAGAACATTTGCCAACCGCGGCTCAGATCGACCCTCCTCATAAGCACCTAAGGCAGCGCGCTTGATCCCCATGCGGTCCGCCAACTCTTGTTGCGTCCAGCCCTTCGCTTTCCGTAAGGACTTGAGGTTCTTGGCAAACAAAGGAAGCGAGGTGTTGGACATATTTTCGAACTGTTTTGCTATCAAATGTAGTAATGCTGAGGAATAAATTCCTAAACAAACTTGATTTATCTCCATTCGGTCAAATCACCTTGGATGCCCTGTTCACGGAGACCCTCATACATTTTGTTTCCACGCGCTATCCGTTAAATGTCATTACCACACCGGTTTCAATGGGAATGACCTTACAGAAGTTCAAGGTACACTTCTCACACTTCCCGACTTTGGCTATTTATAATACTATAAGGGTAACTTAGCCGGCGATATAGAGGGCGCATTTGAGGATGTTTTAGCAGTCATTTCCGCTTTTGTACATCCCATTATGCTATAAATTTTAGCCTTTTTGCTATTTATCATGGATTTGCTACCTATTTTAGCAAATCCCGATGAAAACAAATCCAACATCCCCTCAACGGGCTATTCT
>CAWVYB010000019.1:0-21509 GCA_963934215.1 uncultured Flavobacteriales bacterium | reverse complement strand
TTGGTGACCATCAATGGACCCAAATCCGACCCTCCAATTCCAATGTTCACCACATCGGTGATTTCGTTGGATGCCTGTATTGTTTCAGCAAAATCCAACATGCGATCACGCACCGCGAGCACTCCTGGCATAACCTGCTGACCATTCACAGAAAAGTCATCATCCAACTCTCCGCGCATGGCAACGTGCAGCACAGCCCTCCCCTCAGTTTGATTGATGGCATCTCCTCGGAACATCGCATCACGTCCGGCCTTCCAACCCGCTTCCTCCGCCAAAGCCAAAAGCGCCCCCACGACGTCCTCTGTCACCCGGTGCTTGGACCAATCATACAGCAATCCCGGCACTTCACAATGCATGGATTCGAAGCGATTGGGATCCTCTGCAAAGAGATCAACCAAATGTCGTTGGCCATCTGTTTGGGCCAATTCAAGCAGACGCAGATGCGCCTGCGAGGATCGCAAGTGAAAGGGTTTCAGCATGAGGAAATCAGTTTACGCGTTGCGGTTGACGCAATTCAAATCTTCAAACGCCTTTTTAAGTCGCGCAACAAATGCTGTCTCACCACTGCGCAACCAAACGCGTGGATCGTACTTCTTTTTGTTGGGCTGATCCGCTCCATCGGGATTGCCGATTTGAGACTCCAAGTAGGCATGCTCTGCATCGACATAATCACGCACTCCGCACAAGAACGCCCATTGCATGTCTGTGTCGATGTTCATTTTGATCGCGCCGTAACCAATGGCTTCTCGAATCTCATCCACCGTAGAGCCGCTGCCGCCATGGAACACGAAATCCACAGGATTCGTTCCAGTTGCATGCTTCTCTTGGATGTACCGTTGGCTGTTGTCCAATATCTTAGGTGTGAGCTCCACATTGCCCGGCTTGTAGACACCGTGCACATTGCCAAACGCAGCGGCCACCGTGAACTGGTCGCTGACGGACTTCAATTGCTCATAGGCGTAATCCACTTCTTCAGGCTGGGTGTACAAACGGCTGCTATCGATATCGGTGTTATCCACACCATCTTCCTCTCCGCCTGTGACGCCCAATTCGATTTCCAAAAACATGCCCATGTCGTGCATCTTTTCGAGGTAGGTCTTGCACGTACCGATGTTGTCCTCCAACGGCTCCTCGCTCAAATCAATCATGTGCGAGCTGAACAAGGGCTGGCCGGTTCGTTCAAAATGAGCACGTCCCGCGTCCAACAACCCGTCAATCCAAGGAAGGATCTTGCGTGCGCAGTGGTCTGTGTGCAAAATAACAGGCACGCCGTAAGCCGCTGCCATAGTGTGCACATGCAGCGCTCCCGAAATGGAACCCAAAACCGTGTTTTGGTGGTCATCCATCTTCAAACTTTTGCCCGCATAGAAGCTACCGCCTCCATGAGAGAATTGAATGATGACTGGAGAGTTCAAATCCCGAGCCGTTTCCAACACTGCATTCACCGAATTGGTGCCAATCACGTTGACGGCAGGCAGGGCATATCCGTTTTTGTGCGCGTCTTCAAAGACTGCTTTCACCTCATCCCCCCACAATACACCCGCTCTAAATTTTTGGCTCATCCTGATCGATTCTGTTTAAAGAACAAAATTACCACTTTCGAATGACTTCAGCGTGGTTCAATGCTCAGAATGAAGGCGATTCAATCGAGGATTCAGGACGGCGAAAACAAGGGCGGAATCAAACACAGGACCATCATGCCTCTTTACCCCGTATGCTATTGCAGTGCATTGCCCACTGAATCCAACAGCGGATACAAGTTCAATGTGTTAATTCGTTTTCCCTGACACATTGCGTCGGTCCGTAGTTGCTTTCATATTCAACAGGGATTGACGTGCCCACATCGCAACATTGGTGCTATCGTGCAATGCAATGACCTGCTCATATGTCTTTTTGGCTTGTTCTCGGTCATTCAACTCTTCTTCAGCGATGAAGCCTACCAAAAAAGCACAGAGAGCTCGCTTTTCATATTCCGGAAAATGATCATGAACATCCCGAAGCTGGGTCATGGCCTCTTGAAATTTCCCCGCAGAACGCAACAAATCAGAACGACGAAAAAGCATTTCAGCCGTCCTCGCATCATCATGGCAAGCATTCGCAAACGCAGCATACGCTCCCATCAGCTGGCTGCGGATCTCCTGATCCGGCACCAGGTCGTCTGATAGGGCAAACAGCTTCTGCTCAAGTTGCTCGATTTGTGCTGCTGATTCGCCGCAATCCACTTCGAGCATTGAATTGGAATCTGTTTCAGACTGACAACCAAAGCAGCTTACCACAAGTGCAATGAGGGTTCCATGCAATCGAATGCTCATCATTTCCGGGATTGAGGATACCGCATGCGGTAATCAGAAGATACTTTTCCCAATCCGATGTCCCGCAACTTCCCATGAAGCAAACGTCGACGCATCGGATTCAGGTGATCGGTAATCAACGTACCGTCCAAGTGGTCATATTCATGCTGCACAATGCGCGCAGGCAGTCCCTTGAGTTTTTCTTCAACCAAATTCCAAGACTCATCAAAATATTCAACCGAAATGGAAACGGGTCTCTCAACAGGTTCTCGAATCCCCGGAATGGAAAGACAGCCCTCTTCCATCTCAGACATCTCGTCGGACTCGTCAAAGATGACCGGATTGATCATCACACGGCGAAAACCGATGCAATCTGGATCACCCGATTCCCCTTCACCAAAAGGAGAACCATCAGCAACAAACAAGCGAATGCTTTGTCCAATTTGTGGAGCAGCCAATCCGACACCTTCAGCAGCGTCCATGGTTTCCCACATATTCTTTATTAAATCAGTCAAATTAGGATGGTTCTTTTCCAACTCTGAAGCTTCTGACTTCAGAACCGGATCACCGTAAGCAACAATGGGTAAAATCATGGTGCAAAGTTATGGAGGGACGAGCCCATTCTACGATGTACTTTTGCGTCATGAGTATGTTGGACACCATTCCAGAGGCAATTGAAGCCATTCGAAGAGGAGAAGTGATTATTGTTGTTGACGATGAGGACCGTGAAAATGAGGGCGACTTCCTGATCGCAGCCCGTCACGCGACCCCAGAAGTGGTCAACTTCATGGCAACACACGGACGAGGTCTCATCTGCGCACCACTAGTTGAGAAGCGCTGTGACGACCTTGATCTCCCGCTCATGGTGCAGACCAATAACGCCGCATTCGAAACTCCCTTCACCGTATCTGTCGACCTCATGGGCCATGGCTGCACGACGGGCATTTCAGCACAGGATCGCTCCAAAACGATTCAAGCATTGATTGACCCCAAAACGGACCCCAATGAACTGGGGCGCCCAGGACACATCTTTCCGCTTCGGGCAAGGGCCGGAGGTGTACTGCGAAGAGCAGGTCACACGGAAGCTGCGATTGACTTCTCCCGACTCGCTGGATTTGAACCCGCTGGAGTCATCGTGGAGATCATGAACGAAGACGGCACCATGGCCCGACTGCCAGAATGCCGAAAATTAGCCAATGAACATGGGCTCAAACTGGTGTCCATCGAGGATTTGATCCAATACCGGTTGGCCAACGAAACACTCATTGAGCGCACACTTGAATTGGATATTAAGACGGCCTTTGGTCAATTTAAGGCCATCACCTACCGTCAACTGACCAACGACGTAGAGCACCTCGCCTTAACGCTCGGTGAGTGGACTGAAGATGATGATGTGCCGGTTCGCGTCCACAGCACGAGCATGTTGGGGGATGTATTTCAAATGACCAACTTTGGGAAAGGGCCTGAATTGCATGCCGCAATGAAGCAAATTCAAAAGCAAGGAAAGGGGGCTGTCGTTTACATCAACAAATTGCGTGAAGGACAAAGCTTGACCGATGAGTTGAAAATCTACAAGGAGAAACAAGCCACATCCAACACGAAGGAATCCAATACCATGGACTCCAAAGATTATGGCATTGGTGCACAGATCATCCGAGACTTGGGAATTCGCAGACTGCATATCTTGTCTGACCACCCGAGAAAAAAGGGCATCATTGGCTATGGCTTGGAAATAACGGGGACCACCCCTTTGTCTGTCTGAGGTCGAAACAAACGATCAGGCTCGTTGAATCAAAATAATTTGCACGAAAAAAGCCACTGGACAACCAGTGGCTTTTTTCTTTGCAGCTAATCGGATTATTCCTCTGACGCTGCTGAAGCTTCAGGTGCTTCTGGTGCTTCCGGAGTCTCTTCGGCCGCATCGGCTTGCATCGCCATACTTGCCTTACCTCCAAACTCACCGTATTTCTTGCGAAACTTATCGATACGTCCTGCTGTATCCACGAATTGGGCTTTACCCGTGTAGAATGGATGGGACTTGTGACTAACCTCAATTTTGATCAAGGGGTATTCGTTCCCATCCTCCCAGACAATATTTTCCTTTGTATTCGCAGTTGAACGGCTCAAAAACGAGTATTCGTTGGACATGTCTTTGAAGACAACCAAGCGGTAATTTTCGGGGTGAATTCCTGACTTCATCTTTCCTTAATTGGGGCGCAAAGATAGCGGACAATCCATGAAATCCAAAGGGTAAGGCTTTTTAACGAGTGGATGTCAATAACCTATTCGTCCCCTGCGTTTATCAGCTATACCGAAACCTAACTTTGATTCGGTTTTAAGTGAGTTTAGCGCAAGCTAAGCATCAAGTGATAATTTGGTTAAGTTGGTCCTGTTCCGGAACGCCGGGACAGGACTATTTTTTTGCACCAACATCACAGTAGCTAAAAACGAATCAGCCCACACAGAGGTGTTCGAAAGTCTATTCGATGTCCCTACAATACGACAGCTTGACCGGTAGATTCGCATATACCATCGGCATACATGGCTCTTTTCGCATTCGCTTCCTCCATCTTGTACCACCCACTGATCAATGCATTCTTGCTATTCATTGGCTTGGGACTTGTAGAAGAGCACACACTTCCCGATTCCATGGCCGTGGGGTCCAGCACCATCGCCTCTTGGACCATCGATAAAGGACAGACAGCGGGGTTCGCTCGGTTTCAACTGAGCTTCCCTCCTGGCATCATCATTGAGCCTTTGAAAACAGACGGAGCTTCTTTCACGTACGAGGATAGGAAGGCCAAGTTCATTTGGATGGACATCCCAACGACACCCTCTATCCACATTTCAGTGCGACTGAGTGCACGCAATAACTTCATCGGAGGCGAAGTCAAGCAGTGGTTTTCATTCATTGAAGAAGGTTCTCGGAGAGACGTCGAGTTCGAGCCGCATGTGATTTCGTTGAACAGAATTCAAGCCACCGCCATGCAAACGGAGACTTCGTGGAATCCGCAAGTAACGCGCTCCTTGACTCGTGAAAGCGAAGGCATCGGCTACATGGAGCTCGCATTCTCAGGCTTCGAGCCGGGGTCCTTTATGAAATGGGAAGAGATCATTCCCGAAGACTGCACCTTTGAGTGGGAATCAAATGGCAATCCAAGTATCATCGATCGGTTTGGCGACACGCTGTTATTGGTCTGGCAGCAGGCGCCTGCAGCCCCTTCCATTCAGCTTTCCTATCGGTTATCTGGAAACCTGACGGCTTGCGCTGACAACGTGCACGGGACATGGCATACTATTCTCAATAACCAACCGCATTCCGTGGTCATCCCATCAAGTCCGTTGGAACAGCGTGCGCCCTCTGCAGATGACGTCGCTCTTCAGGAGCTGACCGATCAATCAAAAGCAACGACAACACCAACGGTTACACTAGAGGTTCAAGCGACAACGCGGCCGGACTTCTCTGTTCCTGAACCGGATGACGGAATTGCTTACCGCGTGCAAATCATGGCATGCCATCGGGATGTCGGCCAGCTCTGGTTTGAAGACCATTATGCCTTCCGAGAACAAGTCGATGCTGAACGGCACAACAATTGGATCAAGTACACAACGGGAAGCCATGCGCATTACCGTCACGCGCGAGATCAAAGGGAGCGCATTGCGAGAGCACACGCTCTGCCAGGCCCCTTTGTGACTGCATATTTAAGGAATGACCGGATAACGGTTCAAGAAGCTCTCTTACTCTCCAAACAAAATTGGATGCCATGACCAGCAAAAACTCTTCAGACTGGAAGTCCTCGATTGCGGGCTACCGAAATTACCTTGAATTAGAGCGTGGCTTAAGCAAGAACTCCATTGCTGCATACACGCGTGATATCCATCAATTCGTAGAGTACATCGAATCTGAGAAAGCGATTAGTCGTCCCGGTTTAATCACCATGGCCTGTATCGAAGATTTCATGGGTTCCTTATTTGATCGTGACTTGGCCAGAAACAGCCAAGCCCGCATGCTGTCTGGCATTCGGAGTTATTGCAAATACCTGCGAATGGAAGGCATGTTAACGGGAGATCCCGTGGAGCTGGTTGAATCACCGCGGCCTCAAAGGAAACTTCCCGATGTATTGAGCGTCACCGAAATTGGTCAAATCATCTCCGGCGTCGACTTGTCTCGAAGAGAAGGTGTTCGCAATAAGGCCATGCTAGAAGTTTTATACAGCTGTGGTTTGCGCGTAACTGAGTTGTGTGAATTGCGGCTTTCTCAAGTTGATTTCATCGACCGGGTCATCCAGGTCATCGGCAAAGGCGACAAGGAGCGAGTCGTTCCGATTGGAATCAGTGCATTGAACGCCATCGACGATTACTTGTCGGAATACCGCTCTCAGATCATCCCGATGAAAGGCAACGATGACGTCCTCTTTCTCGGGAGACAAGGTCGCGGTTTAAGCCGTCAAATGGCCTTTACGATGCTACGCCGTGCAGCCATCAATTCAGGGGTACGAAAGACCATCAGCCCGCATACGTTCCGTCACAGTTTCGCGACCCATTTGGTCGAAGCAGGAGCCGATTTACGCGCTGTTCAACAAATGCTCGGTCATGCACAAATTGCAACGACCGAAATCTACACCCACCTCGACCGTCGATTCTTGCGCGAGCAAATCATACAGTTTCATCCGAGAAGCGGAGAGTCCACTCCTGTAAAAACGACTTCTACCTCCACTCAAGAGGCTTAAAAGTCCACACGGTAGAAAAAGATTGGAAGGAATCCTAGCTGATATTCTTCCCGAACGCTCTCTTCTGGATTGTTCGATTCATCGGGTGCATACGTCAATTTCAAGACATTCTCGCGGCCCGTTACGTTGACAAAGTCAATGCCCAGTTCATGCGTGCTTTCAGGGCGATTCCAGGTGACATTGGCCTTTATGTCCAAACGCATGTAAGGGTCGAACTGCAACGAATTGAAGTTGTCGTCATAGAACACCACTTCACGCGCCGAAGCACTCGCTTCAGGATCGACGTTACCATATCTCCTTCCTCCGGCCATGGTGTATTTAATTCCAGTCACAAGACTCCATTGTTCATTGAACTTCCAGTCTCGGCTAGCCAAAGCGTTCCAGGCATACTGGCCATTGAAGTCTGTATTGCGTTCAATTCCATCACTGCCTGTGTACTTCGAATCAAAAAGAGAGCCGGTAAGCATCATGAACCAGCCGTCTCTGAAAGCGCGAGACACGGTTGCCTCGACGCCATAGTTCCGGCCTGTGCCATCGTTCTTAAGGGAGTCAGGAAAGAAGCGACTAAACCCTGCTCCTGTATTGATCAAAGAGAAGCTACTTGCTTGCATCTCAACGGGGATATTACTGAGCTCTTGATAGTAGGCCTCCATTTTGAGTGACCAATTCGGACTCAACTGCCGTGACATGCCCAACACGGTGTGCAGACTTCGTGTCATCTCCATCTTTTGGTTCGGCATAATCAAATTTCCTGCGGCGTCCTGTCCTGTTGTGCTCGCATACAAATAAGACGCTTGGGTTTGGCTATGAAGTCCTGCTCCAGCGCTGAAAACAGTGCGGTCATTGGCCTTGTATTGCGCGCCTAAACGCGGTTCGAACATCGATACATCGCCAGAAAGCGAATGGTACGCAGCGTGCCAACCGGCCGTTACCGTCACTTTCTCATTGGGGCGGTACTTCCACTGAACAAACGGTTGAACCAACGCTGTCTGCAATTCAGCATCCCATCTCTGGGTCCAATTTCCCAAAGCTGCCGATGAATCAACATCCACTCGAACACTGTCTTGGAAGTTCCAAAACATCCCGTCGATGTTCAAACCAAACCGAAGGCTCGCTTTGCGACTCAATTTCCGATTGACATGCACAGCGGCACTTAAACGATCATTTACAAACCGGTAGCCCATGTAATCCACGATGCTGTCTAACTGGTACAAGCTGTCCGCCGTCAGTTGGCGGTAAACCAAATCGTGCTCGCTATCCTGATAGGAGCGGCTGGCAGCAATCGTCGCCTTCATGTAAGTCTGTTCATTGATCGGACGGGTATAGGTCGCACCGAGAATTCCCATTCCCGATCCAAAGTATTGATCGCGATCGTTGTCTCCATAGAGGTTTCGTTCAGGTACCTCTTGCTCTGAAATCAGAATATCAACGTCACTCACTCCGCCGATTCCCCAAAGCGCTAGCGCTCCCCCATTGGATTGAGGGAAAAACAGACGGAAGCTTCCATCCTGATATTTTGGAACAGCACTGGTTCCAATGTCAATGCCCAGCGTCGAAAATATGGCGGCACTGCTATAGCGATAATTCACCAAGTAACTTGATCGCTTTTCGCGATTGAGCGCTCCCTCAAACATCAGTTCAGCTCCTAAGAAACCAAATTGAACACTCCGAACAGGTCGATCTTGTGAACCATTTCTCATGCGCAAATCAAACACGGCAGAAGTACTGTTGCCAAACTCAGCAGGAAACGCAGCCGTGAAAAAATCAGAGTTGGCCAAAACCTTGTTATTCAAAATAGCAACAGGACCACCACCAGACCCTGGTATGCTGAAGTGATTCGGATTTGGGATATCCACCCCTTCCAATCGCCAAAGCACGCCGCTTGGGCTATTTCCACGGACAACGATGTCATTTCGGCTATCATCCGCACCCTGCACCCCAGCAAAATTACTCGCCATACGAGCGGGATCTCCTCGAGACCCAGCATACCGATCTGTTTCCTCTACGGTAAAGGCACGTGCACTGACCGTAGCCATTTCATTCATGACCTCCCCTTGCTGCGTAGCCGTCACCTCGGCCGCTTCGATGGCAATTACGGATTCCTGCATCTTCACCTCCAAAATGACCGGACGTCCGCTGTTCACGACTATCCCATCCAATACACGCGACTCGTATCCCATGAAGGACGCCACCACCAGATGCCGACCTACAGGAACACCCTGAAACTCAAAACGACCATCTAGGTCTGTTGCGACAACAGCCCCCTCCACAGTCTTAAGCTGCACAGTGGCATTGATTAGCGGATACCGAGCTTCAGCGTCGAGCACTGTCCCGCTAATGTTGGAAGTCTGAGCCAATAATGGCTGAAAAAACGCCAACATGATCACGATTAAATTCAAATATGTAAATCGCTTCATAGGAACTAGATTTGGTATGTTACTGTAAGGGCCATGTCATTTCAACTCCGACAAACATCGACAATAATTCATCAGTTGCCTTTTTTAGGACTGTTGATTCTATCATTGTCAAGCGTCTATCACGCGCACAGCCAAGAAAATCAGGCCTATACCGCCCACGGTGATTCCTTACTTGAATTGAGCCTGTTTCGATTTGATTCACAGCCTTCAGAGACTTTAATCTTGTTTGCACACGGTGGGGGATTTAGTGCGGGGTCTCGCTTGCAAGTTAAAAACGTTGCGTTTTGTAATGCTTTGAGTCAAAAAGGAATCGACGTCGCCTCCATCGATTACCGACTTCGACAAAAACAGGATGGATTTCATTGCGATGTTCCAATTAAAGAAAAACGAGAAGCGATTGCTTGGGCGGCCGAAGACCTTCTTGCTGCATGGGTCCATTTGCACAAATCGGGGTATAAAAACGTCATTCTAGCGGGCTCATCTGCGGGAGCAGAAGCAGCCTTGTACGCAGCTTATCACATCAAATCGGAAGGCGTTGAAGGGGTCATCAGCATTTCGGGTGCGATGGAACCAGCACCATCGGATGCAGCTACCATTCCACTTTTGGCGTTCCATGGCGAATGCGATCAATTGGTGCCTTACGGAGAGGCGATTCATCATTTCTGTCCCGAAAAAAGCCCAGGGGCGCTGCTCTTGCAGGGAGGTGGCGCATTGGCGCATTGCTCTTCGCAAACGCGATTGGTGAGCTATGAAAACAAGGGACACGAACTCTCTGCGGAATTGCTTTCAGACGCCGCAGTTCTCAACGCAATCGACGTGTTCATTGCCGATATTCGCTCCGGCTCCCCCATTGCTCAGCGCACGCGCGTACGTTCTGAATCGGAGTCCCCCTGTCCAACGCCTCGAAATCTAGGACCATGTCAATAAAATCACTTTGTTTCTTGCTGTGTTGCTCTTTTGTTTTCGCTTTCGGTACAGCCCAGGAGGTGCCGCGTACGTCCGATGACCGCGGTTACATTGTCCAAGTCGGAGACCCCGTACCCGCGTTCAGTCTGACGGATTTGAATGGTATAGAACACACCGACGTGTCCCTGTTGGGCAAGACATACGTGCTGCAGTTTACGGCTTCATGGTGTGGCGTCTGCCGCAAGGAAATGCCGCATTTAGAAACGGCAGTTTGGCAACGTTTTAAGGACAATGACTTTGTTCTGTTGGGCGTTGATCTGGATGAGCCACGTGAGAAGGTAGCAGATTTCGCTCAGTTGATGGAGATCACCTATCCCATAGCTCCGGACCCTGATGGACAGGTGTTTTATTCCATTGCCGCGCCCAAATCGGGCGTAACCCGCAATGTCGTTGTCAATCCGGAAGGCCAGATTGCTTTCTTGACACGCCTGTTCGAGACGGAGGAGTTTGAAGCCATGGTCGACGTCATCGAAACGCTCCTAGATTGAACATCCCTAATTAGCGCCAACGACTCACCGCAGCAGCCAACATGACCGCTGGATCATCCAATTCTACGGATGCAATGCCCAAATGCTCGAGCACGCGTTGAATGCAATCAGATGCTTCCGCCACTTCTATGGGCAAGGCATGGGTTTGCTTCGACAATTTGACCCCGTCTTGTGACCGCGCTAAAGGCAGATGACCATATTGGATGGGCCGGAAATTCAAGGCGCGCTGCAACAGGATATGACAGCCCGTTGATTCAATCAAATCAGCGCCTCGGATGACACGGGTAATGCCAAAATCAGCGTCATCCACAACGTTCGCTAGGTGGTAGCTAAAGACGTCTTCCACCCCTCGAACCAAAAAGTCACCCAATTCCGTTGCTTGCTGCACTTGTTGATGGCCAGCATATTCATCCAACCACTCCACACACCCCTCTCCCACCCTGAAACGCCAGGTTCTTCCATTTTGGTCCTTGCGATTGCGGCATGTGCCAGGATATACCCGCGCTCCTTCGAGGTTCTTGCGGCTGCAAAAACAAGGGAATACATCGTCATTTTCGATCAGGATCTCTAACGCCTCTTGGTAGCGATAATTCCGTTGACTTTGGTAAATGACCGGTCCGTCCCACGTCAATCCAAATCCCTCCAACGTCCGCAAGATGTCATCCACTGCTCCAGACACCACCCGCGGTGGGTCCAAGTCGTCGATGCGCAACATCCATTGACATTGCCGACTCCGTGCATCGAGCCATGACCCAATCGCCGCGACCATGGAGCCAAAATGCAGCCTTCCCGAGGGAGTGGGCGCAAAACGTCCGATGCCTTTATCCGCGGACAAGCTTGCGGTATTTCAAACGCTGCGGGCCTGAATTGCCCAATCGCTTTTTGCGATTTTCTTCATACTCCTCGTAAGTCCCCTCGAACCAGTAAAGCTGAGAATCACCTTCAAAAGCTAAAATGTGCGTACAAATACGATCCAAGAAATATCGATCGTGTGAAATCACCACCGCACAGCCTGCGAATGACTCAATGCCTTCCTCAAGCGCTCTTAACGTGTCGACGTCAATGTCGTTGGTCGGCTCGTCCAACAGCAATACGTTGGCTTCCGTTTTCAACGTCATGGCCAAATGCATTCGGTTGCGCTCACCACCAGAAAGTACTCCACATTTTTTCTGTTGGTCCGTACCGTTGAAGTTGAACTTGGAAACATATGCCCGGCTATTGAACAGCTTACCGCCAATTTCAAGCTGGTCATTGCCTCCACTGATCACTTGCCACACCGTTTTATTCTCATCGATTGCCGCGTGCCGCTGATCGACATAACCGGTCACTACGCTGTCACCAATTTTAAATGAACCAGAATCCGGTTCTTCTTCACCCATGATCATGCGGAACAACGTTGTTTTACCCGCTCCATTTGGCCCAATCACACCCACAATCCCCGCTGGAGGGAGTGAAAAGCTCAAATTATCGATGAGCAAGCGATCACCAAAGCCCTTTTGAAGGTTGTTGGCTTCAATCACCAAGTTGCCCAATCGCGGACCGTTGGGGATCGGAAGAGATAGACGCGCGTCCTTCTCATTCGTCCCATCAGCAAGCATTTCCTCGTAGTTGTTGACACGGGCCTTGTTCTTGACACGTCGACCTTTTGGCGATTGACGCACCCACTCCAATTCCCGTTCCAATTCCTTTCGGCGCTTCGACTCGTGCTTCTCTTCCTGCGCCAAGCGCTTGGTTTTCTGTTCCAGCCAAGACTGGTAATTGCCTTCGTATGGAATACCTTCTCCGCGATCCAATTCCAAAATCCACTTGGCCACATTGTCCAAGAAATACCGATCGTGCGTTACGGACAATACAGTACCTGTGTACTGCTCCAAATGCTGCTCTAACCAATCAATGGACTCTGCATCCAAGTGGTTTGTCGGCTCGTCCAATAGAAGCACGTCTGGCTGCTGCAAAAGAAGACGACATAGCGCAACTCGACGACGTTCTCCACCTGAAAGGGACCCAATCTTGGCATCGTCCGGAGGACAGCGCAAAGCGTCCATGGCGATATTCAATTTGGTGTCCAACTCCCACGCATTCAGTGCATCAATTTGATCTTGAACTTCCGCTTGACGGTTGATCAAGGCGTCCATTTTTTCAGGATCATTCAAGATTTCCTCATCCATGAACTTGGCGTTGATCTCCTCATATTCCTTGAGGACATCGACAATTTCTTGGGTGCCTTCTTCGACGATTTCACGAACGGTTTTTTCCTCATCTAAATCAGGCTCTTGAGACAAGTAGCCCAACGTGATGCCCGGAGACCAGGTCACATCACCCGTGAAGGCATCATCCAAACCGGCAATGATCCGCATGACCGTCGATTTTCCCGAACCGTTGGCACCGAGAATACCAATCTTCGCACCATGATAAAAGCCCAAAGTCACGTCACGCAAGATGTGCTTCCCTGTCGGGGTCACCTTGTTGACTTTGTGCATGCTGAAAATTACTTTTTTGTCGTCTGACATGGGAGCGAGGATTCTAGAGATAAAGACAATAGTGAAAGGTCGGATTCATCTTTAAACCCGTCTTACAGAACGCGAAGATACTGCGTCACGCCCGTTCGGCAGATTCCAATTCAATCAAGGTGATTTCAGGCGGCATGCCCACGCGTCCGTGAAAACCCAAAACGCCAAACCCCCGATTCACATAGAGCTGTTGTCCGGCTGCTTCATACAATCCAGCCCAGTGTTCATACCGCCACTTACTCGGAGACCATTGGATACCCAACCATGGGATTTCAATACCGAATTGCATTCCATGCGTATGTCCGCTCAATGTCAACTCAACAGGCGCTTTGCCATCTCTGACCTCTTCAGCCCAGTGGGTGGGGTCATGACTCATCAGGATGGTGGGGTGCTGCTCACAGTTGCTCCCGTCCATGGTTTTTTTCAAATCTCCACTCGTTCGAAATCCCTTCCCCCAATTCTCTACGCCCAACAAAACCAGTTGCTGGCCTTCACGCTCGAAGTGAACGTGCTCATTGAGCAACAGGTTGAACCCCATCTCCTTATGAATTTCATACAAACGCTGGCGACTTGCTTCTCGCTCTTCGTCCGTAAACGGCCCATAGTCAGCGTAATCATGGTTTCCCATAATCGAGAATTTGCCCATGGGAGCCGCAAGTTCTGCAAAGGGTCCAATCCACTTTTCCGCTTCAGAGGCATCCGTATTGACCAGATCCCCCGTGAACAAAATCAAGTCTGGCTTCAGCGATGCAATGCTCTCCAACGCCTCCAAAACAGGTGCCGGTGTATCCACAAAACTGCCCAAATGAGCATCTGAAATTTGAACCACACGCAGACCTTGAAAAGCCTTGTGCAATCCAGGAATGGCCACTTTCAATCGTTCTGTACGGTAGGCATATTTCCCCCAAACAACTCCATACAGAAACGATGAAAACGTGACTCCAGCAACCCCCAGACCCAGAGTCGCAATGAAAGAAGACCTTGGAATGGGACGATCGCTCGTTCCGGTTTGAACCACGCCCCATTGTACCACATAACGTAGGTCATCAACAAACTGAAAAAAGGCCATGACCAGCTTGGGAAGGAAGACAACAAAAAACAAAACCGATAGAAATGACAACAAACGCGGGTGGGTCGCTCTCCATGTGGGCCACATAAAGGCGTTGATCATAAAAGCAATCCAGATCAACCCGATCGCCACCAACCAGAAACGACTCCAAGCCTCCCAATTGTGATTCAACTCAAACTTTCGTTTCAATAATCGAAAAGCCATCCATTCTACGACACCCAAAATGGAGGACAGGAAGAATAGCGTAATGAGGACTCTGGACAACGGGGGCATAGCTATAATTTGAACACAAAATTAAGACACCCAGCAAACCTCAAAACACAATGGGGCGCCAATCATTCAGAAAAATGAAATCAAAAACACGATTCCCAACCTGAGGCCTGTCCTAAACGATCAAGCGGCAGCCATCCCGAAGAAGCAATGGCGTGAACGGAACTCAAAGCCGATTTTCCTTCGAGGAAACCAAAGTCGTGACTTGCCAAGATGAGGCCAACTCCTGATTCGCTCAACTCAAGCAATGTTTTCCACATCGCAGTGCGCGAAGGTGCATCCAAAAATGCCGTGGGTTCGTCGAGCGCAATCCACGGTGTGTTTTGAAGCAGAGCGCGGGCAAGCATCACCCGTTGGGCTTGGCCATCACTGAGTGACGAGAGCCGACGATCGAGCCATTCTTGTGCACCAACTTGCTGAAGTGTTCTATCTCGAAATTCAAGCGATGGCTGCATCAACTCCAACACTTCCTCTACACGCAATCCCGATGTCCGAGGAGGTGTACTCGCCATAAAAGCCATGCCTTCTCCACGTTCATCCGACGCAATCTGAGACAGGTCATCCTCTCCCCATAGAATGCTGCCAGATACCGGAGCCTGCAAGCCTGCCAATGTTCGTATCAGGGTACTTTTACCTGAGCCGTTGCGCCCCGCCACAAGATGAATTCCCGCACCTTCAAATCTTCCTGAAAATGGACTGTTTAAAGGAGGGGCATTGCGGTAACCAATGACCAGTTCCTTCATTTCAATGGAAAAAGGAGATGCTTTCAAACTCATGCGTTCCATGTTTTTCTGAGCAAAACCCATACTACCATTGGACCACCTAAAAGCGACAGTACTGCGTTGAGAGGCCAACCTCCACCGTCCATACCGGGAGCGCGAACGCCCCAATCGGCCAGAAGTGCGATAAATGCCCCCATCAAAATGGTCAAAGGAATCAAGCGTCGGTGGCTGCGTTCGTCGCTGACCAAACGAACCAAATGGGGCGTGGCCAACCCTAAAAAAGCCACCGGCCCACAAACAGCCGTGATGATTCCGGCTAAAACGCCTGTGATTCCAATGACGGAATACTTGAGTTTCTTTGCATCAACCCCCATGCTCTGCGCCGTAATCGATCCCAATGTCCAGGCATCCAAGTCTCTTGATCTCATGAAAATAATTCTTCCAGCAATCGCCACCATCAACAGCATCAGTACTGATATACGCAATGGGGCCTGACCAAATGTCCCCATTCCCCAAAATACAAACTGTTGCAAAGCATCTTGAGCGGCCTCCGCCTGCAATACGGTCACCACGGCACCAACAACATAGCTCAACATCAAGCCGAATATGAGCAGTGTGGCCGACCCATGAAATCTGCGCGAAACCGCTAATATCAGCAACAACGTGAGCATACCTCCTCCTACTGCGGCGGTGGTCACTCCCCACCAGCCCCAAGTCAATCCGGTCAATATGATCACGGCAACTCCCAAGCTTGATCCAGCGCTAATGCCAAGAACTGAAGGCCCCGCTAAAGGATTGTGAAACCATGTTTGCAGCAGGAGTCCCGACAATGCCAAACCGCTTCCAGCAGCGATTGCAGTTAGCACTCTGGGCAAGCGGACATGAAAGAAAACCAAAGAATCAGTCGTGGACGGGTTGCTCCAAGTACTCAAGGCATTCAGCCATTGAATCGAAATGGGGCCCCATGCGAGGTGCAGCGCACATTGAATCAAAATGCCCACCCCAATTGCCATGCAAAGTTGCTTCGCCGTCATTCTGGAATCCATTCAAAGCAAGGTTCAAAATCGTGCGACCAGGTGTAGTCTTCATCAAACAAAGCCACTAAGTTTTCGAGCATGGCATCAGGTCGGGCCACCCACATTCCAAAATAATCACAGTTGGCGGTATTGGCCACAAACACCTGTTGGGTAGGAGGTAGAAGCATGGCATGGCGCTCATCAGCCTCTAAAAATGCCGAACGGCTGAGTTGACCGGGGTGATGCGTTACCATCCCCCACGCATCAGCAGTTTGACTCAGAACCACCATTTTCTCCAAGGCAACCTCGACATTCTCCCGGCCAGAATCAGAATCCAAGATATAGGTCAACCCTGCATCCTCTAACAACGTCGCGATGAAACTCGTACTTCCAGGAGCATGCCAAGTGCCTTGTTGAACACTTCCTGTAAAGACTCTCGGTTTTCCTACCTTCTGAGCCACTGCAGTGCGCAAGCGCTCATACGTCCCAGCAATTTCCAAAAACTTCAAATCCGATTGTTTCGCCGCAGAATCCCCCATCATCCAACCCATAGCCCGCATCCACTCAGCCCTTCCTAGCGGTTGTGATTCCAAGTACTCCATGATCGGAACGACCGGTACGCGCTGCCTTAAGTTGACTCCTTGCAGTGGATCGCCAAAGGGATAGATTGTCAAAACAGCCGGAGCCAAGGACACCAGTTTTTCCCGGTCGACTTCCGGTTCTCCTCCGATATCCTGTGCTCCTCCTCGAGCCAATTTATCGAGGGCAGGCTGCCAACGGATAAAATCAACATACGCTCCACCAGACCAATGAATACAGGCCGAATCCCACGAAGAAATCAAGGCGACATGTGTGGTACTCAAGGTGGCTACTCCCCGTTCAACAGGTCCAATGACGACTGCGGTCGCACCCCGCCTTGCATCGGACATCCACGACATGGAGTCTCGATAGACCGTCGCTACAATCACGGAATCACCAGGAGAGACAATTTCCAAACAGGTTCGCTTGACATCCCCATCTTCCCAGCTTCTCCAATAAAACCCCTCAGCATAGGAAGCCTTCACCACTTCAAACGCACCCGTCATATCAGATTTTGCTGGACGGATACATCCTACCAATAGGAAAATAGCGCTGATCCAGACTAAGATTCCAGCTGCTGAAATGATTCGTAGCTTCGGCTTCATTCAACAAAGGTACCTCTCAGCGTACCTTTGACACATGGCAAAATCGGACAACCTCCAATCCGTTGAGCACAATCAGAATGAAGACGCAATGCGTCTCTTGTGGGCTCAGATTTCAAAGAAAGCAGATACGGCCGCCAAAGGCGGTGGAATCAAACGCATTGAAAAAGAACACGCCAAAGGAAAACTGACCGCGAGGGAACGTCTGAGCGGGCTTTTTGATCCAAACACCACGCCCTTGGAAATTGGGGCCTTGGCGGGAGAAGGCATGTATGAAGAGCATGGAGGGTGCCCTGCAGGAGGCGTGGTCGTGCAAATTGGGCGGATACACAAAAGGCTCGTGATCGCCGTCGCCAATGATGCGACTGTCAAAGCCGGCGCCTGGTTTCCTATTACCGGAAAGAAGAATCTGAGAGCGCAAGAAATTGCCATGGAAAATCGGATTCCCATCATTTACTTGGTGGATAGTGCCGGCGTTTTTTTACCAATGCAAAATGAGATCTTCCCAGATAAAGAGCATTTCGGAAGGATGTTTCGGAACAACGCTCGCTTGAGCGCCATGGGGATTCCGCAAATTGCGGCAGTCATGGGGTCGTGTGTTGCAGGCGGGGCTTATCTGCCAATTATGAGCGATGAGTCGATTATTGTCAAAGGAACAGGGTCCATATTTTTAGCAGGAAGCTATTTGGTAAAAGCAGCGATCGGTGAGGACGTGGACAATGAGACTCTAGGTGGTTCCGAAACACACAGCTCCATCAGCGGTGTTACAGATTACCAATGTGAAAACGATGAAGAGGCCTTGGAGACGATTCGACAACTGGTTTCTCATTTGAAAATACCCAGCGTAACTGCTGGATTCAGTCGCGAGAAAAGTGAAGAGCCCGCAGGACGAAATCTTTGTTCCATTCTTCCGTCGGAGAGATCACAGCCGTATGAAGGGCGGGATCTCATCGATGGCTTGGTGGATGCCGGCAGCTTTACAGAATACAAGAAAGAGTACGGAAAAACCCTGATCACCGGATACGCTCGAATCAATGGGTGGAGCGTCGGCATTGTGGCCAACCAACGGAATTTGGTCAAATCCAAAAAGGATGGCATGCAGTTTGGCGGCGTCATCTATTCTGACAGTGCGGACAAGGCGGCTCGTTTCATCATGAATTGCAATCAAAAAGGGGTGCCATTGGTTTTTCTACAGGACGTCTCTGGTTTCATGGTCGGATCGCGCAGCGAGCATGGAGGCATCATCAAAGACGGAGCGAAAATGGTCAACGCCGTCGCCAATTCCATCGTTCCGAAGTTTACCGTGGTGGTTGGAAACAGCTATGGTGCTGGAAACTACGCGATGTGCGGGAAAGCCTATGACCCGAGACTTATTGTTGCTTGGCCCTCGGCTCAAATTGCCGTTATGGGTGGAACACAGGCGGCCAAAGTGCTACAACAAATCGAAGTAGCGCGACTGAAAAAAACGGGGGAAACCCCAGATGAAAACGCGCAAAAGGAATTATACGATCGGATCGCCAAAGGATATACAGAGCAAACATCACCGGTCTATGCCGCTTCGCGACTGTGGGTCGATGCGATCATTGATCCCAATACAACGCGTGAGTGGATCGCTCAGGGCATTGAAGCGGCCAACCATGCCCCTTTAGACACGCCTTTCACTGTCGGGGTGATACAGACGTGAACTACTGCTCTCGCTCTAACGATAACAGCGTCGAAAGCATGGCCTCGTAAAGCCCTTTCGCATCGGCATTTTTGCCCTCTTCGAGTGCTCCTCGAATCAGCAGGATGGAGTCCATCAGTTGGTTCTCATCGTGCACATTTTCCAATTCTTCAATCCATGTGAGCGCTTCAACAACTGTGCGAAAGTCACCCTCTACAGCGCAGTTTGCAACCCTTCGCAAAGACTCTTCGGGAACAAACCCAGAGCTCCACATGAACCCGAGAATGTCTGCGTAAACTGTTTCAAATTCGGGGTCTTCCAACGCATCGGCAAAGACATCGGACGCCGCAGAGACTTTCAAGGCACTTAACATCGATGCCACTTCCGTTCGAACAGCGTCTGCTGGATGGTCCCGAAATACTTCCATCAATGGGCGCACCCATTGGATATCCCCTGATTCTTTTGCTTCTTCAAGCGCAGTAAGAACCTCTGACTCCTTTGCTGAGAAAAGTGCTGAAATGCCATTCATACCGCAAATTTAAGGTAGAGAATAACGCTCACTGCATGGTGCGCGTCGCTTCTGGAAGTTGTTTCCAATGTTCCATGAATTCAGTTAAAATCAAAGCCGTAGCACCCCAGACCTCATTTCCTTGAATGGGATAGGCCGGCATGGGGTGAAAGAACCCTGGAGCCACCTCCATTTCAACAGGACGCATAGTCCATTCTGTAAGTAAGCTTTCCACTTTAAACTCAATAATCGAGTCAACTTCTTTGGGATCGATGTTCCAATGCGGACGTTGTGAAAGAACAGCTAGATAGGGAGAGACGGCAAAACGACTGGGAGGAATGAAGCGTTCGGATAGTGGGCCAAATATGATGTCTGAAGGAATGGACACCCCCACCTCCTCTTCGAACTCTCTTCTGGCTGTCTCCATCAAGTTTGCATCCACCGCCTCTCGCTCTCCACCAGGAATAGAAACTTGACCACTGTGCACTCCGGGGTATTTCGTTCGCTGCATCAGCAACCCATGCCACGTTCCCTGTGCAGGGTAAATCGCTAAAAGCACCGCCGCAAAACGTATTTCTACGCCCATTTGCTCAGCCATGGCTCGCGAGGGTCGCTCAAATGGCATCGCACGCTCGGCTTGAGAAGCTGCGAAAACGCCATTTTCCGAGATACTTGAAAGCAGTGCGTTCCGCAAATCATTCCGCATATCCTTCATGCAACAAAGGTCACACAATTCCGGTGTTAGCGGTACCTTCGATTTTGAATTTGTACAGCGTGACTGAATCCAACCAACCTCGCATCGCTCTCTTGACCGATGATCTCTCCTTCCCCCCGCTTCACGAGTCGTGGGAAGGACTTCTGGCTATCGGAGGAGATTTGTCCGAAGCACGTCTGATTGCAGCGTATGAAGCGGGCGTATTCCCTTGGTACGGGGAAGAAGACCCCATCCTTTGGTGGGCCCCAGAGAAACGGTCCATTCTTCATTTGGATGAACTGAATGTTTCAAAAAGCATGCGAAACATCCTCAATCGCGGGCTTTTTGAAATCCGCATGGATACGTGTTTCGAACAGGTCGTGCGCGCGTGTGGAGATATCCGCAGAGAAGGCGAAGGCACTTGGATCTCAGAGGAAATTACAGAAGCCTATGTGGCGCTGCATCGACTCGGCCTGGCACATTCAGTCGAAACATGGCACAAGGGAGAACTTGTTGGTGGGCTCTATGGCATTTCGATTGGGCGCATGTTTTTCGGAGAAAGTATGTTTTCTCTCATGAACAACGCCTCGAAGGTGGCATTCATTCATTTGGTGCAGTGGGCAAAAAAGCGCGGTTTTGGCCCCATCGATTGTCAAGTTCAGAACCCACATTTGGCGACACTCGGAGCTCGGGAAATTGAACGGGCACATTACATGGAGATTTTGGATGCTTACTTGAAGAAGCATGCGACCATTAAGGGCACCTGGAGTCCTGAAATCGATCCCATCGGATAGGTATCGCCCTTTCAAATCGGAGATCGAACGAATGCACGTAGCCAAGACTACGCAAACAAAATTTCAGTTACCCCGCTGGTTGTAAGATGGTTGCAATCCTCCTAAACTCCTTTGGAATTCGCAATTCACAAGTTTCCAACAAAGGCTGTGTACTCGTTAACAATTCGTTCATATTTCATTTAACATTTGT
>CAWVYB010000018.1:0-21609 GCA_963934215.1 uncultured Flavobacteriales bacterium | reverse complement strand
TTGTGCTTCCACAGAATTTGATTCCATCTTTCTTGGCTTACCAGAAGGACATGATTCTCCATGAGCCCGAACGAACCCCTAAAATTGTATTCGTTCCCGAGCCCGTGATCTATCGGGTGAAAAGTGGGGATGTCTTGGGTGGAATTGCGTCGAACTATGGAGTCAGCGTGAAGCAACTCAAGGAATGGAATGGATTGAAAGGCACGATGATTCGGGTCGGACAAAAACTGAAAATTCATGCAAATCCACGCTCCCTTTAGTGGCCTATTTTTTGGCGCAGTAATTTTTTGTTCTGTGCTTTTGACGGCAGGATGCGGAAGTCAAGAGGGCGCACGGTATGCGCTTCCTGGAAAAGTAGGCGCTTCGGGTGAGTTGGTGGTGGTTTGCTCAAACGCGGTCTGGAAAGGCGCTGCCGGCGATACCGTTCGAAGTATTTTCGGACAACCGTTTCCGGTGCTCCCCCAATATGAACCTTGGTTTGATTTGGTGCATTTGACACCGGATGCGTTTGACCGCTTTTGGAAACCTCATCGCAACGTTCTTGAATTGGAATTAGCGGATCGTGTAGACACACAGAAGGCGCAATTGAACATATTCCGAGAAAAGTATTCTCGCCATCAGATTTATATGGAGGGGAAAGCGCGGAATTCAGAGGCCTTGGCTTTGGCCATAGCGGATAAAGAAATGGACATGCTCGGCGTGTTGCATCGGGCAGAGGTGCAGCGGTTCGCAGCGTTGGTTCGTTTGGATAAGAACGAGGTCATTCAAAAGGAACTGGTGGAGTGGATGGGGATTGAGTTGGTCGTTCCTCGTGACGCGCGGTGGGCTAAGAAACTAGAGGATTTTGGTTGGATTGATCGGCAACTCACTCGATTGAAAGGTGGAGACAACCATGATGTTCAGCAGGGATATTTGATCTACACCGAGCCTTATACAAGCGACTCTCTCTTCTCTATGCAGGCGAGACTATCCAAGCGGAATTCGGTGTTGAGGAAAAACGTGAGCGGCCCAACTCCTGGCTCGTATATGACCACGGAGATGCGCTACGTGCCGTCGTATGAGGAGGTCGTATTCAAGGGAGGATTTGCCTCTGAATTGAGGGGGCTTTGGAAAATGCAAAACGACTACATGGGCGGCCCGTTTTACAGTTTAACGACGTTTGATGAAAAGAGTGGTCAATTGATCACCGTTGAAGGCTATGCCTATGCTCCTTATTTCGATAAGCGGGAATACATGCGGGAAGTGGAAGCGGCGGTCCGTTCTCTGAATTTGAATCCGGTTCTTGTTGCAGCTGAAGAACCTTCCACACCATGAGAGCGCTATTTGTCGCCCTACTGGTTTTTACAGGATGCACCGTTCCGAATTCGGAGCAACAGATTGACCAAAAATGCACTGTAGATACATGGCAAACAGGCACGAGTATTCGGGCTTTGGAAGTGGTGAGTGATCAAGAAATATGGTACGCAGGTGCCAATGGAATAGTGGGGTATACGATCGATGGAGGTGCTACTTGGAGTCAGGACACCTTACGACTTGTTGACGCAACATTACCCGCATTTCGGTCCATTGCAGCAACAGGAAGGGCGGTTCACGCACTGACCATTTCCAATCCAGCCGTGCTCTTCCGAACCACCGATTCAGGGGTTCATTGGGATTCCGTGTATACGGAGCATCACCCCAATGTTTTTTACGATAGCATGGCTTTTTGGGATGATGAGGATGGGATCGCTATGGGCGATGCGATTGGCGGTTGTCTCAGTATCATCCTCACCCAAGACGGAGGCGCTTCCTGGAAAAAAATCCCGTGTGAACAGCTTCCTGAAGCGATGGAAGGCGAAGCAGCTTTTGCCGCATCCAACGGCAACATCGCGGTGTCCGATAGCGCAGTGTGGATTGCAACCGGCGGAATGGCCTCTCGGATTTTCTATTCTGCAGATCGCGGCCACACATGGGAGGTGTTCGCCACCCCCATTGTGCAAGGCGGAACCATGACAGGGATGTTTAGTGTGGACATGATGGATGCCGATCATGGCATCGCTTGGGGAGGAGATTGGGAGTCCATGTCAGACAACGCTGCGAATAAAATCGTGACACATGACGGAGGAGAAAACTGGGAATTGCTAACCCCAACTGAGGGACCAGGCTATTGCTCATCGGTTCAATTTGTACCCAATACAGACGGTCAAGGTATTTGGGCTGTGGGAATTCCGGGCATACACCGTTCTCAAAACGGAGGCAAAACATGGGTGACAGAGCAAGACTCTAGCTATTATACCGTGAGGTTTACACCCGATGGAAACTGTGTTTGGATGGCAGGAAAAGGCGTTATCTCAAGACGTCCGGTCAATTCTTGATGAAGGACTGCGTTGTTCCTGTGGGAAGAACGATATGATACAAACCCGCTTCCAATCGTTGGACAGGAATGGCGAGGGTTTTCTGATTTTCTGTCAGTTGCATTCTGTATACAGTGCGCCCCAAAGCATCGGTGACCCGCACGGATTCAACCGGTTGTTCGAGTTGTAAATTCAAGGTTTCCTGAACAGGGTTGGGCCAAAGTTGTAGGGTTTGATTCGGCTCCAATGTGGACACGTCCGCCGCCACATCTCCCTTGGCAAATGCATACTGCCCCTGGCGTAAATTCAATACTCGGAACAAGCCTGCTCCATTGGTTAAAGACCCCGGTTGCCATTCGTAATCCAAGCACTCTTGCCATGCAGCACTTGCGTTAGGTCGCCACGCTAAGAAACCATTTTCTTCTGTGTTTCCGTACAATTCGAAATCCAGCTGATCGGTGTTATTTCCATAATACTGCAGCCGAGCGTCTAACAAAACACCGGCAGGCCAGATGCCACCAACAGTCCAAAAGTGGGTGGTGCTGAGTTCATCGACATAGGGCTCAACGGGTCCCGCATCCGGGGCGGCCCAATGGTGTTCAATTCGCACCAAAGCGGAATCGCCTTCAGGCATCACATCGCATCCCACTCGCATCGCAACCCAAGGTAGATTTTGAATTCCCTCAGTATCGTTGATGGTATACGTGAAGTCCATGCGGCCCTGGTTCAAACGGCCATTGGCGTTCAATGCAAACATCACGGGATTGGAGATTCCGGGATGATCAATGGTGATCACATCGGTTTGCCCGCTTGCGCTAATCTGCGTGTCGTAGCGATTCCAATCGGCATCCCAAACGGTCACGTCCAAAGGTTCCGCGTTGTGATAATTCTCACACGCCCTCAATTTCTGCTGGAGGAACAAGGTCGTGGACATGTCGGAAGCGGCTTGAGCGGTTGAATCGATGAGCCATGTGGAAAACCCCGGTTGCAGGATCTGAGCTTCGAACCAAGGAGTCATGTCCACTCCTGTAATGTCTTCCAACGTGGATTCAAACACCGCTGCATCCATGTGGCTATCCATGTGCGTCGCCAACACAGATTGCATGGCACTGCGGTACAACTCATCCCCGAGATAAGCGCGCAGATTGTGCAGGATGGAAGCTCCTTTATAATATGTGTGCCGCCCATAAATGTGCTCATCTGGCATCGGTGATAGTGGGTGAAAACCATCGTCTTGAAGATGAGTCTCTTCTAGCACGTACAACTGGTTGTCCTTCACCACGTCGATAAATGCCTCCTGCCCATCTTTCCACTCAACGAACAAGTGGGAGCTGTATTCGGCCGGTCCTTCTTTGATCCACATGTGGTTATGAAGAGTAGGGGCAACCAAATCACCCCACCAATGGTGGCCCAATTCATGGCTAAACAAATCCCCATTCTGCACCAACCCTTCGCCGACCATGAATTGCGGATAGGCAATGTTGGTTGGGATTTCCAGGGCACCATCCGTCGTCAAAACATACCCCACACGTTCCCATGCATACGGTCCCCACCAATATTCCAAGGCGTCAATAGCAGATCCCAGTTCTTGGAACTTTGTAACCATCGCGTTGATGTGTTCTGCTTTTCCAGTCAAGCGAATGGGAATCTCTCCAAACGCTCCCATGTGCACCATGTTGGAATCAACATAGGGCGCGACCGCAATGGCCGATTGATGCGTCGTAATGGGATGCGCCAAATTGAAACTCCGAGTCACCGTGTCGCCTCCGAGTTGCGTTTCCCCGAGGAAAGTTCCCTGGCAGTGAGCGGTGCGCCCTCCTGCACTCGTCACGTTGTAGGTATAGGTGGCGCGCTCGACAAAGTTGTCAAAACACGGATACCACACCTTTCCAAAATTGGGAGGGATGGTCGTCAAGCCGATGCCCAAATTGTAGATGTAATCGCTCACAAAATAGAAGCCTCCCCAGTAAGGATCTTGGTAGGGAATCCCGCCGTACCAAACGTCCACTACATAAGGACTGTTCGTTTCCCATCCCAATTGGGGCGCATCCACATGCAATTGAAATTCACCTTGTTCAAAACCAATTTCTATGCCATTGAGATGCACGCTATCAACGGTCAATTCAACCAAATCAAACCACAGGTCGGTCGCCTCAGAATTGAGGGCATTGAAGCCGATGGTGGCGTGAGCCCTGAGCTGGTGCAGATTGTATTCGGTCACATCCAGGTCGAGCGCGTAGGTCGCCACATCAAACGAATCGCTGCGCGCAATGGATTCACTCATGTCGTAATTCATCATCCACCGTGGTGCCGGTGGGGCTTCGTCTGCGCGGGGTGCGCGGGCGTGCCGATAATGGTGGCACGGGACAGGATTGAAAACCCGAGGCGATCGGAATGACCGTTGATCATCTAAGGTTTCTTGTCCGATGGCGGGTTGGAATACCAAAGCGCCGGCACAAATCAGCAAAAAACGCAGCAAGTGAAAAGGATTGGGTTGGGTCATGTCGGCAATTTACTTCAACTGACTACTTTCGCCGTATGAAGGAATTGAATATCTCAAATGGTGTTTACGTTGAAATCACCTATGTGCTTCGCGAAGACGGCCCTGAAGGAGAAGAACTGGAGGTGTGTCCTGCTGAGGACCCTTTTGGATTTACGATTGGACAGGATGAGGTTTTGCCTGCATTTGAAGCCGCTTTGATGGGTAAAAAAGGAGGAGATTCCTTTGAATTCGTGCTTTCTGAAGAGGATGCATATGGTCCTGAGGATCCGGAAGGGTTTGTTGAGGTGCCTAAATCAGCGTTCATCGTAGATGGGGAGTTGGACGAAAGCATTTTTGAAGTGGACTCAGTTGTTCCAATGGAAACAGAGGACGGCGAAGAAATGATTGGGGTCGTTGCAGAAGTTCAATTGAACTCTGTCATCGTTGATTTCAACCACCCATTTGCTGGGATGCCATTGCATTTCGTTGGTGAAATCAAACTGGTTTCAGCGGCACCACCCGCTTCCAACTGACCGAACCCCAAAGCGTTTGAGACGACCGGTTCTCCTTGGGATTGGGTAACTTTGACGCATGGAACGTACGGAGATAGAAAAAATCGGAGAATTCGGGTTGATTCGTCGACTGACCGAAGGCTTGAAACATCGTCAATCATCAACTTTAGTTGGTGTTGGAGACGATGCAGCTGTCTTGGACAGCGGAGATCGCAAAGTGGTCGTATCAACGGACATGTTGTGCGAGGGCATTCATTTCGACTTGTCCTACATGCCGCTAAAGCATTTGGGTTATAAAGCGGTCGTTGTCAACCTTTCGGACATCTGTGCGATGAACGTTTTGCCAACGCAAATAACAGTTTCCATGGCTTTGAGTAGCCGGTTTTCTGTTGAAGCAGTGGATGAGATGTACGCTGGAATCTTGAAAGCCTGCGAAGTGTATGGAGTGGATTTAGTGGGGGGAGACACCACCTCTTCTCAGGCAGGATTGGTATTGAGCATCACGGCCATTGGCATGGCAAATTCCAATTCCATCGTTTCGCGCTCCGGGGCAAAGGCAAATGATTTGTTGGTTGTTACCGGAGAATTGGGCGGAGCATACATGGGTCTTCAAGTCCTTGAGCGAGAAAAAGAGGTCTTCAAATCAGCGCCTACAACCCAGCCAGAACTTCAAGGTCATGAGGGTATTTTGGAACGGCAGCTCAAGCCAGAAGCACGAACAGATGTCATCCAAGAAATGGCCGATTTGGGGCTAAAGCCCACATCCATGATTGACATTTCAGATGGTTTGGCCTCGGAGGTGTTTCACTTGTGTACGGCCTCTCGATGTGGTGTAAAGTTGTTTGAGGAGAAAATCCCAGTTCATGAAGAGACCTATGAGACGGCCCGAGAATTCAACCTCGACCCGACACTTTGCGCGCTGAGCGGAGGGGAGGATTACGAGCTTTTGTTCACCATCAGCCAGGAGGATTATGACAAGGTGCACAACCACCCAAAATTCTCGGTCATTGGCCACATTACGGAAGACCCTAGCGAACACCTCTTGATCACTCGGAACGGAATGGAAACCCCTCTCAAGGCACAAGGGTGGGACGGAATATTGGCGGCAAGGAAAGAAAACACAGCGGGCGAAGACTGAATATGTGTGGCATCACAGGCATATATGGTTTAACCGGTCAACAAGCGCGTGATGAGGCGCGTGAAACGATAGCGTGCATGAATGCCGCTCTGGCCCATCGAGGACCGGATGCTTCCGGTATTTGGGATAAGGATTTAGAGCTTGTACTCGGCCACCAAAGGTTGAGCATCATTGACACACAAGAGGCTTCCAATCAGCCGTTTTTGGCCGCGAAATCAGGAGACGCCTTGGTCTTCAACGGGGAGGTGTATAACTACCGAGAATTACGCGTTGAGCTCGAATCGCAACACGATTTTCAGACGGATAGCGATACGGAAGTGGTGTTAGTTGCGCTGCAACAATGGGGTCGTTCAGCTCTTCACCGGTTCAACGGGATGTTTGCGTTTGCTTGGTGGAATTCGGAGCAGCGCGAATTGTTGCTGGTCCGCGATCGCCTCGGAATCAAGCCGCTGTATTATTCGGAGTCGAATGGTGCGTTGTTGTTTGCCAGTGAAATCCGCAGCCTGTTAGCGTCGAATCGCGTCAAACGAGAGCACGACCCTGTTGGGTTGGCGGATTATTTGCGGTACCAAACGGTGCACGCGCCCCGCACCATTCTCAAAGATGTAAAGCTACTTGAACCGGGACATTGGATTCGATTGCAGGGGGAAGAGATGCAGATGGAGAAATGGTGGGATGCTGCGCATGAAGCGTCTTTATTGCCGCCGGTCTTCTCTCGAAAAGAACGCACCGATCGCATTCGGACTCAATTGAAAGAGGCCGTCCGGTTGCGTATGCGCGCCGATGTTCCACTTGGGGCGTTTTTGTCTGGAGGAATTGATTCGAGCGCAATCGTCGGGTTGATGCAAGAGGTTTCGGAAAACCAGATCTCAACGTTTAGTGTCACCTTCAATGAAGGTGAATTTGACGAGAGTCCCTATTCACGTCTCATTGCAGAGCGTTTCAATACGAACCACCACGAAATTCGATTGACGGCAGAAAACTTTTTGGAACAAGTTCCCGCAGCTCTCGCAGCAATGGATCACCCATCAGGAGATGGACCCAACACATTCGTGGTGAGCGAAGCAACGAAAAAGGCGGGAATTACGGTGGCTTTGAGTGGTTTGGGTGGAGACGAATTGTTTGCAGGTTACCCCGTATTTATCCGTTCCCATGACCTCGTTCAAAAACGGTGGCTTGCCTCTTGGCCCAAGGGGTTGAGAAAATTGGTTGGCTCAGTCTATGCCGCCATCAAATCCACGGGAACGGCGCGCAAGATGGCGGACATCTTAGCGGGCGATTACTTCGATTTGGAACACACGTACCCGCTATCGCGTCAAATGCTTTTGGAGCGGGACTTGCGTAAAGTTGCTCCAAGTTTGGCCCGTCATCCCAATGCCGTTTTTGGTTGGATGCAGCAGGCTTTGGAGCCCGGAACAGCGGGGTTTAATTTGCCTTTTTTGAGTAAGGTCGGTTTGGCAGAAATGCACACATACATGGGGCATACATTGTTGCGTGATACGGATCAGATGTCCATGGCGCATGCTCTCGAAGTGCGCGTTCCGTTTTTAGACCATCACCTTGTTGTCGAAGCTTTGGCTGCATCCGATGCGGAAAAGTGGCCTCACACTGCCAAGAAATTACTGACCGATGCGTTGCCTGACTTGTTGCCCAAAGAAGTGGTCAACCGTCCCAAAATGGGATTCACCCTACCGTGGGAGCAATGGATGCGTGCCGAATTGAAGCCGCTTTGCGAAGAAGGGCTAGAAGCGTTGTCTGGTTTGGATTCGATCAACACGAAACACATTGACCGCATTTGGGAGGCTTTTCTGGCGGGAGATGCCCGCTGGACTTTTTCTCGTATTTGGATGCTTGTCGTACTCGGGAACTGGATGAAGCGCCATGGGATTGCCTGAAGCCAACCGCCAACGGATCGTGGTTTCGGTGGACTGGTTCCCCCCGGCATTCCGAGCGGGAGGACCTATACGCAGTACTTTCAATCTGGTTTCTTTGCTCGCAAGCACGTGTGATGTTTGGGTCATATCTGGAGCATATGATTTGGGACAGGACCGTCCGTTGGATATCCCTTTGGATACTTGGGAAACAGTCGAATGTGGCGCTGGAAGCATTCAGGTGATGCATTGGACCCGATCGAATTGGAATTCCAAGGCATGGACCCGAATTTTAGGTGAACTGAATCCAGATTGGTTGCACTTGAACAGCGTCTTTTCGAAACACTTCACGTTGATTCCTTTGCGCGCTGCTCGAAAAAGGGGCAATCTGCGGATCGTTTTGGCTCCAAGAGGAATGTTGGGGTCTGCTGCTCTCAGCTTGAAACCGTTGAAAAAGCGATTGTTCTTGTCGTATGCACGTGCTACGGGATTGTTTCGAAATATGCGTTGGCATGCTTCAACACCCATGGAGCGCGATGAGGTGTTGGGACAGTTTATGAATGCGGATTGCCGGGTGGCTCAAAATATCCCAGGAGGTAGCATTTTGGTAGCATCTCCGAGGGATGCGGAGAATTGGAATGTGGTTTCGGTCGGTCGGATTCACCGAGTCAAGAACCTGCACTTTGGACTGGAGGCGCTGCTGAATGCTCCGAGCTCTCGTCCAATCAAGATGACCTTTATCGGTCCTGTTGAGGATGAGGCGTATCAAAAGGAATTGGATGCCATGGCTCGAAATCAGGATCGAATCGTCGTGGAGTTTGTCGGTGGAATGGCTCCGACGGAATTGGCCCCTTTTTGGCAGAAAGCGCACTACTTATTGTCATCAACCACCCAAGAAAATTTTGGACATTCTATCGTGGAGGCTTGGGCCCACGGATGTCCTGTTTTGATCAGTGATCGCACCCCATGGCGTGATTTGGAGTCAAAAGGGGTTGGATGGGATTGGCCGTTGGATCAGACGGCTTGGCTGCAAGGCTTAAGCATTGCGCTGAATGTCAGTCATACTGATTGGGAACAGCAATCAGAGAAGTCTCGTACATATTTCAATACGGAAGTCCGGAACCCGGCTGTTGAACAGGACAACCTCAAACTCTTTGAACGATGAACCGTCTACAAGCCCTTTTTGGAGTGCAATGGCCCGTTGTTCAAGCAGGAATGATTTGGTGCAGCGGTTGGGAACTCGCCAGTGCGGTTTCAAACGCTGGAGGTTTGGGGGTGATCGGGGCGGGATCCATGTACCCGGAGGTCTTGCGCGACCAAATAGCGAAATGCAAGGCTGCAACAGACCGGCCATTTGCTGTAAACGTCCCTTTGATTTATCCGGCTATAGAAGAGCATATGCAGACCATTATGGAGCTGGGTGTTCCGGTTGTGTTTACGAGTGCGGGAAGCCCGTCTAAATGGACCTCTGCACTCAAAACGAAAGGCATATGTGTGGTCCATGTGGTCAGCAGTGTCAAGTTTGCTTTAAAAGCCGAAGCGGCTGGAGTGGATGCCGTTGTCGCCGAAGGATTTGAGGCAGGCGGTCACAATGGAAGAGAGGAAACGACGACGATGTGTTTGGTTCCTGCAGTTGCGGATGCAGTCCAAATTCCGGTCATCGCTGCTGGAGGGATTCATGATGGCCGAACCACGCTCGCAGCCTTTGCCTTGGGAGCGGAGGGGGTACAAATAGGAAGTCGCTTTGTGGCGACACCTGAATCGTCGGCCCACCGCGCATTCAAAGAGCGCATTTTAGAAGCTGGGGAAGGAGAAACGCTTTTACGTCTCAAAGATTTGACGCCGGTGCGCTTGTTGGACAATCCCTTTTCTAAGCAAGTCGCAGCAGCCGAAGAGGCTGGGGTTGGGGTCGAGGAATTGCGCAGTCTGCTGGGTAGAGGCCGCGCTAAAAAAGGCATGTTCGAGGGCGATTTAAACGAAGGCGAACTTGAAATTGGTCAAGTGAGCGGTCAAATCAAGTGGATTCAACCCGCAGCTTCTATTGTTGAAGAACTTGTCGCGGCCTACCAGGAACTTACATCCGGCATGGAAGACCCGCATTTCCGATGGTGAGTGAAGTCACGGGCTCACCGATCTTGTTTTATGATGGCGCATGTGGTTTGTGCAGTCGAGCCGTTCGCCGGTGCATTGCTTGGCAAAAGAAAGAAAGCGGCTTGCGGTTTGCATCGCTTCAAGGAGAAACAGCCCTCAAGGTGCTTCCAGCGAATCTTCGTACTGCACCGTTTGCGTCTTTGGTTGTGTATACCGATACTCAAGCCTTGATCGAATTGGACGCCTTGCGCTGCCTTGCCAAGACCTTGCGTTCTCCGCTTCAGGAAGCGATTGTTTTGGCGTGTTCAGCTTTGTTTAAACCTTTGACAAAATGGGGATACCGCCGCATAGTAGCCAACCGACACCGGTTCCCCGAAGATCACTGCGCACTGGAATCGGGGTCCCAGTTTCTGAGCTAGAAGCCTCAGGAATCGGAAGCCTTGAAGAACTTCAAGATGTTTTTAGCAACCTTCAAGTTGACGACCTCCAACAGCTCGTCTTCAGTAGCTTGTCGAATGGCGAGGATTGTTTTGAAGTGAGCCATGAGTTTATGTCGGGTCACGCTGCCAACGCTCGGTATGTCGTCCAACTCTGAATGCAACGCGGCTTTGCTTCGTAAATCTCGATGGTGGGCGAGGGAGAATCGGTGAGCTTCGTTCCGCAAGTGTTGAATCAACTTAAGTGTGGACGAACGCTTGTCAATGAATAAAGGCAAGCTATCTCCAGGAAAGAAGATCTCTTCAAGCCGCTTGGCAATGCCTATAATGGCAATTTTCCCGCGAAGCCCCAATTCCTCAAGGGCCTCCATGGCATGAGATAACTGCCCCTTTCCGCCGTCGATGATAATCAATTGCGGCAAGGGTTCACCTTCTTCAGATAACCGCTTGTACCGTCGATAAACGACTTCGCGCATCGAGGCGAAATCGTCGGGGCCGACCACGGTTTGAATGTTGAACTTTCGATAGTCTGATTTCGCTGGTTTTCCATTTTTGAACACGACACAGGCTGACGCGGGGTTGGTTCCTTGGATGTTGCTGTTATCAAAGCATTCGATGTGAACGGGCAATGCGGTCAAGCGAAGGTCTTCCTGCATTGTCTCGAGAAGACGTTGTGTAGATGCTTCGGGATTTGTTTGTTCCAGGTGCTTTTGCCGGTCACGCATGTAAAACTTAGCATTGCGTTCGGAGAGCTCTACCAACCTCAATTTATCGCCTCGTTGCGGCACGTGACTCGTGACGCTAGGCAAGGCCAATTCAATGAGGAAGGGCGTGTAAATTGTTTTTGATTCGCTTTGAAATCGATCGCGCATTTGCACGATTGCGGCTTCGAGAACCTCTCTGTTTTCCTCTCCTAGCTTTCGCTTCACTTCGGCTGTATGTCCTTGAATGATGGAGCCGTTTTGTACTTTCAGGAAGTTGACATAGGCGCAACGAGCGTCTTGGACCACAGAAAAAACATCCACATCGGTGATGGTCGGGTGCACAATGGTGTTTTTTGCCTGGTACTTCCGAACGGATTGCAGGCGCAGTTTGAAACGCTCCGCATCTTCAAAAGCGAGCGCGTCAGCGGCGGTCTTCATTTGCCGTTCCAACAGGCGCACGACTTCGGCAAGATTCCCTCGGAGGAGAAAGCGAATAGCGTCAATGCTTTTTTCATAGGATTCGGTGTACTGGTGGCCCGCGCAGGGACCGAGGCAATTCCCGATGTGGTACTCTAAGCAAACTCGAAACTTTTGCGACTCGATATTTTCAGCAGTCAGAGACAGGCTGCATGTTCGGATGGGATAGAGCTTGCGGCACAACTCCAACACCGTGTGCATGGTTTTTACGCTCGGAAACGGACCGAAGTACTCGCTGCCGTCGCGAATGAATTGGCGCGTGGCAAAAACCCGAGGGAAGGGCTCTTTTTTAATGACGATATAGGGGTAGGTCTTGTCGTCTTTGAGTTGGATGTTGTAAATGGGCTTGTGCTCCTTGATCAAGCTATTCTCCAACAATAAAGCATCAGCTTCCGTGGGTGTAATCAACCACTGAACGTCCGCGATTTTGGAAACCAATAGACGGGTTTTCCCGTTTTCATGCTGTTGTTTGGTGAAGTAGCTGGTCACACGTTTTTTCAAATCCTTGGCCTTACCGACGTACAGCAGCTTGCCTACGGCATCAAAATGCTGGTAGACTCCTGGCTGATGCGGGAGGCGATCAAGGATTTGTTGAATGTGCGTAGAACGTGCCATCGGAGTTGCGAATTTCGGGCCTATTCTCCAACTAAATTTGAATCATGGAATTCGTTACGGGTGGAACAGGTTTGGTTGGCCGCTACTTGGTGGCTGAATTGTTGGCTGGAGGCCGTGAAGTGCGGCTATTGTGTCGTCCACAGTCTGATCGAAAGGCGTTGCTTCGTTTTCTAGATCATCGTGGTTTGGACGACCAAAGAGTAGAATGGTGCGAAGGAGATCTCTTGGATGGTTCTTTTATGGAAGAGGCCATCGCAGGATGCTCCCGTGTTTATCATCTCGCTGCGGTCGTTTCTTTTCACCCCAAGGATGCCCAACACATGATGCGGGTCAATCGCGATGCCACGAGAATACTTGTAAATGCGATGTTGCACGTAGGAGTGGAAGAGTTGGTACATCTGAGTTCTGTGGCAGCCTTGGGCAGGGTAACGGGCGAGCCGGTGCACGAAGAAGTTCCCTTTGAAAGCGGGCCAAATGTAACGGCCTATGCACACAGTAAGTTTGAGTCAGAACTTGAGGTTTGGCGTGGTCAGGAAGAGGGATTGAAGGTATTGACATTGAACCCAACAGTCATCCTTGGAGCGGGCGATTTTAACCGAAGTTCATCGGCTTTGTTTGCTATGGTTTACAAGGGATTGAAATGGCATCCCACGGGGTCAAATGGCTTTGTTGCCGCATACGATGTAGCCCGTGCATGCCATGTGTTAGGCGATCAGAAATGCTGGGGAAAACGCTATCTACTGAATGCAGAAAACAGGTCGTACCAATCTGTATTCAATCAAATGGCGGACGATTTTAAGGTACCACGGCCTTCTCGACCGGTCAAACCTTGGATGATGGGTGCGGTTTGGCGTTTGTCTATGGCGCTGGAGTTCATTTCGGGAAAACGCGCAAAAGCAACGAAGGAATCAGTAGCCACCACCCATAAAAACCACAGCTACCAAAGTGACCGATTGGAAAAGACGTTGGGGGAAGCCGGTATCGTCTGGAAATACCAATCCATCAACGCGGTTATTTCCGAGACTGCTAGAATCTGCAAGGAGCAATTGAGCTCCAATTAGCGCTTGCGCTCGTCTGTTTTGGATTGAACAGAAATGCGCTCCATAGCGGTCAATGCTTCAGCGGCCTCTTGCAACAGCGCATCCATTGCCGCGGGCTGGGTATACCACCAGCGGTAGCTCTCTAAAAATGTCGTCTCGGAGATGTCAAAGCGCTGAAAAAGTTCGGCATAGTGACCGGTTAAGAGCGACTCTTCATCATCATTGCGCAACAACCGTTGTTTGGAGACACCTTCAATCAACTGCACTTCAGTGAGCATCAATAAAAAGCTATCACGGGAGAGAATGTGAGAAGGTGGCGTGGGTGCGGGTTGTTTGGATGATGAGCACGCCCCCAAACCCGCTAGTAAGAGCACAAGGATGAACCGGCTCATCGGTCAAAAGTTAGCCGTTGCCCAGCGTGGTTCCCTTGAGTGGTCTGAATGGATTGTCCATCAAACACATGAACTCCGTTGACCCAAGTTCCAGCGATTCGCGACTTGAAGGCCGTTCCTTCGAACGGTGACCACCCGCATTTGTAAAGCAAACCTTGACGTTCAACCGTCCAAAGACTATTCGGTGATACAAGGGTTAAATCGGCTTGATAACCTGGGCGGATATATCCTCGATTGGGGATGTCAAAGACCGTTGCAACGCGATGTGCCATAAGATTTACGACCTCATGTATCGGCAATACACCCTGGTGGACGAGCTCGAGCATCGCTACCAATGCATGTTGAACGAGCGGCCCGCCCGAAGGAGCGTTGAAATAAGACTGTTGCTTTTCTTCCAAGGTGTGAGGCGCATGGTCTGTGGCAACGACATCGATTCGGCCATCAAGCAAACCAGCGCGTATTTCTGCCCGGTCAGCTTGTGTCTTTACCGCAGGGTTCCACTTGATGAAAGTTCCTTTCTCATCGTAATCGGCATCGGTAAACCAGAGGTGGTGTACACACGCCTCAGCCGTTATGCGCTTTTCACTCGTTGGAATGTCGTTGCGAAACAGCCCCACCTCTTTCGCTGTGGAAATGTGGAGAATGTGCAGGCGTGTATTCCATTTTTCAGCCAATTCTACGGCCATTGAAGAGCTACGATAACAGGCTTCAGCGCTCCGAATGATGGGGTGATGGTTGATGGGAACCGCTTCTCCAAAAAGCGCTCGAGCCTGTTCGGTGTTTCTCCGAATTGTTTGTTCGTCTTCACAATGTGTGGCGACGATCATGGGACTTTCCTTGAATACCGCTTCCAACACCTCGCGATTGTCTACGAGCATATTTCCTGTTGAGGAGCCCATGAAAACCTTGATTCCACAAACCCGTTTGGGGTCTGTTTTGAGAACTTCCGCCAAGTTGTCATTGGAGGCTCCCATGAAAAAGGAGTAGTTCACAGCGCTAACCTCAGCGGCTCTCTCATACTTATCTTCCAACAGCTGCTGGGTGAGAGCCTGAGGAACCGTATTGGGCATTTCCATGAAGGAGGTAATCCCCCCGGCTGCGGCTGCGGCTGATTCCGTCGCAATTTCTGCTTTGTGGGTAAGGCCGGGCTCGCGGAAGTGAACTTGGTCGTCAATGCACCCAGGCATTAACCACTGGCCCTTCGCGTCAATAACGATGGCCTGACTCGCTCCTGGATGCTCCGAAAGGTCCCCACCAACGGCTACAATCGTTCCGTTTGAACCAATGAGAACATCACCTACCTCGCTCTTTCCGTCAGTGACGATGACGGCTTGGCTGAAAAGGGTTGGTTGTGCTGCACTCATGATGCTTTGGATGTCGGTTTGACGCCCCGAAGGCGCATTTGAAGAACACCTAGAAAAGCCTCTTTGAAAATACCCATACTCATCTTGCTCGTGCCCAGTTCGCGGTCAGCGAACGTAATCGGGACTTCTTCAATTTTGAACCCCAGTTGTTTGGCGTTGTATTTCATTTCGATTTGAAAGGCGTATCCAATAAAACGGATGCGGGTCAAATCAATTTTCTCCAAAACTTCGCGACGATAGCATTTGAATCCAGCGGTGCTATCTCGGACGCCGAGCCACAATATGCTATTCACATATACGGATGCGAAGTAACTCATAAGAACGCGACCGATGGGCCAATTGCTCACGGCTCCTCCTTTGACGTAGCGCGAGCCAACGGCGACGTCTGCTCCATCTATGCACGCTTGACGGAGTCGAACCAGATCCGTGGGATTGTGTGAAAAATCGCAATCCATTTCATAAACCAACTGATAATCTCGTTCCAAAGCCCATTGAAAACCAGCAATGTAAGCGGTACCCAATCCGAGCTTTCCAGAGCGCTCTAACAGGTGGATTTGTTGCGGATGGTCCGATTGAACAGACTGAACGGCTTGCGCAGTCCCGTCTGGAGAGCCATCGTCAACAACAAGCAAGTCAAATGACGGTTGAAGCCCAAGAACAGTGTCGAGCATCTTGTGGATGTTCTCGATTTCATTGTACGTTGGGATGATCACTAAACTGCGCATCAGAAAAGTTTCTTAGGATGACATGAGAAGCATATTGACTTCTGCTTCCGTTAAGTGCCGGAAGGTGCCACGGGGTACGTTTTTCTTGGACAGTGGACCAATAATTACACGGTCGACTTTGTGCACCTTGTAACCGAAATGCTCAAACATGCGACGAGCAATTCGACTTCTACTGGACATAATCTCCAAACCGATTTGGTGCCGGTCTTCGCCCACAACTTCGACGGCGGAAGCCTTAACAAATCCTTCGTCTAGGACGAACCCAGCTCTCATAGCCTCCAAATGAGTTACGCTCAGCTTGTCAGAAAGAATAACGTGGTAAAGGCGCTTCATGCCACTTCGTGGATCATTGAGACGAACGGCGAGCGGCTCATCGTTGGTGAAAAGCATCAAGCCGGTGCTCTCGCGATCCAACTTATCCAATGGCCGAATTTCTTCTTTGCATGCTTTTTGAACCAATTCCATAACCCCTCTTCGGGCATTGAAATCAGCAATGGAGGTCCCAAAACCTTTGGGCTTGTTCAACAGAACATACCTTTTGGCATCAGGACGAATGGCTTCCCCACCAACATGGACGACATCGGTAGACGCCACCTTGAAGCCCATCGATGTGACGATTTCACCGTTGACCATAACAGCTCCTGATTCAATCAGGACGTCGGCTTCTCGGCGTGAACAAATCCCTGCGTTGGAGACAAAGCGGTTCAAGCGCATCGGTGCGTTGCTGTTGGGCAACGGCTTTTTTACGGAAGGGACTTTTTTGGTCCCACCAAAAGCATGAGGAGACTTTCCTGTATGCGGTTTCCCTGTTGTTCCTGGTCGGAATGTTTTGGAAACGCCGGTTTTTCGCCCGCCCGTTGTCGTTCTTTTCGTCGACTTCGATTGGCCTTTTGAACCGGTAGTTGAGGCTCGTCGGCCTGCTGAAGGAGTTTTCCTCATGATGGAGCAAAGATAACGGCTTCAGGGCAGTGAAATGAAAGCATCCGGGATGTGTTGAATTCGAGATCCAACTGCATCGAATTCAACACAAACGATGTCGAATCGAATGGACTGTGGGGCCTTCGATAGACCCCGAATAAAGTGGTGTGATGCGTCAATAATACGTTGTTGTTTATGGAGGTCTACGGCCTCCAAAGCACTGGCTAAATATCCTTTTTTTCGTGTTTTTACTTCAATGAAGACCCATTCATCGTGAAGACGGGCGATGAGGTCAACCTCCAATTTTCGGTGCCTCCAATTGCGTTCGACGATGGTATACCCCATGGATTGCAAATGCTTCGCTGCTATACCTTCCCCCCACAGGCCTCTTTTTGTGGTCTGCATTGGAGGAGTGCATTCGTTGTGTTTGGTCATGTCCCAAATGAAGACGGGAAGCGCTTACTTTTGGGGCATGATTTTTCAGTGCACGGAAGGAATTGATAGACGAATGAAGGCTCCAGCGATCCTGCTTGTGCTTTTTGGGTTGGTCTCGATAGATGCGATAGGGCAAACAGAGGAGGGGGATTGGTATATCACTTGGGGATACAATCGCTCCATGTATACGACGTCTGATGTACACATCTGGGGAACAGGTCCGGGAGGCGCCTTTGACCTCACGCTTGATGATGTCGAAGCGAATGATATGCCGGAGCGGTTTCAAGCGAAAGTGTATTTTCATCCAGGGCTATTCACCATTCCACAATACAATGCGCGTTTTGGGAAGAAAATATCTAAAAAGTGGTGGTTTTCGGCCGGTTGGGACCACATGAAATACAAGCTAACCAAGCAAACGGTGAACGTCTCGGGGTTTGCTAGCGCAAGTGACATGGGAATTGTTTCTGCTGTTGATCCCGTATTGGACTATGTCGATGAGCCGATTTATTGGGGTCCAGGCTTCAACTTGGAGCACAGCGATGGAATGAACTTTGTGCGGTTCAGTTTCGAACGGGAATGGGCCATTTGGGAGGCGCGTCAGGCGAACATCGCGTTGAGCGGATTTACAGCAGCTGGTGCAGGCATAGTCGTGTGCAGCACGGACTTTCGATGGGCCGATGTCCGTCAAAAGAATCCACAACGCATCAGCGGTTTGGGGATGGGTTTCCACGCGGGGCTGAGAATGCAATTGCACCGCCGGTTCTTCATCCAAACGACAGCTCATATGGGGGGAGTTTCGCTTCCTTGGATTCGGATACAAGGACCAGGGGATGCTGGTGCAGAGCAACGCATCGGTTATTTTGAAGGAGCCTTCGCTTTGGGCTACCTCATCGGGGGCAACCACCGCAACAGCAAAAGAGCGTGTGATACATGCCCCAAGTGGGGACGCTAACAGAGGCTTCAGGTCAATACAAAACCAGCTGGGCCTCCCCAATCTTCACCGAACCTTCGAGTATGGAAATGGCATAAATGCCTTCTGACAAGGGTTCAATCGGCATGAAGAAAACACACGCTTCCAATCGTTCGTTTGCATACTCCAGTTGGCGGGTGGCACTGATTCGAATTTGATCGTCGGATGTGGATTCTGTTTGACTTCCGAGAAGGATTTCACCACTTTCTGTCGTCACTTGTAGGTGGAGTGTTTTGTTTCCTGGAGGAGCAATCTTATTTTCCAATAACGTAAAGCAGACACGAACCATATCTGCTCGCGCCGCTCGGTTGCTTTCACGCTGCTTTCCGTTGCTCAACAAACGAATGCCTGAAGCACTCGATTCAGAGGCCTGCAGTGTTTGCCCTGTGCTGATGATGTCCTCCATGTTTTGCTGCCGAATGACCAGACTGGCATTGCGCTCTTGGACCTCCTCGACGCGGGCTCTCATTTGATCATTCTCATCAATCAAAGCTAAGTTGAGCTGATTCAAAGAGTCAATGGTGGCAACGTAACCCTTCATGATTGTCCGCAAGGTTTCCGCTTCCTTTTTCGCACGGGATAAGGACCAATTTCCATTGCGGACTTGTTGAACGAGCCCGTCAATCTGCGCGCGCTGATCAGCAATTTCTGCGATGATAAGCGCGTTTTCCGTGTTCAGCGTATCGTAGCTAAACCGGAGCTTTTCAAGGTCAAAAAGCACGTGGTCTTTTTCGAGCGACAGCGCGACAAGATCGGATTCACCCCTTTCGACATCGGCAGTTCGCTCGTAAAGTTGGTAACCCAAAACGGCACAGGCTAATGCCAGTGCCGCTGAGGTAATAATAAGAATGCGTTGTGAGTCCATACCCTACAAAGGTGCAATTCTCAGGCCAAAGTTGATGTCATTCCTCTTTACCAAATCCAAAGAAGCCTCCAAAAGTCCGACGGGCCTTGCTTGGCTCGTTTGGTTTGAACACGGCTTTTTTAGGTTTTGAGCTAGAATCACTCCCTTGATTGCGTGAATCAGTCGTTCTTCCACTGCGTTGTTCTGGACGTCCTTCTTGACGTTTTGGACGATCAGATCCTGCAGCGCTTCCACGAGAATTGTCGCGACGTTCTCCTTGACGAGCTGGTCGATCATCTCTTCTTCGGTCACCTTGTCTGTTATCAGAACGCCCTACCCCTTGTCCTCCACGGTCTGCACTGCGGCGATCGTCTGAACGGCCATCATTGCGAGAAGTTTGCGGCTTGCGGTCGTTGGATCGTTCTTCCCACTGCTTTCTAGGCTGGCTGCCTGAAGTGCTGGGTCTTCGGTCTGAGCTTGAACGGCCTCCTCCATTTCCTCCCGAACGGCCACCACGGCTGTCTGATCGGTCAGAATCCGAATTGCGGGATGAAGGGTTACGACCACCGCTGCGTCCGCCTCCTTGAGGGCGATCGCGACGACCGTCTGAACTGCGTCCTCGCGAACTGTCATTGGATCGGGATTGACCCTGGCCTGAGCGGCCTGCCTTTTTCTTCGACGTGGCTCCAGTGATGGTATTCACAGGAGGCATCTCCAAATGCCACTCATGGGAAGAATCAATCGGAATCTCCCTTTGAATCAGCTTTTGAATATCACGCAGATACTTACGCTCGTCAGCTTCATTGCAGAAACTGAGAGCCTTTCCACTTGATCCGGCACGACCTGTTCGTCCGATGCGGTGAACATACGATTCAGGAATATTGGGCAGTTCGAAATTGATCACATGGCTCAGCTCATCGACGTCAATGCCACGTGAAGCAATGTCCGTAGCAACCAAAACGCGAATTTTTCCTTTTTTGAACCCGTTCATAGCCCGGTCCCGTTGGGGTTGGCTTTTGTTTCCATGAATCGCTTCAGCCTGAATCCCTGAGTTGCTCAGGTGTTTGGCAACTTTATCTGCTCCGTACTTGGTTCGGGTGAAAACGAGCGCGGAATCCACGTCGTCATCTTTTAAGATTGCCACGAGTAAGTCACGCTTGTCGTTTTGACGAATCGAATAAATGGTCTGCTCAACGGTTTCGGCTGCAGAACTTTGACGAGCGACTTCGATGCGGACAGGTGACCGAAGGATGTCGTTCGAAAGCGTCACAATGTTGGGAGGCATGGTCGCAGAGAAAAACAACGTTTGTCGTTCTACTGGGAGCATCGCAATGATCTTGCGAATGTCATTAATGAATCCCATGTCCAACATGGTGTCCGCTTCGTCAAGCACGAGGGTGTTGATGTCGCGCAAGTCGAGGTGACGTTGATTCACCAAATCCAATAATCGACCCGGTGTTGCCACTACGATATCGATACCGCGACGCAAGGCATCCACTTGGCGATTTTGAGAAACACCTCCAAAAATGGTAGTGGATCGCAATCGTGTTTGGGTGCTATAGTCTTTTAGGTTCACGCCAATCTGTGTCGCCAACTCGCGGGTTGGGGTCAAAATCAATGCCCTGGGCTGTCGACGACCACTTTCCGGTAATTCTTGTTGGATTAGCCGGTGAATCATTGGAAGAGAAAACGCAGCAGTTTTGCCGGTTCCTGTTTGAGCGCAACCGAGTACATCTTGTCCGTTGATCACAACGGGGATGGCTTCGGCTTGAATAGGGGTGGGCTCAGAATATCCGAGCGGTTTTAGTGCGTCAAGCACTTCAGGGCATAGGCCCAAGTCAGTAAATAAAGTCAAAAATGAAAGGAATCAGTCCGCACAAAAACGTGTGCGGTAAACGTCCCAAGTCGAATAGTTTTGATTGAAATTCGGGAGAGCCATTCGGTGTCGTCCGATTGCGCGTTCAACTCGGGATAACGCGCCTGCGATGGTTTCAAAGGTTATCAACAACCCGACCTATTCGCTGTGCAAAGATGAGGCGGAATCTTCAAAATCAACGTTTTTTTTTGAGAAACGCTAAAACACCTCATGTTAAACCAATGAAAAACAGTGGATTAGGCGAAATTAGGGAACCAAGACCCGTGACACCCGTTTCTCTCCTTCAGCATCCCACAATTCGGCAACGACGAAAGCCTGTCGCGGCCGCCCGATTTGAAGCATGCCAATGTTGTTTTCCATCACGGGACCATTCAGTCGATTGGAG
>CAWVYB010000017.1:0-21617 GCA_963934215.1 uncultured Flavobacteriales bacterium | reverse complement strand
AATGAAACGCATGATATTATTGCTGGATATTGAAGCACAATTTGCCTCGCACCAGAGTCGTATACGGGTGTCTTCCCAAAAAGTTCCACACAGTGAGATGTTCAGGAAGAAATGCTTCAATCAATGTGCCTCGAGCCAGTCTTTCCCTGTTGACATGTCCACAACGAGCGGTACGGAGATTGCGACCGCCTCAACCATTGCTGTTTTCACAAGCTTTTCGACGGCTTCGACTTCTTCAAGTAAGACATCAAAGACCAATTCATCATGGACCTGCATGATCATACGTGATTTGAGATCAGCGGCTTTAAGGGCCTTGTCAACTTCGACCATGGCAACTTTGATGATATCTGCAGCGGATCCTTGGATGGGTGCGTTTACGGCATTTCGTTCTGCAAAGGCGCGTACGGTCGCGTTGTTGGATTGAATATCTGGGAGGTAGCGACGACGGCCCATGACCGTTTCGGCGTATCCTTTTTCGCGCACGCTTTCGACACAATTGGCGGTGAATTGTTTGAGGTCTTTGAACTGTTCGAAATACGCCTCAATGATTTCCTTCGCTTCTCTCCGAGGAATGCTCAAGTTTTGGGCCAGACCAAATGCTCCTTGACCATAAAGGATTCCAAAGTTGACCGCCTTGGCTTTGCTTCTCATAGCCCGGTCCACTTCGTCAGGGGATACGGCAAAGACTTTCGCCGCGGTGGCAGTATGAATGTCCATACCTTGAATAAACGCTTCCACCAGACCCGCATCTTGAGACAGAGCCGCTGCAATACGCAGCTCCACTTGACTGTAATCGGCAGCGAGCAAGACATGTTGGTTGCTAGCGGGAATGAATGCCTTTCGAATCGCCCGTCCTTCAGGTGTGCGGATGGGAATGTTTTGAAGGTTGGGGTCCTTTGAACTCAAACGCCCGGTAGCCGCTACTGTTTGCTGGTAGTTTGTGTGAACACGTCCTGTTTCTGGATGGACCAATTTTGGTAGTGGCTCAACATAGGTGTTCAGTAATTTCTTGAGTTTTCTGTAGGAGAGAATATCGGTGACGATGGGGTGGGCATCTTGAAGTTTGGATAAAACCTCCTCACCGGTTGGATACTGTCCTGACTTGGTTTTTTTGACTTGAGCAGGAATGTTGAGCTTTTCAAAGAGGATGTTTCCGAGTTGCTTAGGGCTGTCAATATTGAACGCCTCCCCTGCGATTTCGTGAATGTTCGTGGTGAGTTGTTCAAGACGCTCAGAGAGTTCGACGCTATACGTCTGAAGCTCACTCACATCGATACGTACGCCCTCCAATTCCATGTCAGCCAAAATGCGCACAAGTGGCATTTCTACCTCTTCGAACAGCTCTGTGGCCACAACGCCCTGCATTTGCCGTATGAAGCGCTCTCTGAGTTGCCAAGTGATGTCCACGTCCTCACAAGCGTAATCGGTGATCGAGGCAGCGTCAAGGTCTGCCATGGTCCGTTGATCTTTCCCCGATTTACCGATGAGATCAGTGATGGGGATGGTCGTGTAGCTCAGTTCGATTTCCGCCAAACGATCCAACTTGTGGGATCCCTCAGGTTGGATGAGATAATGTGCAACCATCGTATCGAACAGTCGATTTTGGATACGCACGCCACGTCGAGCGAGCATTTTGTAATCGAATTTGAAGTGGTGAGCGACCACTTCTTTTAACGGATCTGAAAAGATATCTTGCAACGCATCGAGTAAGCTCCCTTCAGTCCAGTCGACACTCGCAACGGGCACCCAAAAAGCTTCATTGGCCTTCATGCAAAATGACATGCCTACCAACTCGGCATCCATTGTATTCAGCCCAGAGGTTTCTGTATCAAACGCATAGACGTCCGCTTCTTTTAAACGATTTACAAGCGCGGTGAGCGTAGCTCGATCTTGCACCAAGGTATAGTGATGCGTGACTTTTTCGAGAGAGTTTTCGGTAGACAACGCAGTTGTAGATGGTGCAAAATGTGCTGAAGACTCTGTACTTGATGCTCCTGCGGGTGTGCCGAATAAGTCCAACTGAGCACCCTCGGGATTGTCTGCAGGAGTGGTCAATACTGCGTTTTCATTGGCAGCAGTCTTGGACTTGACGGGCTGGCTGCCTTCAGTATCCCCTAAGATGCGTTTTGCCAACGCGCGAAACTCCAAGTCCTCCAATGTCGCGCGCAGTTCGGTGGGCTTGGGAGACTCCATGATCATGGCGTCTAGATCGATGTCCATCGGAATATCCAAGCAAATAGTCGCCAGCTCTTTGGAGAGGAAAGCCTGCTCTTTGTTTTCTTCGACGCGCTCCTTGAGCTTCCCTTTCAGTTCATGACTGTGCTCCATGATGCTCTCCATGCTGCCATATTGGAGCAGCAGTTTCGAAGCAGTTTTGGCTCCAACCCCCGGGACCCCGGGGATGTTGTCAGCGCTATCGCCCATTAAACCCAAGAGGTCGATGACCTGTTTGGGATGATCGACACCGAATTTTTCGCAAATTTCTGGTGGCCCCCAAACTTCAGCGGGACCTCCGCCTTTTGCTGGACGAAACATCCTGACTTTCTCGGTCACAAGTTGACCGAAGTCTTTATCTGGGGTCATCATGTACACATCGAACCCTTCGATTTCTGCTTTTTGGGCGATAAAGCCAATGACATCATCTGCCTCGTACCCAACCTTGCTGATTTGCGGAACGTTGAGTCCGTCCAGGACTTGGAATATCCATGGGACAGATCGTTTGATGTCTTCAGGAGTTTCATCCCGGTTGGCCTTGTACTCGGGATACTGAACATTGCGAAATGAGCCTCCTGGCGAATCAAATACGACCGCTAAATGCGTGGGGTGCTCATTGCGAATAATTTCTAAAACCGCATTGGTGAATCCGAATACTGCGCTGGTATTCATCCCTTTGGAATTGATCCTGGGGTTTTTAATGAATGCGTAATACGCCCGAAAAATCAGTGCGTATGCATCAATTAAGAAGAGCTTTTTGTCTGAGCTTGCTGTAATCATGTGGTCAGGGCATCATCAATGGATATCCCTTCGAAGTTACCTCAGATGTTGCAATTCTGCAGGCCTAGCTTGAAGCTTTTGGTAGCTTGTAAATGGGGACTGTAGAGCACGGTTCACCGTACATAATCGAGCGAGCAACGGGTTGCAGTTTTCTGATGACTTGCCCTAGAGCATGCGGACCTCCAGCTTCTGAACATCCTTTGATGACAATGCGTGCTCCAACAAAAGGCTTTGGATCCATCGCGTCGATGTTGGCAATCAACAGTTGTGAGCGAACCTCTTCTTGACTTCCGATTAAAACGTGGGCTTTGAGGAGGGTCAAATGGGAGGTAACGAGCATCCATGCCCAGTCTGGAATCACAGCATCGGTAGAACAATACAAGGCGACTATGCGTCCTGAAAAGTCGGATTCGCTCAGCGACTTCAGCATCTCTCGGAATGGCTTTTCACGAAGAATAAAGCCTTCCCAAAGGTGGTCCTGTAAATCAAAAGAGACCATGGGCGTCATTGGTAGAAGATCGCCGAGGTCGAGTGAAACAAGACCACTTTCATCGACTCGGTTGCGAATTTCCTCTTCCATGGTTCGGGTTATCCAGCCGTTTGAATGGATGTGAGACGGTTGTTCTTTTGTTCCATCATGGCAACGGCAGTTTCAACGATTCCATGGGTGTCGTATCCGTTTTCTGCATACAATTCCTGTTGCGTGCCATGTTCGACATACTGGTCAGGCAATCCCAATCGCTTGACCTGTGCGTGATATCCATTGTCTACCATGAACTCAATGACCGCACTTCCAAACCCACCTAAAACACAGCCATCCTCTACAAGAATGATTTCATCAAAAGAACCGAAGACTTCGTGCAACAGCATTTCGTCCAATGGTTTGACAAAGCGCATGTCATAATGTGCAGCTGAAATCGCACGGTTTTTCAATAAAGGGATTGCTTCCGTTGCTTGCGTTCCGATGGCGCCAATTGTTAAGATTGCAATGTCTTCTCCGGCCTCTAATTTGCGGCCTGTCCCTATCGTGATCGTCTCAAAGGGCTGTCTCCAATCTACGATAGATCCGGCACCTCGTGGATATCGAATCGAGAAGGGGCCGGAGTGTTTTTGCGATGCTGTAAACATCAAATTCCGCAAATCAATTTCATCCATGGGTGCTGAAACAACCATGTTCGGAATGCACCGCATGTAGGCCATGTCATATGCACCATGATGCGTCGGTCCGTCGGCTCCAGCAACCCCTCCGCGGTCAAGGCAGAAGATGACATGGAGGTTTTGTATTGCAACGTCATGAATGACTTGGTCATACGCGCGTTGCATGAAGCTAGAATAAATATTACAGAAGGGCACTTTTCCTTGCGTGGCCAGGCCTGCGCTAAACGTAACAGCATGCTGTTCTGCAATGCCGACGTCAAAGGCACGGTCAGGCATCTCTTCAAGCATAAACTTTAGAGACGATCCTGATGGCATGGCTGGCGTAACGCCAACAATGCGCGAATCCATCTTGGCCAATTCAATAATGGAGTGACCGAATACGTCTTGAAACTTGGGAGGCTGTGGTTCGGTTTTCTTGACTCGAACAATTTCACCCGTCTCTTTATTGAACAAACCAGGTGCGTGCCACGTAGTTGGACTCCCGGCTTCTGCCGGAGCATAACCCTTTCCCTTAACCGTAACGCAGTGCAGTAATTTTGGTCCAGGAATGTGCTTTATGTCTTCAAGAATTTGTGCTAAATGCTCGACATCATGACCGTCGACGGGGCCGAAATAGCGAAAATTGAGGGATTCAAAAAGATTGGATTGATTGAGCAAGGCAGACTTGACAGCGGCTTCAACTTTCTGCGCGATTGCTTGAGCATTGGGACCGAATTTTGAAATACGTCCGAGAAGGTGCCACACTTCATCCTTGACTTTATTGTATGTCTTGGACGTCGTGATATCAGTCAGGTAATCCTTCAACGCGCCGACGTTCGGATCAATGGACATGCAATTGTCGTTTAAAACGACCAATAAGTTGGTGTCTTCAGCACCGCCGTGGTTCAACCCTTCGAATGCCAAACCGGCTGTCATGGCGCCGTCGCCAATAACTGCAACGTGTTGTTTCTGATTCTTGCCATCGATCTTGCTGGCCATGGCCATCCCCAATGCAGCAGAAATGGACGTTGAACTGTGGCCTACGCCGAATGTGTCATACGGACTTTCCGTTCGCTTTGGAAAGCCTGAAAGTCCTTTGTATTCGCGATTGGTGTGAAACGTGTCGCGTCGTCCAGTAAGGATTTTGTGGCCGTAAGCTTGGTGTCCTACATCCCAAACCAGTTGGTCTTCTGGTGTATTGAACACATAATGCAAAGCGACAGTCAATTCCACGACTCCCAAGCTCGCCCCAAAGTGACCCCCTTTCTCTGACACCACATCCACGATAAACTGACGGAGTTCGTCACAAATCACCGGTAAATCTGATTGATCAAATTGACTGCGTAAATCATCAGGAGTCTGGATGCGAGAAAGATGAGGGCCTGCAGGGAAGGATTTCATGGTTCAGAGCCAATGCGGTTAGACGGTCTCAACAAATCTAAGGTGTTCTTGTTCGGCGTGCCGCAAGGAGCAGGCTATTTTGCCAACATAATAAACCCTGCGTCAGGCTTCTGCCAATGCAACCAGCCCGCTTAGGATGGCTGCGCCATCGGTGTTTCCTAGATCTTCACTAGCGGCGCGCTCGGGGTGTGGCATCATTCCAAAGACGTTCATTTGTTCATTGGCTACACCGGCGATGTTGTGCATGGACCCGTTGGGGTTGGACCAGGGGTTGACTTTGCCCTTTTCGTCGCAGTATTGGAACAGGATTTGATCCTGATCTTCCAAGGCTTTCAAGCCATCTGTGGAGATGTGATAATTCCCTTCACCGTGCGCAATCGGAATCATCCGTGGTTTCGAAGGGTCCAATTCAGCAGAGATTGAGGCGATCCGAGACACCGGCTTCAAATGGACATTCCGACAAATGAATTTCTGGCTCTCATTGTGCAATAAAGCTCCTGGAAGAAGCCCCGCTTCACACAAAATTTGAAAGCCATTGCAAACACCAAAGACGCGTCCTCCTTTTTTAGCGTGTGCCACAACGGGCTCCATGATGGAGGAAAACCGTGCGATGGCACCACTTCGCAAATAGTCACCGTAACTAAATCCGCCTGGAAGTACGATGACATCAGCGCCTTGTAAGTCACGGTCTTTGTGCCAAAGCTGTACGACTTCAAAACCTAAATCATGTTCCAAGGCATGGACCATGTCCATATCGCAGTTGGATCCTGGGAATGTTACGACACCAAATTTCATGAGGCGAAGTTCGGGAAAGACTTCCAATCGCGCCTCAAAGAGAGGGCATAAAAAGAATCAACAAACTCCCGAGAATCACCAACAAACGAAAGGTGTCAGCCTTTGCAGATAATCCATGGTGTCGGCGAGTCTGTGGAATGAGTCCGACGACGCCAAAAGCGGCACCTACACCTAAGAACTTGTCCAATGTTCCGTAGGATTGTCCCTTAAAAGCAATGCGGATGTCGTCTGTAACGAACGGGAGGTAAGTCGGTTGAATAAGACTCGCGAGGAGCAGTGACACCCAAAATAGAATGAGTAAATGTGTACGGGTGGTGTGAGCGCGAAGGCTCACTTTCGTCTTTTCACGTAATAAGATGCCGCCTCCCCAAACGGAGAGAACGATGAGCCAAAGGCGTGTGAAATGCGGAGAAATCCAGCGGGCTCCAAACCCCTGCAGGCTAAGCGTTCCAGATGTCTCGCGAATGGACATCCCCCATTCAGGGCCAAAAGTGCTCACAGCTTCGGCGATTGCGATGCCCCAAAGAAGTCCGATCACCATCATCGACCATTCTCTGAATATGAAGGGACGTGATATGCTCAAAACAATCAGCATGGCCAAAACGAACCCAAAATGAAGCGGCTCGAGCATGGTGGAGAGGGATGCGAGGGCTCCGCTTCGGAATTGCAATCCACTGGTCGAGGTTTGACGATGCACCTGAAGGATTTGGTCAACTGCAGCCAGAAGCAAGAGCAATGCCAGCCACGAACGGGCGGCAGCCACCAAAGTTTCTTGTGGCATAAGCAGGAGTAGTAAGACCATGGAAAGCCATGCAAGTGCAGGGTCTCCGCGTTCTACAAATCCATAGCGCACGTAAACGCGGTGCGCCATACTTGCAATTGTGAGGCTTCCTATTGCCTGAATTACGAGGGAGAAAAAAGCGGTGTCGGTCCCCCAAATTCCGAGTAAAAACCAGAACAAACCGGTCGCCGGAACAATGAGCCAAGCAATCGGTTGGTTTGAACGGAGGATGGATACCACGGGATGCTTATTTTTGTGCCGAATAGATTACCATGAACACGCAAGAAATCATCACCCCAGTAGCAAAATTCATCGAATGGACCTTTGAGACCGTGCTGGTTCCGATCAGTGATCCAATCAATTCGGTGGTCATCCTCTTGGGGTTCATTGGACTAGCTTTTTGGCTGCGTTTGCAAAAGAAGTACACGCAAAAAGCGAAGCAAGAGGGAGGTCTGGTATAATGAAAGCGGGATACCGCATTTCCAATTGGCCCTCAATCCTCCAAGGCATCACGACCGATGTCTGTTCTTGAAAAGCACCCTTCGAAGTTTACACGTTCTCTGAGCGCGTAACTGTTCTTGACGGCTTCCTTTAAGTCATTTCCACGACCTGTTAGGGCTAGAATGCGCCCTCCATTGGTCCAGGTTTTTTTTCGGTTTTCACGTGTGCCTGCATGAAAGATGTGTCCATCGATGGTGTCAATATCATCCGAGAACTTAATCTCTTTTCCTTTTTCATAAGGCCCAGGATACCCTTCGCTGGCCAAGACAACGGTGCTTGCTGCTCGATCGTCAACCACCAGGTCGTATTCTGAAAGAAGGCCTGAGCAGAGGCTGTCAAAAAGGTGAAGTAAATCACTTTTAATACGCGGAAGAATGACTTCTGTTTCAGGGTCACCCAATCGACAATTGTATTCAACGACAAAGGGGTCGCTGCCCACTTTCATCAATCCAAAAAAGAGGAACCCGACATACGGAATCCCTTCCTTTTCCAATCCTTTAATGGTTGGAATGATGATTTGATTCAGGGCTTTCTCTTGAAATTCTTCGGTTAAGAATGGCACCGGAGAGATCGCTCCCATCCCCCCCGTATTTGGCCCTGTATCCCCATCGCGAAGACGTTTGTAATCTTTGGCTGACGGGAGTAAGTGGAACCTTCTGCCATCTGTAATGGCGAACATGCTCACTTCTTTTCCATCCAAGTACTCTTCAATGACAACCTCACTCCCTGCACCATCAAAAGCCCCATCTAGAAGCATGGACTTCAAGGTGTCCTTGGCTTCTTGTTTGGAGCTCGTAATGACGACACCTTTGCCCGCAGCTAATCCATCTGCCTTCAAAACATATGGGGGAGAAACGGTGTCTAAGAATGACACGGCCTTTTCAAATTGCGTATTGTTAAAACTGCCATAGCGTGCTGTTGGAATCGAATGGCGGTGCATGAACTCCTTTGCAAAACGCTTACTGCCTTCCAACAATGCTCCGGCCTTTCGCGGGCCAACCACTTTCACGTTGACCTTTTTACTGTCCTCGAGATAATCAGCAATGCCATTGACTAGGGGGGCTTCGGGCCCGACAACAACCAAGTCGATTTGATTTTTTCGGATGTATCGCTCTACGCTCTGGAAATCCATCGGATCGAGGTCAGCAGATGTCCCGATACTCCGGGTACCACCATTGCCCGGTGCCACGTGCAACGTGCGCAACAAAGAGGATTGACTCAGTTTCCAAGCGACGGCGTGCTCCCGGCCGCCATTTCCCAACAGAAGAACATTCATGCCCTAAAATTAAGCGCTCAATTTGTGGCTGCAAGGTCCTCGTTGGAAACTTCATGGATTCAGCGCAGTAACTTGCAACTGTCATTTAGATAGAACATGGACAATCCCTATTTATCAGCAGTCATCATCGCGTTCAATGAAGAACGCAACATTGCGCGTTGCCTAGATTCCCTGGCAGACGTGGCGGATGAGGTTGTTGTCGTGGATTCCGGGTCGACAGATTCCACGCGGACATTGTGTGAAGAGCGGGGTGCCGTCTTCATATCTCATGCCTTTGAAGGACATGTCGAACAAAAGAACTGGGCTTGGAAACAAGCCAAGGGTTCTTGGATGCTGTCCTTAGATGCCGATGAATCATTGAGTGATGAGCTAAAACAAGCCCTGCTCTTGTGGAAGGCGTCTACTGAGCCGCCTCATTTGGCTTACGGATTCAATCGGCTGACATCGTATTGCGGAAAATGGGTGCGGCATAGCGGTTGGTATCCCGATTGCAAGTTGAGACTGTGGAAACGAGATGCTGCTGCTTGGGGGGGGGAGAATCCGCACGACCGATTGGCATTGTTGCAACCCAGTTCTGAGGGTCATCTTGCAGGGGATTTACTGCATCATTCATACCATTCATCGGAAGACCATGAGCGGCAAATAGGTTACTTTTCAGATATTGCTGCAGCTTCGTACACCGGGGGTTTATGGGCATCTTGGCCCTTGATTCGAGGTGCGAAGGCATGTTTCCAATGGGTGAAAACAAGTGTGTTGAAAGGAGGATGGAAGGACGGTGCGACAGGATGGACGATCGCATACATGAGCGCTCGCGCTACCTTGCACAAGTACCGCAAAGTGCATCGAGTTGCCTTGGGTAAACGCCTATTACAGAAGGCGGGAAAAGCGAGAGTCGAGCGCGTTTTGATTGCACGAACAGACGCTATTGGAGATTTGGTTTTGACGCTTCCGTTGGCTGGCTGGCTGAAGCAATCTGCTTCAGAAATCCAATTGACATTGTTGGTGCGGACCTATGCTGCTCCTGTTGCAGAAATAGCAGATGCTGTAGATGAGGTATTGATTTGGGACCCCGTTTCTCCTCCCGATTTGACGGGGTTTGATGCCGTTATTTTGGCGTATCCGGACCCAGCGGTAGTGCGAGCCGTGTGGGATGCCAAGATTCCAATCCGAATCGGTACCGGTAGGCGCTTCCAGACAATTCGGATGTTAACACATCGGGTTTGGCAGTCGAGGAAACGCTCGGGAAAGCATGAAACGTGGCATGGATTGCATCTGCTGTATCGGTTGCACTTAACGCCTGGTTGGTTTAAGCCGGGATTGATTGTGCCAGAAGACCCCGAAGAATGGTCGGCCTTGTGCAAATGGAATGTTGTGCCTTGGGAGTTGGCGCAACACGCGATAACAGGGGCGTCAACATGGCTCGACTCGGACCAACGATGTGTCATCATGCACCCGGGATCCGCTGGTAGTGCCAACAATTGGTCGCTCGCTCGTTACCAAGAAGCTGCCGAGTGGTTTTTGGATCGGGGGTGTCGTGTCTTGATCACGGGGACCTCCGCCGAAGGAAAAACCATCGAAAGTTTGCGGTCCATGGACCACCCCAATCTCGTGGATGTGACGGGGCAATTGAAGTTGGGGGAGTTGATCTCATTGATTCAGTCTGCAGATGGCTTGCTCGCTTCGAGCACTGGCCCTTTGCACCTTGCGGCGACTTTGGACACGCCTTGCGTTGGTTTGTACGGTCATGAGGCCCCTGCTTGGCCTCAGCGATGGCATCCGGTTGGAAAGCAGGCTCGCTGGCTTGTCGCCACAAACGTGGATAAATCGAGAGGACTTGGCATTTCTGTTGCCTCAGTTTGGGAAGCTTTTGAACAGCTTTGGACCGAACACGGCAAGCGCTAACCTCTCGAGTTTTAGAGGGATTTTTCTTTCGTTCTTCTTCCGAATAAACCGATGAATAAACCGGCAAAGGTGACTCCTGCCTGTGTTTCAAGAGTATCTTCTGACAGACAGGACAATCCAAGAATGAGCACGAATAAAAGCGTGGCCCTTCGTTCAGGAATCGTTGCTTGAGTAAAATGCAAGGACACGAGAATAGCGATCCATAAAATCAAAGCTATAGGCCCTCCTGAAATCAAAAAAGTGACATATTGATTGTGCGCACGAAGGCGGAAGGGAAGTTGCAAAGGGGAGTCTATCGCGACATAGGCCAAAGCGAATTCACGCTTGAGATCACCGGTTCCGACACCAAGTAAAGGGTGGCTATGGTAGACATAGCTTGCTGCATGGAGAAATTCAAACCGCTGAACCAATGAATGTCCACTGGGGTCGCCGCCATCAATCCAGTTTGCAATTTCAAATTGAATGATATCCCAGCGTCTTCGTAGGCCCTGGTGTTCAAATTCTAATATAGTGGGTATACCTGCCTCGATGTGTTCAATGTCCCCTTTACTCAAAGCATGGATCCCGGCGGCATCTTTAGTCAATCCTTTGGAGGTCAGAAAACGAATTAAAGTTGTTTTCAATTCTTGATTGCGACCATCGGGTCCGTCAAAAGAAACCCCGCTGATTGCGTTCCAACTTGCCTCCAATTCACTCCAAGCGACGTTGATCCAGACAGGGTTGCCATTTTCGCGCAAGCAACGCTCCGGAAAGTGCTGATAAGAGGCTCCTAAAGCCGTCGTTTGTAGCATTTCGGATGGTGCGGGTGGAGTTGGCTTAAGGTTCCAACCTCCGATGCAAATCAGGAGGCAGGTCGAGAGGCCCAGAAGGCGCAATCCGAATCGAATTTGGGCAATGCGCGGCGTTTCCCCCCCGAGGCCTTCGAGCCATAGAACCAAGGCGCCGGAGAGCGGGACCATCAAGAGCCCCGTGATGGAAGCTGTCTTCCAAATGACCCACCCACCTAATAGAGATAGAAGAAGGCAAATGAGACCTGCTCGCGTTGCGCGCTGTCGGATAAAAATCCAGAACCACCATGACCAAGCGAACGCGATCATAAGACTGAATCTGATGTGTGAAATGAATGGAGACCATTCCCGCGCGTGCAGAGGGGAATCGCTTTGATAGCCGGTCCACAATACCGCTAAACAGGCCGCGGCGATGGAAAGGGCCAAGGTGTAACTCACCACACGCATTCCATGCTTGAAGTCCCAACGCCCTGTAATTAATACCAATGGGAAGGCCAGTAGAGGAAGCTTGATTCGGAGGGCTGTCCATCCATTTTGCAATTCCGTGGTCCACAATTGGCCGATGAGGAGCCAAGCAAACAATGTTATTACCGCCCAGAAAGTCAGTTGTGTTTGCCAAAACCCCCACCCGCGAGATCGAAAGAGTGGTCCGTTTTTCCATCGGTCCAAAGCCCAAGCGAGAAGCATCAAAAAGGCGCCTTGACTCATCAAGAAATTTGAAAAGGGAAGCGCGATGACGGTGAGGATCATAGCGGCATCATAGGCGCGCTGTACAAGAGGATTCGTTGTCCCAGGGGCCCGGTCTCTTCTTGTTTCCGTCATGGCATTACGGATTCACGGGGCCTAAAAGCAGCTGTCGTGCTTCGCCAGATGAAAGCAAATCAATGGATTTCTGGAGCACAGAATCTTGTGGAATCAGCCATTCAATGACACCATCTTGGAGATAGTAGCGCAGAATGATTTCCTGCTCCAAGGCCGTTTGGATTTCCTTGCGGAATTGATTTAGATCGCGCTGTGTGTCGGGGGCCAGAACCTTTGCAAAGGCATCGAATGCCTCTTCTTCGGTATCGATATATTGCTCAAAAGCAGCAGCTTCAAGAAGCTCTTCCCAGATCATGGAACTGCTCGATTCATAGACCGCGTCATCCTTTCCTTCTGTAAATGTTGCAAATGCGTTCCAGTCGGAATCGGAAAGGGTAAAGTCCGACGCCGGTCCGATGCTGTCGTGCTCTGAAAACCATTGGTTAGCAAAGTCAAAGAGGACACCGTTGAGGTACAGCCCGTTCAAAACGTAGCTGGAATATGGGGTGTCTATCAGGACATCGGGTTGGATTCCTTTTCCGTCAACAACGGGCCGGCCGTTGGTGGTGTAAAAGACTTGAATTGCGGAATCTGAAACGGCAAGGGCCGCGCCATCTTGTGTGCGATCGCCACCATAATCCAACCGCTGAATACAACGACCACTAGCGGTGTAATATTTTGCAACCGTCACTTTGAGCCGGGTACCGTAGGCGAGTTGCTTCGTCTGCTGCACCAGGCCTTTTCCAAAACTCTCTTGTCCAACCACCAAGGCCCGATCGAGATCTTGCAAGGTTCCAGCCACAATTTCAGATGCGGATGCAGATTGACCGTCAATGAGAATGGCAAGGGGGATGTCCGGTGCAATCGGTTCACCTCGAGTTGTATAGGATTTAAGCCATTCCTCGTTTTTTCCTCGAGTACTGACAACCTCTTGCCCTTTCTCTACAAAAAGATTTACGATGCTAATGGACTCTTGCAAAAGCCCTCCACCATTGCCTCTCAAATCCAAAACGAGTTGGTTGATTCCCACGCTGTCTTGGAGATAACGCAGTGCTTGTCGAACTTCAAAGGATGAGCCACGTGTAAATTGTGACAGCACAATGTAGCCTGTACTGTCCTGAACTACGGAACGGAATGGAACGGCGGGCAGTTTGATTTTTTCGCGGGTCAGCACGATTTCTAGGGCTTCTTCCGATCCAAAGTGCTTGAATGAAATCACCACCTCTGACCCGCTTGCTCCTTGCAACATTTCAGGAACCAGATCCTCATCTACATCGGCAAGAGACTGGCCATCGACTGACAATAAGACATCCCCAATTTTCAATCCTTCTTTGTCGGCAGGGAAGCCAGGTAAGATATCGACCATGATATGCTGGCCATTGAGAAATTGGATGCTGGCTCCTATGCCACCATATTCTCCCGTCGTCATGAACCGTAAATCCTCAACACGTGACTCAGGGTAATAGACCGTATACGGATCGAGACTGTGCACCATGGCATCAATGCCCGATTCCATTAGTTTCCCCGGCTGAAGCTCATCCACATAGTAGATGTTTAGTTCGCGAAAAAGTGCTGTCATGATTTCCAATTGCTTGGACATCTCAAAATAATTCTCGCGCAATGGAGCAGCGGCTAACATCAGGAAAACGACAGGAAATAGGATCCACTTCCATCGTCGATGAGGGGGCTGTCCTTTTCCGAGACGTTTGGATATTTCAGGAAAGAACTTCTTCATTTTCGGATGCGTCGGAGGGGAGTGGCATTTTTTTCAGGACGGTTTGCACACACAGGAGAATGGCTTCATACGTGGGCATTTCTTTGCCTGTAAAGATGAAAACGATTGCGCGTTGTTTTCCGTGTGCATGCAGTGCTTTTTCTACAGGAATTTTTTCAAGACGCCACGCTTCTCGAAGAAGTCGTTTGATGCGATTTCGGTCAACGGCACGTTTAAACCGTTTCTTGCTCACACTCACTGCTGCCTGACAAGGCACTGCCTCTGGCAACGCTGTGTCGATAAAGTGAAGTATGACCGGCCAGGATTTGACTTTTTCCCCGTTCTCAAACACGTTGTTGAGAACGTCCCTTGATTTTAGTCGGTAGGGCCGGGCGAATGAGCGGTTTTCCTGATAGGAAGTGGACAAGGGCAGATTTATTTGCCCAAAATGTAATGCTCAATCGCCATTGTCATGGAGGGGGCCTTCGGAGTTGGCGCCGCAATGTCGACGCGAAGGTTGGCTTCCTTGGCTGCTTTGGCCGTGGTGGGGCCAAATGTGGCTATGCGCGTTTCGTCTTGCACAAAACTTGGGAAGTTCTTGAAAAGGCTCTCAATGCCACTTGGGCTGTAAAAAACCAAGACATCGTACTTCACCTCACTCAAGTCACTCAAATCCGAACATACCGTGCGGTACATCATAGCCCGGCTGTAGTTGATGCCGACTTCATCCAATAATTTAGGAATGGAGGGCTTCATCAAATCGCTACAAGGCAAAATAAATGACTCGGATTTGTGTTTTTTGATGTGCTCCATCAAGTCTTGGAAGCTCTGCTTTCCGAAGAAAATCTTACGTTTCCGGTAAACGACATATTTCTGTAAATAGAAAGCCGTGGCTTCGCTGATGCAGAAATATTTCATGGTATCGGGAACTTCAAATCGAAGCTCCTCTGCAAGGCGAAAAAAGTGGTCAACGGCGTTTCTGCTCGTTAAAATGACCGCTGTATGCTCTGCGAATGCAACTCTTTGCTGTCGAAACTCCTGCCCATCAACCCCTTCTACATGAATGAAAGGGCGAAAATCGATGGTGAGCTTTTGACGGTCAGCAAGGTCAAAGTAAGGTGACTTCTCTGCTGTAGGGCGAGGTTGAGAAATCAGAATAGTCTTGAGCTTTTGCGCCATATCTGGATCTTGGTTGCTCGAATTAGTCAGCCTAAGAATTCTCGGTAAAGAATCCAAGTAGGACCGATTTCGAAGGTGCAAATGTACGCAATTCCCCAGCCGAAATGAAGGGATGAGCGAACAACGACTTGCAATTGACGCAGCCATTTAAGCCCAATCCAAGCCCACCAAAGCATCAACATGGCATGAAAGGGATGATGTTCAAACGTGAATCCGGGATTTCGAATGAGGAATAGAAAAAAAAGAACCATGAAGCCCCAAAGCAACCAATTGCGCATGTGGCGATCAATTTCCAGCCCGCGCTTCACGGCTGTTTGTTCCAAGGTAATCCACCCTCCTAGCCACGCTCCAAGGGTGCGCGCGATCAGAGCGATGAGTCCTATGAGCGCCCCGAAAGCGCAACCAGACCATACCTGGCCGGAGCCTGCAGGAATGTCGGGGTACTGTGCAACTGCCCAGCACCCTCCGCAAAGACTCCATGCGATGAGTCCCATGGTGTGACTGGTCATGGTACCACCGGTCCGGGCAGACTCATCGGACAGGCGTTGCCATACGCGTTTGATATGAATGACGGTCCACATGGTAAGATTCCACTCGCGATCAAATCGAACGCGCAACAGCAAGGTTGCAAGCATACCCAAGGCCCAAGCCAAGAGGACTGGGCCATACACCTCATGCGAGGGGACGAGAATCGATTGACCTTCAAACACACTGCGAAGATTGGAAAGAATCCTTGATTTGTTCTGTCATTTCGCTTCGAATCCTCGTCGTTACTGTGCAGGAGCCATGTATATCGGAGCAACTGTGGGAATACGCCGCCCCGTTTCGACTTCTTCAAAAACGACTTGTAACAGGTAATTTCCAGCTGCTGCTAAAATTCCATGTTCATTTCGGCCATCCCAGGCTCCTGTCCAGGCCGATTGATTCCGGGCAATCCAGGGACTTTGAGGGACCCGCCAAATGACCCGTCCAGAAGCAGAGAGAACGCAAATATGCGCTTGCCACATGGTCTCATCTTCTCCGGGGTGAATCGCAAAAATGACCGATCGGGGTTGCTGGCTGTGGGACATCGCCAACCAGGTACTTTGTATGATTTCAAGGCTGGGTAGTCGCGTTTGATGTGTTGTTGACCCCCACATACTCCAACTGTTTTGAGCTCCTGGGGTTGAGCCACTCGCAGCTGCACTGGACTTCCATTGCGCATTTGCTGAAGACTGTAGGCGTTCCAATGATGTTTTTCGAGGGCTTGCCCAAGGTGCGTGAAGTTCTGTGTTCAATGATACCGTTTCGATAACATGCTCGGGAGATTTGAGATGAATCTGGTTGCGACCATATAAACTTGGCAGTGAAGTGGTGATGGCCCGTGGTGTAAGAAGTCGATTGGGACATGCCGAAAAGGCCCAGGGTTCATTCGGAGGGATTTGCCAATTTATTCCTGGGGACAGCGCGATCCAATCATCTGGAAAGGGGAGTGTCTCCGTTGAAACCAGCCAATCGGCTGTCCCAAGGGCCGTTGCGTTTATGTTCTCCACCTCGATAAAGGGCTCTCCGAAGGCATCGGCATCGAGAACTTCATTGAGGTACATCGAAGTGTTTTCTTCGTTTAGATTGACATCGAACGGGCGGGTTTTCAGCCATTCAATGCGTCCGTGGACATCCATGGCGCAGATAGAATCGGGGATGGGCAACGAGGCGGATTGAGCCCAAATGCGATTGGCATCAGCAGAATGAAACCAGTCAATGGGTTCCTGTTGCCCGACGACCCTGAAGAGGGTGGTGTCCAATTGAACGGGTTTGCTGAATAAAAAATAGGAGTCACTCGAGGTTTGTCCACGCAGCAAGAATGCTCCATCAAAAACATCTAAAGTCTGCCCATCGAGCCAAGACCCCATGCGCTCATTGGGATCTGTTTCTCCCGGACTGGCTCCGAGAGCGTGCCCACTTGAAGCCCAGTTTTTATTGTTTTGCGCCGGTCCATGGATATCGACACGTACAAGGCTGAATCCTGATTCCGCATTTTTTCGATGGGCATGCCAGCATGCGGAATAGTGCACCTCGTCCAATACGATTCCCTTTCCATTGCGCAATGTCACCGTGCCCTTTTCATTTGGCAATGCACCGGGATACACAACCCTCCGTTCACCAGGTTGAAGTACACTTCTCTCATCGATTGTCAGATCGCCACACTGCAACCCGCCAAGTTCAATAGCATCGCTTCCGTGGCGATTGTAGAGCTCAATAAACTCTCCCCAAACGGCTGAGCTTCCCTCTGGATTCGCAGCGATTTCAGAGATGATGAGGTCGCCTGGCTCAGGAAATCTGACCGTCTCAAAATCCACTTTGAACGCGAATCTCGATCCTGTGGACCAATCGGATTCACATCGTTTTAGACGGTCAATTTCGAAGCATACCTGCTGATCAGGACGTGTTAACCGTTGGTTCCAAAACAAACGGTTAGGAAAGTGATCCTCGGTGTGCCAAGTCGCGCTTCCTCGCGGCGAAATCTGCACTTCAGATAGCGGGTCAAGTGGGCTGTTGAATTCGATAAAGCCGTCCGATATCGAAGTAGGGACAATGCGTTCAATAGCCAGCCGTCCGCTTTCAATACCAAGCGCTGTTTCTTGGTTGCTGGCCGTACCCGGTGTGCAGCCGTCCACGGCGTTACTTCGAATCCAGTTGACAGGGCTAGCGCATGCCCCTGGCTGTAAAATTTGAAGTGATGCACCTCCATTATCACCTTGCCACCACGACTGCAGATAATGAACAGCATCCAGCACCATCCCGTCGTTGCGAAGAATACCCAATCCATCTTGGGAGTCATTGAAAGCAGGGGCGCCTTGGATGTGTGCCTCCAAAGCACCTCCATTCTGAATGGAGGTGCTACAACCTGAGATCAGGAAGCGTTCACCGGGGAGTAAGATTCCATCCCACGGTGGGCGCGGTTTGATGGGGATTACCTCGCTGGAACCCTCATCCCACCAATTCCAAAACTGGACATCGAAGGTGCGATTAGATCGATTCAAAACCTCCACCCATTCGCAAGGGGGTAGATAGTCGTGAGGGGTCGGGTCGGCCATTATTTCAGTCAAAACAACGTCGCCCCGGTTGGCGGTGTTGGGTGACGTCCACATGACCCGGACCGTGGTGTCGGACAGCATGTTGCCATCTTGATCCGTAAAGTGTTGAAGCAAAAAAGTCTGTTCTATACCTGGGATCCAATGGGTATCGAATGGCATGTGGATTGTTTTGCTAGACGTTTGGTTTTGCTGGATTTCCATGGGTTGTCCAATTGCAGAGGAGATACTTCCGATACCCGGTCGTACAGATTCACTAAAATGCCAGGAAACGATAGAGTCGCCTGGCCAAGAGCATCCCTCCAGTTTGGGCGCCACCGTGTCAGGAACAAACATGGAAAATTGATCCAATTCGAATTCGATCGCATCGATGTTTGAGACGGTGAATTGAGTGGAAATGCCGATGCATGTGGGGAATGGGTGAACGGCGGTAAATATGGGGAGTGGTGGTGCATTGGTTAGGGTGGATTCAACGGTAATGGTCGCCAGTGAATCACCTGGCAATTGTGTCCATTCAAACCAAGCGTTCATCCCTTCTGAATAGCTTCCAGGCAGAGTGGATTGAATGAGAGGAAAGGACTCTCCACTAACCATGGGGTCAGAAACCCGTCTCCAGTCCAAGGGGTCTTCAGTTCCTGTTGTGCCCAAGTGAATGAAACTTCCTGTAGCGAGTGAATCGGAGTTGGCTGTCCAATTTGAGATTGGAATGGGTAGCAAAGCGGCTGAGTCACTAGCGTGTGGAGTGAAAAAATGCAAGCGGCTGAAGTTGTTATTCGACCCGGCATAAGATTGGGACCAGCGCACGCGTGCTTTTCGACCCAATGAATCATGCGGAACGTAGGCCGTATTCATGCAAGCATAGAGCCATGCATTTCCCGCTTGAGGGGCGTTGAGTTGCCAAAGGGAAGCATTATGATCCCATTGATCCAACGTGCCTTTCCAGTGCACAGAATCCTCTTCTTGCGCGACCATTTCCCGAAAGCCCAGCAAACACCCCATCAGGCAGACTCCCTGCGCGATAACACTCCAATTCCTCATCCGCTCACAATCAATGCTGCAAATCTCTCCATTTTATCAGAGATTTGGCTTACCTCGCATCAATTACATTGTTACGCTGACAAAATGGATTCTATCGATCAAATAAAACAGGGCCCCATTGATGTTGCAATCATCGGTGCAACAGGATTGGTTGGCCAAACCATGTTGAAGGTGCTGGAAGAATTGGATTTTCCCGTGCGCACCTTGTTACCCGCTGGCAGCGAGCGCAGCGCGGGGAAAGAAGTCATGTTTCAGGGGAACCCTCACCGGGTGATATCGGTTTCAGAGGCGTTGCGTTCCAAGCCACATGTCGCCTTATTCAGTGCTGGAGGAAGCGTAAGCTTAGAATGGGCTCCTCAATTTGCGGAACAGGGATGCACCGTAGTCGATAACAGCAGTGCCTTTAGAATGGAAGCGAGTTGTCCTTTGGTCGTCCCTGAAGTGAACGGGTCTGATATCAAGTCGCATCACCGCATTATCGCCAATCCGAATTGCACCACCATGCAATTGGTCATGGCGCTCAAACCATTGCATGACGCCTTTTCAATTGAACGGGGCGTCGTGAGCACATACCAAAGTATTACAGGAACGGGACAGGCTGCAATGGCACAGTTGGAAGCGGAACGTGCTGGCCTTAAAGGAGAGGCGGTTTACCCGCACCCCATCGATATGAATGTGATTCCGCACTGCGATGTGTTCGAAGAGAATGGATATACACGTGAAGAAATGAAGGTGTGGAATGAAACTAAGAAAATATTGAGGGATGATTCTGTGCAGATGTCCTGCACCGCTGTGAGAGTTCCTGTCATGGGAGGGCACAGTGAAAGCGTTTATTTGGAGTTCACGCGCGATTTTGAACTGGATGAGGTATTTCAATTGTTGCGCGATTTTGACGGTGTGGAGGTGGTAGATGACCCGGCCAACAATTCGTATCCAATGCCGCTGCATGCCGCTGGAAAAAACGAAGTATTTGTTGGCCGCATTCGCAAAGATCTATCGCATCCTCGGGGGCTTCATCTATGGATTGTAGCGGACAACCTCCGTAAAGGAGCAGCGACAAATACCGTCCAAATTGCGCGCTATTTATGGAATCAAGGACGTTGGAGCGGCGCTTCTTGAAATCCACTTAACTTGCAAGCACCTTGGATTTAGAGGGAACCGATTCCAACTGTTCACATGACTCATTCGCACACACCCGTTTTGTGTTCGCTTCTTTTGCTCGCTAGCGCTTTTTTATGCTTTTCAACAGTGAACGCCCAGACCCAGATAACGGGCCGGGTATTGGACCAAGTCACGGGCGAATCGCTCGTGGGGGCCTCGGTTTATTTGGAAGAATATGCAACGGGTGGTATGACCGACTTTGACGGAAACTTTCGCTTTGGCACTCGCCAAACGGGTGAGGCGCATGTGGTGGTGAGCATGATTGGTTATGAGATGGTGCGCACCTATATCCAGTTGCCTGCTCGTCAAGGGGGCAATCTCGGAATGGCGGCGATAGATATGGGGCTCGTCGTGATGAAGAGTTCAACCATTGGTTTGGCAGAGGCGAATATCATTGCATCGGTTGCCATTGATCGAGAGACTCCGATTGCTGTTTCGACTTTGGATGCTCGTACCATCGAAGAGCAAATAGGCGACAAAGAATTGGTCGAGACTTTGAATATCACGCCAGGGGTTTATGCCACCAAAAGCGGCGGCGGATATGGAGATAGCCGGATCAATATTCGCGGTTTTGACCAGCGCAACGTAGCCGTATTGATCAACGGAATCCCGGTCAATGACATGGAAAGTGGTTGGGTGTATTGGTCCAATTGGGCTGGTTTGGGCGATGCGGTCAATACGATGCAAGTTCAACGCGGGCTGGGAGCGTCCAAGTTGGCCATCAATTCTGTGGGCGGCACGCTCAACATCATCACCAAGGCCACCGATATGCAGCGGGGCGGGAGTTTCATGCAGAGTATGACCGATTATGGACGGTACAAATCGATGCTCTCTCTCAGTTCCGGAATCTTACCGAGTGGATGGGCTGTGAGTGCTGTGGGGAGTCGCACTGCGGGCAATGCCTATGTGGATGCCACGTTCATCGATGCTTGGAGTTACTTTTTGACGGCAGCCAAAGATTTTGGAGCCCACAGGCTGGTTTTCACCGCCATTGGTGCTCCGCAAACCCACGGTCAACGACGCGGGCAATTGACCGTTGATCGTTTCAATGACCTCAACGCGTTGGGGTATGAGG
>CAWVYB010000016.1:0-22178 GCA_963934215.1 uncultured Flavobacteriales bacterium | reverse complement strand
ACAACGCCAAAAAGTCATTCGAAGCCGGCGTCGAAATCGACGGTGAGATGACCTATAAAGGATCTGAAGCGCACAAAGCTGCCGTCACCGGGGACACAGTCGGAGACCCCTTCAAGGACACTAGCGGACCTTCTATGAACATCCTTATCAAGTTAACCTGCTTGATCGGTTTGGTGATTGCTCCCATCTTGCATGGCTTCAATGCTGAAGAGCACGCAGACGCTGCGATTGAAGCACCTACAACAATCGTCAATGAGACGGCTACTGAGGTTGCTGAGGTTGCTGAGGTTGCTGAGGTTGCTGAATGAAATCAATCATACTCAAAAGAAAAGCGGACCCTCGGGTCCGCTTTTTTTATGTCCTGTAATGTGATGTTGTCACTGCCTCAACCTAGTCTTGGCGAACGCGAAGGCTTCAAGGAACCGTTCGTTCAGACATCAACTTCTGCCCTAACGGGAACGCTTAAACGAACAAGCCGTGCAACTCCGCATCCACCCCTTCGATGACCGCTCCGAGATCCAACTTGTTTTCATGAAAGCGATTGGTATCGACGTCGATGATCAACAACTTCCCTTGAGTGTACGTGCTAATCCAAGCCTCGTAACGTTCGTTGAGTCGGTTCAAATAATCCAACCGGATGGCTTCCTCATAATCGCGTCCCCGCTTTTGAATGTTCTCAACGAGCTTTGGCACAGACGCCCGCAGATAAATCATCAAATCGGGAGGTGAGATGAATTTCTCCATCAATTCAAAAAGGTCCTGATAATTCTTGAAATCGCGCGAACTCATGAGGCCCATCGCATGCAGATTCGGGGCAAAAATGTGTGCATCCTCATAAATCGTACGATCCTGAATGACCTTTTTACCACTTTCCTGCAATTCAGAAAGCTGGGCGAAACGAGAACGCAAGAAAAACACTTGCAAGTTGAATGACCAACGTTGCATGTCTTTGTAGAAATCGTTTAGATATGGATTGTCATCAACCTGCTCAAAATGAGGTGAATAACGATAGTGCTTAGCAAGCAATGTGGTCAAGGTGGTTTTTCCTGACCCAATATTTCCGGCGATGGCTACGTGCATGATATGGATGTCCGATGAACGTGCAAAATAGGGCGTTTAATAGGGCTATGAAAAAATCGTTTTCCACACTCCCCCAACATCCAATGAACGACAATGTGTTGAAGAGGTCATTGATCCACATAGACTAAAAAAAACACGAATCAGTCACTCTCAACAGCTTTCAATGGATCTTCTGATGTGCGTAGTCGAATGGATTCAATTTGCTCAATCAAATCGCGTTGATTGGACAGTCGTGGGACTTTATGTTGGCCTCCCAGTTTTCCTTGGGATTTGAGCCATGCATCAAACGTCCCCGGTTCCAAAGCACGTCCGACAGGGTGTTCAATAGCCAAGCCTCCCGTTCTTTTCACGGCATAATCTGAATTCTGGCGGATTAAGGAGGCATCCAGAAACGCCATGAACTCCAGCATGCTGGTCTGTGGCTTCTTGACAAATTCAATGAACCACTCGTGCCCTCCTGTTCTGTTTGCACGCATGTACACGGGAGCAGCCGTGAAATCCCGCACCATGGCACCGGACAACGTACACGCCTCTGCCATGGCCTTCTCTGCTTGATGTCCCATCAACTCTTCGCCAAACGCGTTGAGGTATGCATTGACACGACCCGATACCTGCATGCGAAAGGGATGGACCTCAGTAACGCGAATAACATCCCCTAACGCATAGCGCCAAAGTCCAGCGTTTGTGCTGATGACCAACGCATACTCTTCCCCAACTTCCAATTCTCGTAGTTCAAGGGAAATGGGATTGGCACTGTGGCATTCCGAGATTGGCACAAATTCGAAATAGATTCCATAGTCAAGCATCATCAGCAGATCATCTTCATTCAGACGATCCTGCAAGCCAAATAAGCCCTCAGAAGCATTGTGCGTTTCAAAGTAATCCAACGTGTGTTTTGTATTCCCAATCAACGACTCAAACTCAGCTCGATAAGGCGAAAAATTCACTCCTCCATGCATGAATAATTGGAGGTTTGGCCAAACTTCTCCCAATGTAGAGGCTCCCGATCGCTCCAAAACGCGTTTCACAACCACAAGCATCCAACTTGGGATTCCCGCCAGAATGCGCACGTCTTCATTCATGGTTGCCAATGCCATGGCATTCACTTTCTCTTCCCACCCGTCCATCAATGCTATATCCCGATGTGGCGTCCGCCTCGACTCGACCCAAATCGGTAAATTATCGACTAGAATCGCACTCAAATCTCCCGTGTAACCATGCGACCCTAACTCCATCAAAGAGGAAGAGCCTCCTAATACCAGATGCTTTCCTCCATATAGTTTGGAAAGTGGGCGGGCGTCACTGAATAAAGCCAGCAGGTCCTGCCCTCCCTTGAAATGGCATCCAAAAAGTGCACTGCGCGTTACGGGGAGGTATTTGCTTTGCTGTGACGTTGTCCCCGAACTCTTGGCAAACCAAGGGGTCTGGCCCGGCCACAACACATCGTGCTCTCCATTGCGTGTCCGATCAATCCACGGCTTGATTTCATCGTACGTGCGAATGGGAACATTGCGCTGAAAGTCCCGCAATTTTTTCACAGAATCTAAGCCATGCTCCTTTCCAAAAGATGTATTTCTTCCCGCAACGAGGAGGTTCGAAAACACGGAACGCTGGACGTCAACCGGCATGGTGCGCACCATTTCGATGTTGACCATGCGGCGGCGAATAAACCAACGGAAAACAGAATTTAGCGGCATGTTCTGCGATTCAATACCCAATGTAAGAAATGCGCACACATCATTAGCGCTTTACCAAGAACTATTGCGAAATGGCTTTAAGAAAAAACTTTTTCAATAGCCACCAACGCCTCGTCAATATCAGCCTCAGTATTGTAACGTCCGAAGGAAAACCTCAGACTAGCCCGTTCACTGTCATGAAATTGAAGCGCCCGCAATACATGAGACCCCAAGGTTGCCCCGCTTGAACAAGCGCTACCACCGGAACAAGCAACCCCCTCTAAATCCAATAAAAAGAGCGCCATCCCGTTTTTCGGATGGGGTGGAAATGAAACATTTAAGACCGTGTACAGACGACTTGGATCATCCGAATTTCCATTGAATCGAATGTCACTGAACAAGGACTTTAAACCCGTCACCATTCGAGCCTTCAATGCACGAACATGGCGCTCATGCTCGTTCAAGTCATGATAGGCCAATTCCATGGCTTTTGCCAGCCCTACAATCGAATGGATGCTCTCTGTTCCAGCGCGAACAGCACGTTCTTGGTTTCCTCCCTCAATTTGTCCCCCCACGTTTAAACCTTCTGCGATATACAAAAAACCGATGCCCTTTGGGCCGTGAAATTTGTGTGCTGAACAGGTGACGAAGTCAATCGGCATCTTCGACAGATCAAAAGGATAATGACACATGGTCTGCACCGTATCCGAATGAAAAAGCGCTCCATGCTCCTTGCACAACGTTCCGATTCTATCTAAATCTTGCAAAACACCCACCTCGTTATTCGCATGCATCAGACTAACCAACGTCTTGGGACCGGACGACAAGAGCGCAGACAAGTGTTCCAAATCCACCGTGCCGTCTGGAAAGTGATTCACCAATTCCAAGACAATGCCTTCACTTCGAGACAATGATTCGGCTGTTTTGATCACCGCACTGTGTTCCGCAGCAGACGTAATAATCCGTTGACATTTCAAATCTCGGATAGCCGATCGCAGCGCTAAATTATCGGCTTCAGTCCCTCCTGAAGTGAAGTAAATTGTCTTCGCATGGCATTGCAGATGTCGGGCAATGGCTCTTCGACTTTGCTCAATAATCACCCGTGACTTCCTTCCAATGGCATGACTCGACGACGGATTTCCATAGGAGTCGCGCAGCACAGGAATCATCGATTCCACTACTTCAGGTGCCACGGCAGTGGTGGCGGCGTTGTCAAGGTACACGGACATTTCGTGAGCAATCAGGAGCACAAAAATGCGCTATTCAATTCATTTAATGCAACCGCACTTGAAAAAGAATACATTGCTTGCCTACTTATTTTTAATCAACTATTTAAAAATCATACTGTTAAAGACAAGTATCCCATCAGTTCTTCTTTGAACTTTAGTCCGAGAGATTCCGCTAAATCTTGAGTTTCGGCCTCGGCATAGACCCGAATGATCGCCTCCGTATTGGAACGGCGCAAATGAACCCAGCCTTCTGCCAAGTCAAATTTCACTCCATCTACGGTGTTGACTTCGGCATCGGGATGCGCAGCGACCAATAAATCCAAAGCCGCATCCACATCGGCATTTGGAAGTTCCAATTTGTCTTTTGAAATCACCCACTGTGGGTAGTGCTTCCTCAACGCCGACGCCGTTTGATTGGAATCAACCAAATGAGTCAAGAAAAGCGCGGCGCCAACAACAGCATCACGACCACAATGAGAAGCTGGATAAATGATTCCGCCGTTACCCTCTCCCCCAATCACAGCATTCGTAGCCCGAATTGCTTCCACAACATTGACTTCACCGACAGCGCTTGCCGTGTAGACCCCCCCATACTGTTCCGTGATTTGACGCAAAGCGCGGGTTGAACTCATATTACTCACCGCATTTCCCGGAGTGCGTTTCAGAATGAAATCTGCAACGGCTACCAAGGTGTACTCTTCCCCAAACCATGAACCGTCCTCACTCACAAACGCCAATCGATCCACATCAGGGTCTACACTGATTCCCAAGTCACAGCCATGGGCAACAACAGCAGCGCACAAATCCGTCAAGTGGGCTGGCAGTGGCTCTGGATTGTGGGCGAAATCACCTGTCGGGTCACAATGGACTTTCACCACTTCACACCCCATGGCTTCCAAAAGCAGCGGGATGATGATTCCTCCCGTCGAGTTCACCGCATCAACCGCGATTTTCAAACCTGCTTTTCGGACGCTTGCACCATCCACCAAATCCAAATTCAAGGCATGCTCAACGTGCCGTTCCATCCAACCACTATTCTGAGTGGTTTTTCCAATGGCATCGATTTCAGCATACCGGATTTCTTCCTGTGCAAGTTGCAATACACGTTCACCACTTTCACTGGACAAAAACTCCCCTTTAGCATCCAACAACTTCAACGCATTCCATTGTTTTGGATTGTGGCTGGCGGTCAAGATGATGCCACCATCAGCGTGTTCTCCCGTAACGGCCAATTCAACCGTTGGCGTCGTGCTCAATCCAAGATCGATGACATGAATTCCCAGGGCATTCAATGTCCCAACAAGACAGTCTCTGACCATTTGACCGCTCATGCGGGCATCCCTTCCGATCACAACCGTGGGCTGTTCTTTTTTCACAACCTCTTTGACCCAAAGGCCATATCCAGTGGCAAACCGAACGACATCCGGCGGATTCAATCCTTCCCCTTGCAAACCTCCAATGGTTCCTCGAATCCCTGAAATTGATGTAATCAGCATGGCGCAAAAGTAAGCCGATTGGAAAAATGGTGGACTAATTTGAACGCGGATGTGAAAAACCTTCACCTGAAAGGGCGCTCCTGTCGCTTCGCCTGCGTAAATTTGAGGGTGATGAATGACGAGGGACGTGCATATAGAGATGAACCAGCACTTTTGGACTTGATCCGAAAGTTCGAAGACATGGTCAAACGCGGAGAGCAATCCTTTTTTGACGTCGATGAATTGGAGGTGGTCATTGAGCACTATATGGAGTTGCGCGAAACGCGCAAAGCCAAGGCTGCACTGCAATACGCAGCCCAGCTATACCCCAATCACCTCAGTTTAAAACTGCGTCACGCTCAAATCTTAGCCAACAACGGGCAACCCGTTAAATCAGTGCCCATCTTGCGCGAGTTACTCGCCATTGAGCCACACAACGAGGAGGTGCATTTGACCTTGGGTTCGGTGTATAGCCACATGACCGAGCACCGTTTGGCAATCCAACACTACCAAAAGGCGTTGTTATTCGCTGATACAGAGACCCGTCGAGACATCCGAATTGACATTGCGTTGGAATTTGAAAATCTCGGTGCCTGGAAAGAGGCCATCCGAAATTTAAAAGAAGCCCTTGCGGAGGACCCCCTCAATGAAACGGCAGTCTATGAACTTGCATTTTGCTTTGAGCGTACGGGACAGTTCAAACAAGCGGCTGCTTTTTATGAGCAGTACCTCAATGAGCAGCCTTATTCGTTTGCCGCTTGGTATAGCTTGGGCAATGCCTTGCAACAATGTGGATTGTATACCAAGGCAATCGAGGCATATGACTACGCCATTGCGATTGAAGACGCGTTTGGCCCCGCATACCATCAAAAAGCGGAAGCCTTGGTTTCCATGGAGCGGTATGCTGATGCGCTGGAGACTTACCACGAAACACTAACATTTGAAGACGTCTCTCCAGCGACCCAGTGCTACATGGGAGAATGCTTAGAACGCCTTGGACGGCTAGATGAAGCCAGTGAATATTACAAAGCAAGTCTTGTATTAGACCCTGCATTTCCAGACGCGTTCATCGGTCTAGGAGTGCTGGCCGATTTGCGCGGAAACCTCCAAGAAGCTTGCGCTCAATTTGAACGAGCCATTGCCTTGGAACCGATGCATGCTGATTACTATTTATTGCTTGCAACAGCCAATAAAAAACTGACCAATCACGAGCTTGCCGAAACGCTTTATGCTCGCGGCCTTGCTCTTGAGCCCGCCCACGAAGAATTGTGGTTTGAGCGCGTTGATAACATGCAGGTTTGGTCCAAACACGAGGAAGCGTTGGACTTGGCGAATCAAGCCCTTACCCATATTGTAGATGCCGTACCAATTATGTACAGGCAATTCATCAGCCAATATGCCTTGGGGCAATTTGCACAAGCATTTGACTTTCTTGAACACCTACTGACCCATCATTTTGATGGCGCGACAGATTTATTGAATTTGATTCCAGCGCTTGCCAATGATGCGCGCTTTGTTGATCGTTTCGATCGATATAAACCTTGATTAGAATAGCATGAAGCATCTCCCCTCCCGTCCAAGTATGCCGAGAAATAATGGCCTAACTATGGTCATGGACAAAGGTTTGAGCATCCGACAGGGTGAAGATTTGGTTGCGACAGGTTCCGAATTAATCGACTTTTTGAAACTCGGATTTGGCACTTCGTTGATCACCCCCGGTGTGAAAGAAAAAGTCAAGATGTACCACGATAATGGTGTCGAAGTGTATTGCGGCGGTACCTTGTTTGAAGCTTTCTTGGTGCGAAACGATTTGGATGGCTATTTGAAATTCATCGATAATCTAGGCATCGAATGTCTCGAAGTCAGTGATGGATCCATGGTTATTCCGCACGATGAGAAGTGCGAATTGATTGCTCGACTGAGCAAAAACTACAAAGTGCTTTCCGAAGTCGGATCCAAAGAAGAAGGCATTCTTATCAGTCCAGCAAAATGGATTCGTATGATGAGCAACGAATTGGAAGCGGGAAGCTGGAAGGTCATCGCAGAAGCTCGGGAAAGTGGCACTGTCGGTATTTACCGGCCAAATGGCACAGCACACGTGCAGTTGATTCGCCGCATTCTCGCCAATGTGAGCTTGGACAATATCTTATGGGAAGCTCCTAAAAAGACGCAGCAAGTGTGGTTCATCAAGCAATTTGGCGCCAATGTCAACTTGGGCAACATCGGCCCGAACGACTTGATTCCATTGGAATGTTTACGATTGGGGCTCCGCGGCGACACCTTTTTCGAGTATCTCCCTGAAGAGCTCGCCGAAGGCAAGCGCCTTGCTCCTGAGCCCGTTGAAGAAGATTAATGATGACTGGAGTTCCCCAAATGACCGCAAATGAATTGTCGCTCTTAGTCAAAGGCAGTGCACCTCATTTCATCTTGGACATTCGGGAAATACACGAGGTTGAAACGAGTCATTTGAAACAGTCCATTCATATTCCAATGGCCTTTTGTTTATCGCGTCAAGCTGAAATTCCCCGCGACATTCCTGTCGTTATCTATTGTCGTTCTGGAGCCCGCTCCTCAGCAATTGTTAGTGCGTTAATGACGAAGTACGATTTCACGAATTTACATAGCTTAAATGGAGGCATCACCCTGTGGGCCAAGGAAATTGATCCGCAACTCGAAGTGGGATGAACGGTCCATCCTCGTCCCGCTCATTTCGTGACTATGCTCTCATTTGGCTAAAAGGAATGGCCATGGGAGCTGCCGATTTGGTCCCTGGTGTATCTGGGGGAACCGTGGCGCTCATTACAGGCATCTATGACGAACTCTTGGGCACCATTGCCCAATTGCACCCACGTATGATTTCAGACCTTTTCCGAAATGGATTGAAAGCTACTTGGAAGGAAGCCAATGCCCCTTTTATTGCCGCTCTCGCGGGGGGCATATTGACCAGTATTGCATTGTTGTCAAAACTGCTTCATCACCTGTTAGTCAATGAGAAGGAAGCACTTTATGCTTTCTTTTTTGGCCTTGTAGCAGCTTCCGTTCCCCTGGTCGGAAAAACAGTCACGAATTGGAAAATTCCCCAGATCGGATTGGCTGTACTAGGAACAGCAATCGCTGCTGCCATTACATCCTTGCCTGTTGCAATGGGCTCTAATAGCCACTTGTTTTTAGGGGCTTGTGCTTCCATTGCAGCTTGCGCGATGATCTTGCCCGGAATTTCAGGCAGTTTCATTTTGTTGCTTTTAGGCGCCTATGGCGCTGTCATTGGAGCGCTGAAAGATTTCGATGTTTTGCGCATCGGAGCCATCGCTGGCGGAGCCATCTTAGGGCTTTTGGGTTTTAGCAAATTGCTCCAAAAGCTGCTAAAAAAAGCCCGTGCCCAAACCTTAGCCTTGTTGACTGGATTTTTACTAGGATCATTGCAAGCGCTTTGGCCTTGGAAAAAAGCACTGAGCCTGCTACACTCGCACTCGGACGGGCGAGAAACGTGGTCTCAAACCAATGCGTGGCCTTCCTCTGAATCCGCAGACATCATGCTTCCTTGCGCTGCCTTTGCTGTTTTGGGTATGTTGATGGTAACTGGGTTGAGCCGCTTGGGAAGCTCCATGTCATCAAGTAAAGCATGAGACGCTACGGCCTTCTTGGCAAATCCCTGCAACATTCGCATTCTCAAGCGCTTTTTGCGCAAAAGTTTGCACAGGAACAGATCCTAGATGCGTCCTATTCTTTGTTTGAATTGTCTGATTTAGCCAATTGGAGCGCTTGGTCTCAAGCACAAATTGGACATCCGGAGGGAGCACTCTTGGGACTGAATGTCACAGTCCCCTATAAGCAAGCGATCCTAGCCCATTTAGATCTTTTGACTGCTGAAGCCCAGGCTATTGGGGCAGTCAATGCGCTGCGTCCTATGGGAGATGGGAAATGGATGGGGCACAACACTGACGGTATAGGGTTTGCAAAAAGCATTCGTCCATTCCTCACCTCAAAACACGATCGTGCCTTGATATTAGGCAATGGCGGGGCTGCTGCTGCTGTGCGTTTTGTGCTCGAATCCCTCGGCATTGAAGTCGTACATGTCACACGAAAACCAGACGATACCGTGCGTACCATTCGCTTCGATGAATTGACCTCGGAAGCTGTGCGGTTTTTTGGCTTGATCGTACAAGCAACTCCGGTGGGGACGGTCCCCAACGTATCGAATGCCCTGCCTTTTCCATGGAGTGGATTGAACGATGAACATCTCGTGATTGATCTCATTTACAATCCCACCGAAACACTTTTTCTGCACCGTGCGAAGTCCCAAGGAGCAACAGTGCTCAATGGAAAAGACATGCTATTCAACCAGGCTCAAGCTGCATGGGAATGGTGGAACCAATCGAAATGATTGACGTTGTTTTCTTAACTTGAACCTTGTGAATTCTAACCTTCCTCCTACTGAACAACTTGGGCCATTGGCCGATTTAGAGCAGCGCAGTATCGCTGATTTGACCGCTTCGATGCACACGCACAACGGCGCTGTTCAACGTGGCGTTGAAGCGGCCATCCCTGCATTGAATCAATTCATGGAATCCTTGGTTCCCCGCATGAAACAAGGAGGGCGCCTTTTTTACATCGGTGCCGGAACGAGCGGAAGGTTGGGCGTTATGGATGCCAGTGAATGCCCACCGACATTTGGTGTGTCAACCGATCGGGTCATTGGGCTCATCGCTGGAGGTGACGGTGCTTTGCGCCTCGCTGTAGAAGGAGCTGAAGATGACATCGCTGCTGCTTGGCAAGATCTGACTCCGTACCAGCCCAATCCACACGACACTCTCATCGGAATTGCGGCATCTGGGCGAACGCCCTATGTCATTGGCGGATTGCACGAAGCACGAGCGGCTGGTCTGCTCACAGCGTGCATCACTTGCAATCCAAGCAGCGCAGTCGAACGAGAAGCCGAACATGCCTTAGTAGCCGTTACGGGAGGTGAATTTGTAACCGGCAGCACCCGCCTCAATGCAGGCACAGCGACCAAACTGCTTCTCAACATGATCACGACAGTGGTCATGATCCAATTGGGTCATGTCCAAGGCTCACGGATGGTAGACATGCAACCCACCAATGTTAAATTGATGGAGCGAGGGCAACGCATGATTGTGGATGCCACAGGAGTCTCCAATGAATCGGCTCGAAAAGCATTAGAGCGTGCAGGCAATGTGCGCGATGCCATCCAACAAATTCAAGACGATGCACACGCTTGAGCCCTACTACGCCTGGCGCAATCACTACATCGCTAGCGAAGATCCGAAAAGTCCATTTTTTGATCGTGAATACAGTGAGTTTGAATACTCTACCAAGGTTTACAATTACTTCATCCACCCGCAGTGGGACACCATTCAATCTCCAACGCTCTTCTGCAAAATCTTGTTCGTTGATTACGAAGAGCGCTTTGCAATTCTTGAATTTATTGGTGAATGGAATGACTGTCTGTACAACGACATCATGCAGCTAAAGCGGGAAGTCATTGATGTATTGCAAGCAGAAGGGATCCACCGGTTTATCCTGATCGGAGAAAACGTCTTGAATTTTCATTTTGGAGATGACTGTTACTACGATGAGTGGTTTGATGAAATTACCGATGACGACGGATGGATTGCTTTATTGAATTTCAGAGAACATGTGATTGCCGATATGCAGACCATTGATCTTGATAGTTATTTCGTTCTTGGAGGCGAACTCAATGAGTTGAGTTGGCGCACCCTTTCTCCAGCCCACCTCTACGAACGCATCGACGATTGCGTGAGCCAACGGCTTGGCTTCATAGGCTGAGCTCACCGCTACGCATCTGTAATTTCTGAACCGCTGTTTGATCGGTTAGAAATCGAAACGTTCGGTAATCCAACGTTCTCCAGCATTTCCAACTCACTTTAACCTCAGGTTCTCCGCCAGGGCTCGAGGCTGGTTCCTCAGTCCAATTCGTGTCTTGATTTGATTGCATCTGAAACAAGTAATACAGCGCGATGACTTGCTCTTCCTTGCGAAAAGCGCTCCTGACAAATGGATCAGCAGTATGAAAAAGCTGCGCACTCTTCATGGCCGGCTGGCATCCCAATTCTTCTTGAGACTCTCGCAACCAAGCGTCCAAAACTCCCTCGCCAAACTCCACACCTCCTCCCGGGAATTTCTGAGCATAGCTTCCGTCCTTAAGGCGCTCATTGCACACCAAAACACGGTCCCCTGTTTCATCCAGAATCAGCCCATAGACGCGAACATTGAATCTATCCACCGGCTGATTGACTGCGCGCAACATCTTCTTTTTACCGGGAGGACCGGGCAATGAGGAGACGTCCCATCCCGCGGCCATTAAATTTCGACGGACAACCCCTTTCGCACAGTACGTCACAAGGATACCGCCCGGACGCACAGACTCCCTCAACGACCGAAAAAGGTCATGATTCCAAAGTTCAGGCTGGTGAGATGGTGCAAACGCATCATAAAAAACCACGTCGTACATCCCCTCCGTTTTCAAGTCTTCTTCGATACTTATTTGATCCCATCGGAACGTGTTTTCACCGAAAATTGATGCGGTTGTATTCACGGCGATACCGTGCAATCGATTCATGCAAGCAGACACTTCTGACGGCCATTTTTCCCAGGGGAAATCATCCCACAAAGAAGAGGGCAACGGATGCGGTTCCAATCCGCGGTAATGCACCGTGCGTTTATGATCTCTTGCCCACACCAGAGTCAGCGCTGCATTGAGCCCAGTACCAAAGCCCACTTCGAGTACCTGAATGGATGCGTCCAGCGGCAAATCAAGTGATCCAATTCCGTGTTCAATGAAAACGTGCTGCGCTTCAGTCAACGCCCCATGGAGGCTGTGATACGTCACTTCACAATCGGGTAATTGCAATGTAGGTGTTCCATCACCGGTCAGTCGAATGCTTGGAAGTGTGGAGTGCGGCATGAGCAGGCTATTTTACGATTCCATGCATTCCATCAAAACCCCTCGATGGCTCCAAGACCGAAAAGAGCAAAATCCATTCGTACAGGATCTTCTGGATCCACCTGTCTCAGGGCATGCATCATCAATTCCACCGTCTGCCAATCATTGGCCTTGCGATCAATCAACCCCAACTTTCTTGCGACATTGCCGGTGTGAACATCCAAAGGAATCATAAGATCTGCTGGAGACACCCCCTTCCAAATACCGAAATCGACACCGCGCGTTGCCGGACGAACCATCCAGCGCGTATACATATTGATTCGTTTCGCCGCTGAGCCTTTTTGAGGCTGAGCGACATGTTTTCGGGTGCGGTCTGCAGGCCATCCTGCCTCTGCCGCTATGTTGAAAAACACCTGATGAAAATGCCCTATGGCAGCAGCCATTGGACTGACCGAAGTGCCCTTTGACAAACCGTACCCTTCTAAAAAGACATTTTCCAATCGTCCATAACGCTTCAAAATACCTCGAAGCGCAATAAAAAACAACGCGGCATCTCGATCTTGGAACGTCCTGTGGACAAAGCCCGTTGTCGCATCCCGCAACTCATTTGGAGAAGCTTCTCGCAAAAACTCAGCGGGCTGGTGATCCATTCTACCCATCAATGCATTTGCACTCTTGAGGATGGACTTGCGGTTTCCCCAAGCCAAAGATGCCGTCAAAAAACCCGCCACTTCAATGTCTTCAGGATTGGAATACCGATGTGGAATGGCAATCGGATCATCTGCAATAAAGCTCATACTCTCATACTGTGCAGCCTTTTCAAGCAAAAATGACCTCATGGATTCTGGAAGATCTTGCATCAATTGCATCGCTTTGGGTGGATTGTTTTGATTCTCCTGAAATGTAGCTGCCATGGGCGGCAAAATTGGACCTAAATTTGCACAGAATGGAATTTGTGCATCCAGAAATACTTTGGGCTCTTAGTGCACTCGCTATTCCAATAGCAGTTCACCTCCTTCATTTTCGTCGATTTCGGAAAGTCGCCTTTTCCCAGGTGGCATTTTTGAATGAGGTCAAGAGAGAAACCAAGGCGATGCAGCAGATCCGACATTGGATCATTTTATTGCTCCGTCTCATCGCTTTATCGGCGATTATCCTCGCTTTCGCTCAGCCATTCTTCCCTCCAGAAGGAGCAACAGCTGATGAGAATGACACCATCGCAGGGCACGCGATTTCCATCTACGTTGACAATAGCTTTTCGATGCAAGCCATTGGAGAAGACGGTCAATTGTTGCAATCCGCAAAAAACAAGGCCGCAGTGGTTGTGGAGCAATTCGAAGCCACCGATCGGTTTCAAATTGTAACCAACGAATTTTCTGGCCGCGATCAGATTTTCTTGACGCAGGAGCAAGCGATGGAACGCTTAGCAGAAATCAAAACAAGCCCCGTAGTTCGCCCCGTCGAAGCCATCATGAAGCGGATGGGAGCTCAACTTGAAAAAGAATCGATGCGCAAGCGCGTAGGGTACTTGTTTTCAGACCTGCAGGAGACGACTCACCGCTTTTCCCCAGAGTCAGCGGCTGCAGACACGAATGCCCAATGGCACTTCATCCCAGAATTTGCAAGCACATCCCCCAACATTTGGATCGACTCCATCTGGTTTGAAGAACCGCTGCAAATCGCAGGCCGCCCGGCTTCGTTGCGCATCCAATTGCGTCACAATGCCAAGCAACCGGTGGAAGGCATCCCCATGCACTTGAATATTCAAGGAGAACGCGTGGCAGCCGGAACCTTCAATCTCCTGCCCGGTCTTCCTACCGATACGGCATTGCGCTTTACGCATGGATTGGCTGGATTGCATCGCGGCCGGATCACCATTGAAGATGCACCTATTCAATTCGATGACGACTTGTACTTCGGGTACGATGTAAGCGATGAAATTCGCATTCTACACATCACCGATAACGCGAACAGCGAAGCTTCACTGTCCATTCAGCGAGTTTACCAATCGGCAGATAACCTTTACCGACTCAATACAATCACCACCTGGTCACCGCGTGAACTTGAAGATGAACAGTTGGTTTTGGTCTCTGGTGTATCGTCTCCTTCATCTGGGTTAATCCAGACTCTCGCCACCTTTGTAGACCAGGGCGGATCTGTATGCTATATGCCTACGCGGACATCATCAGACGCTTCATTCTTCGAGGCTTTCGATGGCCAAAGTAAAGGGTCTTGGATTTCAGTTACGGACCGTGTTTCAACCCTCGAAACGAGTCACCCCTTTTTCACCGGTGTTTTTGACGCACAGCCAGAACGGCTTAACCTGCCGACAATGAGTGCATTGTGGCAACGTGAGACATCTGCTCGTGAAGAAGTTTTGGCCGCGACGCTTCTCGGCCATGCCTTTTTCTCACGGTTGACCTATGGTAAAGGCACGGTATACTTCTTGGGAACGAGTCCAGACCCTTCATGCACTAACGTGACTCGACATGCTTTGTGGGTGCCTCTATTGCTTCGGATGGCGGAGAAATCTAAAGCATCTCCCGTTATGTGGGGGGTCATTGGACAAAAAGCGCCTATCACGGTCGCAGCTGAACCTGACGCGATCGAGTCTGTATCCTTGAGCGGGCCAATCGCGCCTAGACCTCCGGTTGACCAGTCCACATCAAATGAACCCAATTGGCTTCCTGAAGCACGTGTCATACGAGGGAGGACATCCATCGAAATTGGCAACCTCAACCTCGATCCTGGACATTATCGAGTCCGTTTTGGATTGAAAGACATCGCCCTTTTCGGAATGAATCAAAACCGAAAAGAGTCGGACAATAGAGCTTTCACAGTGGCTGAATTCCAAGACCAGTGGGCAGATTGGAATTGGTCACATGTGGATGTGGCACAGGCATCTGCTGCCGCATTAGCTGAAGCCATTGATCGATTGGAAAAAGGAAACCCCGTGTGGTTCCTCTTTATGTACATCGCACTCTTCGCCTTATTTGTAGAATCATTTTTATTACGCTCATGGAAACGATCCTCCTGAAATCCGTTCGGATTATTGACACCAATGGACCGCACCACAATTCCGTGTTTGACGTTCTGATCCAATCGGGTAAAATCACTGAAGTTTCAGAGCATATCAAGCCGCCGAAAGAAGCTCACATTTGGGAACAAGAAGGCAGCGCCATTTCCACAAGCTGGATCGACGGCCAAGCCGATTTCTGTGATCCTGGAACTGAAACCAATGAAGGTCTTGAAAACGGCCTAAAAGCAGCTTTGCATGGCGGGTTGGGCCATGTTATTCTCAATACGGGAACAACCCCGGCACCGGACCACAAATCAGCCATTCGTTATTTCGTGGAGCGCAGCGCAGCGTCGACTTGCCTTGCTCATCCGCTCGGCTGTATTTCTCAAGGAAGAACAGGAGACCGTTTGGCTGAATTGCATGATTTAAGTGAAAGCGGTGCAGTCGGTTTCTCAGATGACAAACCCATCGATCGAACCGAAATGCTTCGAAGAGCTCTGGAGTATAGTGAGTCCATCGATTTGCCGGTGATCACATGCCCTTTGGACGAGGGATTGAATTCTGACACCATGATGCATGAAGGTCCTGCAAGTACCGCGATGGGGGTTGCAGGAAACCCGAGCAGCGCTGAAGTGATGCGGGTGCAACGGGATCTTGAAATCCTTCGATACGCAGGGGGACGCCTTCATTTTTCTGTCATCAGCTCGGCCCAAAGTGTTGACCTCATTCGCGCGGCTAAAAAAGAAGGACTGCAAGTCACTTGCGGAACGACAGCGCATCATTTGCTTTTTGTCGACGATGATTTGATGACATTCGATGGAACACTGAGAGTCTCTCCACCCTTCCGCTCAGACGCTGATCGAATGGCTCTTTGTCAAGGAATCGTAGATGGCACCATCGACGCGCTCGTATCTGATCATCGCCCTCAAGATTTGGAATGCTCTGACGTGGAGTTTGCGCTTTCCCAGCCCGGAATCGCCGGCATTGAATCGCTCTTCGCTACCGGTTTTTCTGCATTGAGTATGCAATTCACGACTGGAGAGGCACTTGCGGCAATCATTCGCAGCTTGACTGTTGGTCCGCGCACGGTATTCGGATGGGACGCAGCAGCAATTGCCGTAGGACAGCCGGCTGATATCACGTGGTTTCATGAAGATCTGACATGGAAATCAGCTCATGTGTCCAAGGGCACGAACACCATTGAAGCGGATCAATTGATTGGAAAACTCAACGACGATGCCGCGCTAAAGGGGCAACCGTTGGGCGTAATCACACCACACGGTGCTTTCCGTCAACCGGAGTAACGGTTGGATTTAAGCCTCGCCTTGAGGACCACTGAATGTCAGAGGCAAAGAGGCGTCTGAACTTCCCTTCAGTGGCTGTATGGTGCCGTGCTGGCTCTCAAACCGCTGAACATTTTCATTGAGCGCTTGCAACAATCGCTTCGCATGGTGCGGAGCCAGAATAATGCGGCTGCGAACTTGTGCCTTCGGCATACCCGGCATCACCTGGGCAAAATCGAGAACAAATTCCACCGGACTGTGGGTAATCACCGCCAAGTTTGAATACGTGCCTTGCGCTTGATCTTCAGGCAGATCAATGTTGAGCTTTTTCTTTTGTGTAGGATCTTCCTGGGCCATAATGCTTGTCTTGAACTTCGAAGGTACGTGTTAAATAGTCGCTGCGATTGGCTGGATTTTCAGCTTGGATTGTAAAGAGGCAAATCCAATATATCCTTTAGATGCTTTACGGTCCGCCAAATTTGTTCTCTGTGTTGTTCTCCTCGCGGATTGAAATGAACCTGCCTCCAGCCACTCTTCAACGCACCGATTACATCACATTCCAGGTCATCGCCGATCATTACAGCATGACTCGGGATACTACCCGTTTGGTTCAAACAATGGCTAAAGGCCTCTGGATGAGGTTTTTTATGCCCGATGGCATCACTCGTGAAAACGATTTCAAAAAAAGGATCGAGTCCCGAATTTTTCATCTTAATATGCTGCACTTCGTCAAACCCATTGGTCAAAATAAACATCCGGTGGCCTCGCTCTTTCAATGTCCGGACCACCTCAATGGCATCAGGAATCAAACGCGTGCAGTATGGCGCTCGTTTGACGTAGGCCTCTCCCATGGAATCCGCCAAAGCCTCCATCTCCTTAAAAGCAGGGATTCCTAGCCCTTCCATGGTGCGCTGAAACCTGAGTGGTCGCAGCTCTGATTGAGTCAATTCCCCAGCACGATAAGCGCGCCAGCACTTTTCATTTTCAACTTCATAGACATCAATAAAATGAGCCACAGTAAGAGAAGCAGGCAAAATGGGTGCCGCCAACTCCTCAAAGATGGCATGCAAAGCTTCCCGCGAATTGAGATCAAAATCCCAAAGCGTCCGATCCAAATCGAAAAACAAATCTGACGGTTTCTGTTGTCCTTTCATACGTCTCTTATTCAACCCAATTGTAATCTACTGCGACACTAAGACTGGCTAATATCAATGCCCAAATGACAAAAGCAAGCATCAACAACCAGGGCATCCGCTCATCCTTCGCATGATATTTCGCAGCCAAGACCGCTGAAATCGGAACGGAAATCAACCCGGATATCGCAAGCAAACCCCACAGTCCAAATCGTCTTTGAAACCGCACCCATCGCCGTCTACCGGGAGTGAATATCGTGCGTTTCTTTTGACTCTTTTTCTTGTAGCGACTCCACTGCCTGAAAATCCATTTACCGAAATAGAAAAATACGTAGACACCAAAAGCGGCACCCACGGAACACGTGGCAACCGTCATTCCCCAATTCACACCCCAACCAATCATTAGCGACGGAGTCAAGACAAACTTGACCACCGCTGCCAACATCCACAACAACGTTTCGATTGGGCCAATCATGAGATTTTACTTCCAAACGCTAAATCACCGGCATCGCCCAGACCCGGCACGATGTATCCCTTTGACGTCAGTTCTTCGTCAATGGCACCGGTCCAGATGTGGGTTCCAGGTGGCATCGCTTGCTGAACATCTGCGATTCCTTTGCTGCTTGAGATCGCTGCGACGATATGCACGGAAGCGGGCGTTCCAAAGGCACAAAGCCGAGTGAACACGCCAACCATCGAAGCTCCTGTTGCCAGCATGGGATCGACCAAAATCAAAGTACGTCCTTCAATGGACCCTGTGCTGATGTAATCAATTTCAATGGTGAATTCCCCATCGGGTTGTGTCTGACGGTAGGCCGCTGCAAAGGCAAGGTCTGCACGGTCAAAGAACCGCATCATGCCCTGATGCATCGGAAGACCTGCTCGCATTATGGTCGCTAGCACGGGTTGTCTCTCCATGTGATTCACCTCTGCCTTGCCTAAAGGGGTTGTGACCGTCTTCTTAACATAGTCAAGGTGTTTGGACACTTCCCATGCCATGCATTCACCCAACCGTTCCAAATTCATTCGGAAGCGCATTCGATCTTTTTGAACGATTTCATCCCTCAATTCGGCCAGAAAGGTGCACGCAATGCTCGGTGTTTGAATCAACTCGTGGATCATGAATCCAAGGTAATTCCATTCTTATCCAGAACAACAGCCTCTAACACTTCTTGGTAAAATCCCATCCAACCTTGCCACTCCCACCGATCACTCACCGACTCATTGTGCCAAAGCAAGACCATGACACCTTCCACCTCTTTGACATGGGAGGAGAGCTGCCTTACGCGCTCCAGGGCTTCTTGGGGGCTGAGCTTCAAATGCCGCATGAGGGTGGCGTCCATCACAGCAATCGGATGCAAGACGATGTCCATGATGCGTTCCTCTGTTATATCATACGCTCGAAACGGACGCGACATCCCAGCACGAAACCCGACAACATCTGCGTAGCCCAAAGAATGATCCGACGTGATTCCTAGACGCTCCAAGCGTTTCCAAGATTCAGGAAAGCGTTGGAGTAAATAGTGCTGTCGGCTGTCGATAACCCGTTCATTCAATACGCCTGCTAATCGCTCAATTTCATGGTGCATAGAAGCGTCGTCTGCTGCGTCATGAGATGCGAATCCAGGATGGATGCCGATGGCTGCAGACTGCCGGAGTGATTGGATGCAAGTTCGGAGCTGACTTGAGTACCAAGGCACACCCCGATCATACCTTCCTCGATTGGAAAGCAGGAAAAAATACCGTGCCCTCAATGCCACGTTTTCATGTGCTTTTTCTAGCCAGGCATACATATCGTAAGGATCGGATCTCCAACCCAAGAGCACCAAAGGGCGTTCGACCAAGCGTGACCACCTCCCTCTAATCAAATCGTTGGCCGACGCCGCAAGCGTCAACTTCCAGCCTTTGTGACGGTAGGCATAGGCGCTATCCACATCAATGGTTGGCTCAACACTGTATTTCTGCTGCAACGGTATGGATACCGTACTGTTTTTGACCCAAATCCGAATGCATTTCTCTACAATCGGATAAGGCAGCCACCCCTCCTTATGGGCCAGTGATTGACTTCCCTTGAAGCGTCCCAAGTCGTCGCGAAAACCTTCGTGATGCTGCACCTGCTCTTCCATGCGGCTTGCCATCCAAAATACCCAGCTCAGCCAATCAGAATGTACCCCGCCCGTCTCCTCATCTTTCACTCCGAATGGCAATCGGATAGCCCCGGGTGTCAGAGACGCATCCGACCAATCCAATGCGATGTCCTGCACCCCCTTCGCATTCAGTAAACCCGAATCTGGAATCCAATCAACCCCTTTGGGGGCCTCGGATTGCAGACCGCCGTATTGAATGCACACGGTGTTTTCATTTGCCTTCAACTCTTCCTGGGTACACCACTCAAACTCCCATCCAAGAACAGCCTGAAATGCAACATACGCCGCATACCGATGCCGTTCAGTGATGGCAGCGTCCAACTGCCTAGACCATAGTTTTACTTTTGGAACCATGCCTGCAATGCCTCTGCGATGTGTTCCGCTGCACGTCCATCTCCAAACAAGTCCGTTTCAAAAACTCCCTTGTATTTCCGATGAAGCATCCCTGAAGACCGCTCTACCAATTCAGAAGGGTCCTTGCAAAGCTCTGTGGCTCCGACGTCCAACAATTCAGTCCATTCCGTAGTCGTGCGTAACACCAAGGCTGGACGGTGAAAGAAAAACGCCTCCTTCTGCAATCCACCAGAATCAGTCCAAACCGCGACCACCTCCTTTAACCAATCCGTCATCTGGACATAACCGGCCGGAGGTTGCACATCGATTCCCCACGTTCTCATTTGCGAGCTCCATTCCGATCCAAACACTTTTTTCAGCGCATGTGCGGTGCGAGGATGTACCGGGAAAATCACGTGAAATCCATGCTGTTTTATGGAAGACCTGATGGCATCCATCCATCGATGGAGTTGGTCAGGGTCATCCACATTTGATGGACGATGCAGGGTCAACAATACCTTTTTACTAGTGGGAATGACTGGAGTAGGAGCCCCTCCGATCCAACGGGCCGTATCCAACATCAGGTCCCCACTCGCTTGTACGAGAACCCCTGGACGGCAATCAGTATAGATGCCTTCTGAATGCAATTGCTGCACTGCAGCATGCGAAGGGCAGAGCAATACGTCACTCAACTGGTCCGTCAAGATTCGGTTAACCTCTTCAGGCATTGCCCGATCAAAAGACCGCAATCCCGCCTCCATATGAATCAAAGGAACTCCCGATCGAGACGCAGCCCAAGCACCCGCCAAAGTTGAATCAGTGTCTCCATATACCAGCACTGCGTCCGGTTTCACACGACCGATTGATTCCGAAATGCCGTGCATCATTTGTCCCATGCGAAGCGAAACATCCGAATCAACGTGGAGTCTTGTTCCGGGCTCGTTCATTCCCAGCTCTTGAAAAAACACTTCCGACATATCAGCCGACACATGCTGGCCTGTATGCACCACATGTTCACCTAAACCGTGGGCATTCGTATTTAAAACCCGGCTCATAGCCGACGCTTTGATCCATTGTGGTCGAGCCCCAATAACGGTCAGCAGTGTCTTCATCTCAGTAGGAAACGCTTGATGCGCTAAAGTGTTGTTTTAAAGTTCACCTTGATCGGCAAAGCTAAAGTAGCGCTCACGCGAAACAATAATGTGGTCAAGCAACGGACAATCCAAAATAACTCCCGCTTCTCGTAAGTTTTTGGTGAGCGTTCTATCCGATTGACTGGGTTGGATATTGCCCGAAGGATGATTGTGCACAGCAACTATTGCCGCAGCTCGAAACGCAAGCGCCTTGCCAAAAATAATCTTTGGGTCGGCCACTGTACCCGTCAGACCCCCTCGGCTGATCATGAGTTCAGCAATAATTTCATTGGATCGACGCAGCAAAATAATCCAAAACTCCTCATGCTGTAAATCCGTTAATCGGAGAACAAATCGCCGGTGAACATCTGACGAAGCACGAATAAAGGATGAGGATTCCGTTCGTTCTAGGGAACGGTGTCTTCTTCGGCCCAATTCGAGCGCAGCCGATAATTGCACCGCTTTGGCCGTTCCAACTCCCGCAATTTCCATGTACGCTTCTGTTGGTATTCGCCCCAAAGAATCCAAATTGCTCGAAACCAAATCCAACAGCCTTCCCCCGACTTCTATAGCGGTGCTGCCGCGGGGACCAGAACCGATGATAAGCGCCAACAACTCCGCATTGGATAATGCTTGTGGGCCATCCATCAACAAACGTTCTCTCGGGCGAACCTCTCCTTCCATGCCCCCTCATTCGATTTTTTGAAACAAAAAAAGCCCCCTGTTTCCAGAGGGCTAGTTCGTA
>CAWVYB010000015.1:0-22661 GCA_963934215.1 uncultured Flavobacteriales bacterium | reverse complement strand
GGAATATTCATATCAAAATGGCGAATTATTGATTCAAATTGAAACGCAAAGCTACACCTGAACGGATGTTCGATGTGGCAAACGAGGTCGATATATATGGATCTGTAATCTGGTGATCATAAAATGCACGCATTGTGATCTTATCCGACACTTCCAAATCTGCTGATACTTTAATTGAAATCAAGTTCTGTCCTGCCGTTACCTGGTTTTGGCGCTCTTCCATTTTACGGATAATCGTTCGATTGTCCCGAATGTTCAAATCGGCACGTAAAACCAAATCAGTCTCTTTCAACATTTTCACAGGGAGCTTCCCATAGGTCTTCATAAACGGGTTGGGAATATCCTTGAATTTATAACCAACTCCAACGACTAGCGCATTGCTCTTCGTTTCTGTGATTTGATAGTTGGTCAAGCCGAAAGCGATGTTGCGATCCCGTTTCATTTCGACTTTCAACTGAGGCTCATTTTCAGAAGCCGTATTGAACGTCATGTCCACGCCAAGAAGTGGAGAAAGCTGCTCGCTCATGCTCACTACGTTAAATTGTCGACCGGACACATAATTCCCAAATTCACTCTGGTCAATGGCCGTTGGGTTTCCTAAACCATTTTCTTCGTAGTTCAAATTCGACACGTAATTGGTCGTCAATGTGGAGCGGTAACTGTGACTCAAACTGAATCGCTTGAAATACTGTTTGAAGAAATCGGACTTCGTCAACCCGTCGTAGGTCACACGCCAATTGGGAGCTACCGGCGTGTCAAACACATCCAATGGAACGTCTTTGGTATCAACCCCCAAATAAGCCGCGATGAATGCCGGTATGGTCACATCCTGACTCGTTGCACCCCAACCATTATAGTACCCCGTCTCCGCTGGCGTCTCGTCATTGTGACTTTCCGCATTGAGTCGTTGCGAAATCTCCAATCGTCCCAAAAGGAAATTATCCCAAAGATCAGAATTGAATTGATTTTCAAGATCATCTTCTACAAATGCTGTTCTCCAACTCAATACCGTTGCTGAGAACTGACCCGTCTCATTGGGCGATTCGTAGACAAACTCATTGATGTCTTCATCAAATCGGAAGAAACTGGTGTGATTTCTCGTCTCGCTTCGGTTGGCTGTCAATTCTATTTTAAAGTACTTAATCGGTTCCAAGTTGGCCCGCACATTGAACGTTTCTTGGAATGTTTCTGTGTACTGCTGGTTCTGATACGGCTGTTGTACTAACCATCCATTTGACGCCGCAGTTTCAGCAAAGTCCACACCAGGAACTTGGTCCCCCAAGAGGTTGGTGTTTTGATGCCCCAAAAGGAACAAGCCCAAATCTGTAGAGAATTCATCTTCAAAACCGGCATACCGTGCCTTTTTTGCATACCCCGGTAGCAACATCCCTTCGTTACGTGAGAAGGTTCCTGATACATTTTGGATACTCGCCATAAGCCGGACAATGGTCGCCAATGGATTCAGCTCCAACTTTTTCTTTTCCTCCTCTTCGGCATTTCCAAAACCATCGCGGTTTTCATTGTTCGTCTGACGACGGGGTGCCTTCCGAGGCGGACTCAACAGGTCCTTTACACCCGGTATTTTGTTGTAAAGCGTTGTGAAGTTGGCCTGTGCATTCAAACTGAGGTTTCTCGAATTCTGAATGGTATTGCCAATAGAATCTTGTGAGAAAGGTGCGCGGTCCCAGCGGAATGTCCCTTGGTACCGGACATCACTCGTAATGAAATTAACCAACGGCAACTTGTCAAATGGCAACTTGTACGTCCCAGTAATGTTGTGATTGTAATTGGTGATCTCACCCGCATTGAGCAGGTTGGAAATGACCGAGTCACGATAGACCTGGTACTGATCCGCTTCGCTGCGATCGATGACACCAGCCGGCTCACCAACAAGCGCTTGAGCGGTTCCATTGTAGTCAAACTTCAGCGCCTTCGTCAAGTCATATTTCAGTGCATAGTTCCGGTTCCACTGCCACGTTTTCATCACTTGCGTATTGATCAGCAAGTTCGTTTCGACTCCAAGAAGTGCTGCGGTATTGTTTCGCACACGACTTGTTTCGTAGATCCGGTTCATTTGTGAGCCCACCGTGAGCTGCTTGATCCCTAAATAAAAATTGAAATCGGTCAACCATTTCATAAAATCGTGCTTCCTCAAAAACCCAACCTTACTAAACGGCTTGAACTGCTTTGGAGCATGCGAGAAATTATAAGTCAGCCCCCCTCGATACTCTCTATTGAGTTGGAACTCCGTGTTAATGTCTCGCTCAAACGCTTCATTGTAGCTGAAGTTTCCTGTGAAATTTCCAGGCCGGAGCATCTTGAACAGTCCGAGATTAGAACCACCCCCACTTTTCGCTGAGCCCCCTCCTCGAGCAGAGCCCCCTCCTGCGCCGGGACCAGTTTTTCCTCCTGACTTGCCTCCCTTCGCGTCATCTCCTGGTTTTCCAATACCGCCTGCTGCTGCATCCCCTCCTCCGCGATTGCGATCACGACTCGTCCCTTCTCCAAATTTCGGATCAATCTTGATGTTGGAGAAATTAATGGAACGCAATCGACTAATGCTCTTTGCGTTGTTTTGTCTTTCCGTTGACAAGCCTTCTTGCGACGCCATTTCAATATCAGGCGAAAGCGGGTCGAATTGCGGAGTACTCACCTGCTCACTCCAACCCAAATACATCGGCAGTGTGATTCCCAACGCCTTCGGCATCAGTTTCCCGAGTTGAATTGTTCCCGAGGCATCGATGCCTTGAATCGTCTCACGCTGGCGGTCTTGAAGTCGCTGCTCCAATCCTCCAAAACCAGGAACAGACATGTTCGCGGCTACGGAAATGTTCCCCAAGTCTGCCAGCTTAGCGTTCATCTGAGCAATAGCGGCCCATCCACCTTGCTCATTGAAATCCGCTAAACGCATTTCATTCACCCACACCACGCCACATTTGTCCAACCCGTCATCTTCTGGATCGAAGACATTGTCATCCTTGTCAGGATTTCGAACACCTACCATCACCATCACCACATTGGCCAAATTGGGATTGCCTTTGACTGCGATCCGCGCATTGAAATCGGGATCAATCGTCTCAAACTCTTCGAAAAGCGGATATCCAGCGGGTCGCTCCACCTTGAGGTTCTGCAACTTTCGGAATTCGATGTCAATGTTGTTCTCCAGAGGCCAAATCAAATCCTCGTCACCTGTATTCCAAGGCGTCACCGTCATGGGGATTTCGTACTCGTAGTAATTTGACTCGAAGTCATTTCCTAAGCGCACAAAACACGTCATTTCGTTGTCTTCCAAAGAGGTACCGTCTGGACCCGCTTCGGCGTGCACGTACATCCGCAGTCGCTTGTACATCCGCATGTCGTAGTTGATGTTCCGGTATGCGCCGCGCGCGTCCCCATCTTTCAACCCACAGATTGCCAATTCGAGCGACTGCTCATTGAGTCGTCGCTGGTTTGCCGTACCCACGTCAATTTCTCGGATGATCCCCGGTGGGGTCACGTAAGGCACCGGCTCCCGGTTGCCATTTTCTTCGATGTTGACCGCGCTGATGTTGAATGACGTCGAAGAGGGATCGTCTGGCTCCACTTCCTGCGGACCCGCCAACGTATTGAGGTACCGACGCCACTCTCCCCGAATAAGCTCCAATCGAGCAAACCGGAGGGTTACGGGCTCGGACCACCCTTTCATGAACATCCGAATAAACCGAATGGATCGGAAATCTGTGATGCCTCCTACACGCGACTCAAATTCCCTCACAGGAATTTTGAATTGGTACCAACGAATTGTTCGCTCGCGTCCATCCGCAGTCTCTTTGACCTCTTCAAAGGTGTCCGTGATGTAATTGTTCCCAATATTCACTTCGCCCAAATCTTGAGGCCGCATGGACACACGGTACTGGAAATAGCTTTCAATCGTTGACAGCGTAATGTCCTGGTTGATGTCCTCCGTATTCGGAATGGTCGTCGAGGTCACAGGGTAGCCATTCGGAGAGTCCGTGTTGCTGTTGCCTTCGTATCCATTGAATCGAGCATACCGTTCCAGAATGGTCTCGTCTGCCGATTGTGCTTGAGGTGTCCGGAAATAGCGAAAGTTGTCTGCTGAAGGGTCCGCTAAATACGTTTGGTACGCATCCGGATTCAACCAACTCGATACCTCATTCAACCATTCACCGAAAAAACTCTGTTCCTCACTATCCGGCAATCCATCCAAACCAACGTCTTGAAGAAGATAATCACCTGAGGTATTATCGAAGGCATTGACCACATTGAACGTAGCTGGATCTGGGTAGGTACCCCACACGCCATCTAACGTGGGTAAATCCGGATTGTTTGCAGATGGCAAACCATTCTCATATCCGAGTTGGCTGTCATTCAGCACGTCCTCAGACACGTTGCCTAAATTGAAATACAACTCGCCACCCGTGAGGTTTTCAGAATCCTCGTTGAATGGATCCATCAACCAGAACTGGAGGTATTCAATGTTGGCGGCTTCGAAGTCCGTTGTTGTCAGTGCACGTTGAATGCCACCCCATCTCGACGCAGGATCCGCTAGGCTTCCCTCTGGAGTCAAACCGGCCGAGATTCCACCCGCTCCATCGGGCAAATCATAATTGTACTGTCCACGTTGTTCAGGCCGAAAGGTCAAGTCCAATGTGGGGATGTTCGGTGGCGTTCCCGTCGGCAGTTCTCTATTTGGGAACACCTCTCCTTCCAACACCTCACGTGTCCTGTGATCGCTTTTAATCTCTGCGGTTACCTGACCATCTTCAAGACCCGATCCACGGAAGAATTGAGGGTCAACGGTATACCAACTGAGTGCAGCACGGTTGTAGTTGTAAACCAAACTATCCTCAACGTCTCCCTCGGGGAAAAGCGTGGGTTGAAGCTTTGGAGTCGATGCGAGGAACCAACGATTCACCGAGCGAATGTCAATCGCAGATTGGCTACCTTCAAAATCATCGACGTAAGCGTTGCCATCAGAACCTATGGCTCGACTGTGGCCAGGAATCATATACGCAGCTTCTGCACTGATGTCAATGCTCGACTTTGCCGATGTCTCATAAAAGGGAAGCTTGTCGATAATATCCGTTAGCAGCTGACTTTCTGTTCGCCAAGCAAAATCCGCTCCCACCATCGAGTTATTGACCGGCTCATTGCCGATGTTCACCTTTTGGGTGAGTGGCCGCTCCCGAAGATTCAAGAACGTCGCTCCGATGTTGAACTTGTCGCTCGCGACATAGTCAAATCGCGTTCCCATCATCGTCTTCGTCTGTATGCTAAAGAGGGAGTTACTCTCCAACGAAACTTTGATGTTTCGTCCCGACTCGAGGAGTCCATCGTTGATGATTCGAACCCTTCCCAAGTTGTAATCAACGGTATAGTCTTGGTTCTCGATCAAACGAACACCACCTGCTGTGACCGTAACAGATCCTTCAGGAACATTCATCGAGTTCAAGCTAATTTCACTGCTTGTTTGACTCTGAAATTCGCCTTTAATCCGGAATCGGTTGAGCGCTGGGATTTGCTGCGCCGCTGTTTTTGTCGAATCATACAGCGGTTGAAATACGATGGTCGAAATCAGGTTTTGCGCCAAATCTGGGTCGTCGACACGCGCTTCAATTTCCTTCTTCAAATTGGAGCCAAACGGCTCCACTGAAGGGAAGAAAATCCGGCCATTCTGACTGTGAATGGTTCCTCCGGAAGTCGCTGCGTTGTCCACAAAATCAAATACCCCATCAGGCTGGCTCATTCCGTTGATATCCAATCGGTCCATTCCCAACAACTGGAGAAGCAAGGTCCCATCCAACGGATTTCTTGGAATGTAATTCAAGTCAACTCCGGTAGCAGGGTCGTTGTACCAGATGTTGAGTCTAAAATTCTCCTGACTTAGGCCGAACGCTTGCATCGAGTAAACGTTCTTCATCATGATCTTCCAAAGCGGGGCGGGAGCTCCGTTGCTCAGACGCAATTGGGTGATGCTTGATTTCAGCATTTTCAGCATGAGGGCATCAGGAGCGCTAAAGCCATCTTGAGACAACGTACCTACCTGATACGTCTCTCCGTTTAACGTATACTCATACGAAACCCCAAGAACTTCAGCATTGTTGAGGGCCTGACGCAATGAAATGAAACCCAAACGCGAGTTGAAAGAATATTCCGTTGGAGCCAATTTTCGCGCATTCCCAACGCGCTCGTAATGCACGCCTTGGGTCATCCCAACATTCAACGCTGAAATCGCAGCATTCGCTCCTGTAAACCCCAGAACATTCGGATTGCTCACCATGAGCTCGTAAAGCTCATTGTTTTGATTGCTCGGGTTCAAATTGTCGGTGATGACAAGATCGGGATCGTCCGTCAGTTCAGCCACGGGTAAGTTGGAGGAGACATAATTGGGGTGTTCGCCCAAATCTGTGAATCCAATTACATTCCGCACATCCTGCGTGTTGGCCTGTGTATTGACGACCCATACCTCTATCCGGGTGATATTCACTCCAGAATTTGGAACCGGAAGGCTCCGCATGGCCTCGTCGTATTGATTCAAGAAAAACTGAGACAGGAAGTAGTGCCGATTGGCTTCGTAATCATCTGCTCGGATATCAAACTCCTGTGTTTGCGCTCCACCCTCTACTTCAATTTCCTTGCGTTCCCCTTTTTGCTGGGAGAGAACAGTGGTGTTGTACAGCCTTCCCCATTGCGTTTCTAGTTTGACACCAAACAAACTCTGGCTCCCGGTAATTAAAGTCCCCGGCAACGGCATGGAAATATGACCCGCTTCAAAGTTTTTGAGGATGTCGTCTTCATCCCCTTGAAAACCAATGTTCATTTGATTCTCGAAATCAAACAGCGCCTCTGTATTGTAGTTCGTTCCCAGTTCTATTTTATCTCCAATCTTTCCTCCAATATTCAATTGGATCCGTTGGTCGAAATCGAAGGTGGTGATGCTCCGCTGCCCTTCAGGAATTCTCGGATTTTCGGTGCTCGATCTATTCAAGCCAAAAGTCAATTCCGCTGAGCCTTGGGGTTTTATTTCAATCTCATTACTTCCAAAAATGGATTCAAAAAGTTTACTATCAATCGTCAGTTTCGGCGCAAAAGCGCGATCTGCCTCATCATCTTCTGCTTGCAGATCCGTCCAATATTCTGTGAGGTTTCCCTCCATATCGTATTCTAGAAATTCATCCAACGTCAGGAAGGTCGTCGGTCGAAATTCCAAGGTGTCTCCAATCAGCTGCCGGATACTATACAGACCCGTTTCCTCATCGTACACCATTTCATACTGGACATTGCTCGGCCAAGCAAAATCAAACCCAGAAGGACTCTCCGTTGGGTTGAAAGGATCCTCACCACCAAACGGAAAAGGCAAGTCAATCACGATGGAGTCTCCTCCTGATACATTCCCTTGACCCCACGCGAGCGAAGTGCTCATCAAAAGAGCAGCGCACCCCATTGTGCACGCTAACAATCCCCTTCTTATGGTCCGCATCTTCCGCATATCACAACCGCTTCAAGGCTTGTTTAATTAAGGTCTCCACAGCCATAGGCTCAGTGGAGTCCCCTATAATTTGGTCCATTGCTTTATCACATCGCGCCCGATCAAAGCCCAATGTGGTGAGCGCAATTAACGCATCCTGCCGAACATTATTGTGAACCTTCCTTGACGAGGGCATTGGAGACCCATCCGATGCAGATACCGCACCGACTTTATCCTGTAAATCAATGATGATTCGTTGGGCTGTTTTCGCTCCGATACCTTTGACACTTTTCATGGCATCCACATCTCCCATCTGAATCGATTGCCTCGCAGTGTCTGGATCCATTGCGCTCAGCACCATCCGGGCTGTATTGGCTCCTACACCGCTCACTCCGATCAGCAATAAGAACAATTCACGCTCTTCTGGATGCGAAAATCCATAGAGAAGTTGCGCATCTTCCCGAACCACCATGTGCGTGTGCAACAAGATGTTTTCGTTCGACCCTATGCGCTCAAACGTGGTTAAACTAATGTGAACCTGATATCCTACACCGCCACATTCAATGACAGCATACGTTGGCGTTTTTTCGACCAGACGCCCATTCAAATGGTGAATCATGCTGGATTTTTAATTTGAGCATCAACAACGGCAAGGCGCACCATATCGTGAATTTCACGAACTGAAGAACCCATTTGCAGAACATGAAACGATTTCCGCATGCCCAAAAGTACGGGGCCTTGGACTTCAATCCCGGCCATTTCTTGCAACAGCTTGTAGGCAATATTTCCAGCAGACAAATTTGGAAATATCAGGGTGTTGACCCGCTTGTTGTGCAAGGTCGAAAAGGGGAAGGATTCAGAAAGCAATTCATCATTCAAAGCAAAATTGGCCTGAATCTCACCATCTACAATCAAGTCAGGGTGTCTTTCCTTCAGCAATACTGCTGCCTTTGCCATCTTTTCCGCATCCGCTCCTCCTGCTGAACCAAAGTTGGAGTAGCTCAACAATGCAATGCGCGGAACAATCCTCAGTTTACGAACGGCGTCTGCAGTCAAGGCCGCAATCGACGCGATTTCTTCTGCTGTAGGATTCACATTAACAGTCGTGTCCGCAAAAAACATAGGGCCCCGCTTGGTTTCCAATATGTACATGCCCGCTACCTTATCCACACCATCGGCCTTACCGATGACCTGCAAAGCCGGACGAATTACACTGGGATAGGTCCGTGTCAAGCCTGAAATAAGGGCATCAGCATATCCCGTTTGAACCAACATGGCTCCAAAATAATTGCGCTGACGCATCAACCTTTCTCCCTCTCGCGATGTCAATCCATGCCGCATTCTTCGTTGGAAAAACGCTGCTCCAAATTCCTCGCGTCGTTCCAACTCATCATCCGATCGAGGATTGATGATTTCAACATTGGGCAATTCGAGTGAATGCTCTTCAATCAAGCGTTCAATGACAGACCGTCGTCCCAATAAAATAGGCTGAGCAATTCCCTCTTCAGCCGTTTGTTCTGCTGCTTTGAGCACCCGATAATGGTCGGCTTCGGCAAAGACGACTCGTTTAGGAGACTTTTTCGCCCGTTCGGAAATGGTCCGTGAGAATCCACTATCGTGACCCAATCGTTCAAGAAGTTCAACTTTGTATGCTTCCCAATCCTGAATAGGCGCCTTGGCAATGCCGGATTCCATAGCGGCCTTGGCAACAGCAGGCGCAATGTGAGAAATCAAGCGAGGGTCTAACGGCTTGGGAATGATCAGCTCACGGCCAAACACAAACGATTGGTGACCATATGCTTCCGCCACCTCGTCCGGCACGTTTTCTTTCGCCAATTCAGCGATGGCGTGCACAGCCGCTAATTTCATGGCATCATTGATTCCCGTCGCCCGCACATCCAAGGCGCCCCGAAAAATGAACGGGAATCCCAAAACATTGTTGACTTGATTGGGGTGATCCGACCGGCCGGTTGCCATGATGATGTCGCTGCGAACAGCCAAAGCCTCATCGTAAGGGATTTCCGGGTCGGGATTGGCCAACGCAAAAACAATGGGGTTTGCTGCCATGCCCTGGATCATCGACCCCTGCACAACACCCCCCTTGCTCAACCCCAAAAACACATCGGCTCCTTTCATCGCCGCCTCGAGACTTTCAAAATGGCGTTTACCCGCAAACTGCTGCTTCGATGGGTCCAACCCTTCTCTTCCCGCATGGATGTGGCCTTTGCTATCAAAGACATCGACTTGATTAAGCGTCAATCCCAATTGCTCATACAGATCAATACAGCTCATCGCTGCAGCTCCAGCACCACTGACGACCAACCGAATATCGTGTATTGATTTATCCGCCAATTCCAATGCATTCAACAATGCCGCAGCAGAGATAATCGCCGTTCCATGCTGGTCATCGTGCATGATTGGAATGTCCAATTCAGCCTTCAGGCGCCGTTCAATTTCAAACGCCTCTGGGGCTTTTATGTCTTCAAGATTGATTCCTCCAAACGTCGGAGCAATGGCCTTAACGGTCGCTACAAACTGATCCACATCCGACGCGTCTACCTCGATATCAAACACATCGATGTCTGCGAAAATCTTGAAAAGAACGGCTTTACCCTCCATGACCGGCTTGCTTGCTTCCGGACCAATGTTGCCCAAACCAAGCACAGCAGTCCCATTGGAGATGACCGCAACAAGATTGCCCTTGGCTGTGTATTTGTATACATCTTCGGGATTCGCCGCAATCTCCAAGCACGGCTCAGCTACTCCAGGACTGTAAGCCAACGACAGGTCCTTTTGCGAACTATGCGGCTTTGTCGGAATGACCTCTATTTTCCCCTTCCTCGCCCGACTATGGTAATCCAGCGCCTCTTGCTTCGTAGATGAACTCATGGTTCGTATCCTAAGTATTCGTGTCTCGAGTCAACTCTAATTCCAAAACTATGTCACTATCGACTCAATGTTGAACGATGAATCGCTGGGTCTGAGGACGAGTGCCATTGACTTCCAATGAGAGGAAATAGAGTCCTTCAGACATGTCATTCCCATCGATGTATATCAAGCCATGGGATTGGTTAACGGCACGCGACCAGACGGCCTGTCCGGCAGCGTTATAAATATGAACTTGACCACTTTGTCCGGCTTTTAATTGATACGACAACGTGGATAATCCGCGAACTGGCATTGGGTGAATGACGCCCCATTCGATTGCGACTTCATCGTCTGCCGTTCCAAGCGCACAATTTTCAGCATCGAGGCAAAACAACACGGTATGGCAAACGCCATTACTGATATCGGTGATCGGAGCGAAGCAATATTCCAAAGCGGTGACTCCGGCGACTCCTGCTGGATAATAATCAGCGACAAATGAAGAGTCCGTTTCACCCGGAAGAATGGTCACAACCAGGTTGGGCGACGTATTGGACATCGCTGTGCCATATGGATAACATAACGGCCCCCAGCAGAAGCGCTCGTATGCACCGGGGGCTGGATTGCCATCTTCGTCCTCCACGTATGGCAGATTAAAGGGTTCTACTCCTTGCACAACCTGTCTCGACACAATTAATTTCAACGTGTCCGTAGTCAAATTAGCGACATCCCAGTGCACGGCAATCTCATCGTTTTCAGGATCTGATAGAGCCCCTTCAAAAACTTCAACCGCATCAATCAAAGTGACTTGACACCGTGCTGTTTCATTGACCATAAGAGCCCATACGACACAGAGAATTGATAGAATATTAAAGCATTTCATTGGGCGAAGATACCTATCATGGCTCGGATTTTGCATACCGTTGAAGTCGGGTTTGAAATTGAATCCCTTACCTTGCCGGACCCTGATTGGCATTAAAGACTTTACAGAATGAACAAAACCACAAAGCTGACGAGATGGATCGCGTTAACTGCACTCTGGTGCGTTGCTTCGAACTTTGCTTTTGCGCAGAAGTCGTCACAATCTGCAAATCGTTTGCCCGAGATGGAATTGAAAGACACGGAAGGCCAAATGGTTCCCATCTCCAGTCTCTATGCGGAAGGAACTCCTACATTGATTTGTTTTTGGGCAACCTGGTGCAGCCCTTGCAAGCGGGAACTCAATAACTACGCCGAACTTTATGAAGATTGGCAAGACGAGACTGGCGTTCAAATTGTAGCCGTCAGCATCGATGACTCTCGAAGCGTTCGCCGTGTAGCACCCTATGTCAATAGTGTTATGTGGGATTACACCGTCCTCCTCGATCCCAACAAAGATTTTGCCCGAGCCATGCAAGTGGTCAATGTTCCGCATACGTTTCTTGTGAACGGAGACGGTCAAATTGTGTGGCAGCACAATAATTATTCCGACGGTGACGAGGAAGAGGTGTACGAACAACTCATGAATCTGGTCGAATGAGAACCCCTCTTTTTCTGCTCTTATTATTTGGCCTTGGCCTGAACAAACTGCTCGCTCAAGGCGATGGCCCCGAGAACACCACGCAAGGCACCGGACCTGTTTCGGGAAATTTCCAAGTGCTGTGGCAATCCTACAGCGAAGACGAACGCATCGGCGCCATTGTTCCCCCTGAAAAAACGGGATACAATGCCTATGGAAACTTACGCTATAATCAAGGAGGATTCAGTGCTGGCTTTCGGTATGAATCATATCTAAACGCCGTTTTGGGTTTTCCCGGACGATTCAAAGGAAGTGGAATCGGATATCGTTTTGCTCGGTATGCCTCTCCTTCCCAAAATGTTGACGTGACCATCGGTAATTTTTACGAGCAATTTGGAAGCGGCATCGTCTTGCGATCGTATGAAGAGAGAGCCCTGGGAATTGACAATGCCATGGACGGTGTTCGCATCATCTTGAGACCCATTGAAGGAATCCAAATCAAAACAATCTATGGCAAACAGCGTTTTGACTTTGACGATGGCTTGATCAATGGAGACGGCATCGTGCGCGGCATTGATGGAGACCTGGACCTCAATGCGCTTTTCTCTGAACAAGGTGGGCAAGATTGGAAGACCAAGGTGAATCTAGGGGCCAATTTCGTTAGTAAATTCCAAGCTGGAGGGACCATTGCAAGCGACACGCTCATTTTGACGCTTCCTGAAAATGTAGGGGCATGGTCTTACCGATTGGATCTCATGCGCAAGGGATGGTCTGCGGGTGCAGAATACGCTGCTAAAATCAATGACCCTAGTGCCGACAATGGATACACGTATCGAAAAGGCGAAGCGCTCATGGCGCATCTCGGCTACACCAAACGTGGCTTGGGGGTCAGTATCCACGCGAAAACAGTGGATAACATGAGCTTTCGGTCGGACCGGGATGTGCTACTGTTTGATTCTCCTATCAACTACATACCCGCCATCACCCAACAACACACGTATAATTTGGCGGCTACGCTCTATCCATACGCAACCGTCATTTCCGGTGAGTCTAGCTTGAGTGCAGAAGTCTTTTACAACATCAAGAAAGGCACCCTTTTGGGTGGTAAATATGGCACGAATGTCAGTGTCAATTTTGCTGCTGCCAATGGGCTAGACACCACCAAATTAACAGGGGTACAGGGGGTGATAGACGGATATGAAAGGCAATCTTGGGGCTTTGGCCCTACCAAATTTGTTCGAGATTTCAACGTGCAGATTAGCCGTAAAGTTTCCAAAACGTTCAAGTGGAAATACACTTTCTACAATCTGGAATTCAACACGCTGACAACGCCTGTCACAACCACTTTCAAAGGCATGGTATATGCCGATATCCACGTCTTGGAGACTCAATGGAAAACAGCCAAACGCGAAAGCCTCCGGACGGAATTTCAATTGTTACTGACGGATCAAGACAAAAGGGATTGGGGCACCATACTAGCAGAATACACGTGGAGTCCCCATTGGTTTGCTAGCGTTCTCGACCAATACAACTTTAGCAATCCGAATGAAGCGGATCGCGTGCATTATATCTACGCCGCAGTAGGCCGCATCGAGGGGCCCCATCGCTTGTCCATTGGTTACGGAAAACGCAGAGAGGGAATCTTTTGCATCGGTGGAGTCTGCCGAGCAGTCCCCGCTTCAAATGGCTTTGAAGTGAACTTTTCATCGAGTTTTTAAAAGGCTCGGATTTATTTCTCATTCGTTCACTTTTATTGTCTCGAGCATGTTAAAAATTCGTTCTAATCGGTTTTTTTTTGTTATAAGAGCTACAATGATTAGGTGACAATCATTACATTTGAGACTCTTCCATAGCATACAGCACCAGCCTGTAATCTGCTTTTGAGAAATTGAAACCTAATTAAACTGTTTTAGATGAAGCACATTTACTCTCTGATTGCAGCACTCCTCTTAGGCGTTGCTTCTTTCGCTCAGTTGCCAAACGGCAGCATTGCACCTGATTTTACTGCAACCGACATTGACGGTGTAGAACACAACTTGTATGAACTACTCGATGAAGGCAAGAAGGTCATCGTAGACTTTTCTGCGACTTGGTGTGGCCCTTGTTGGAGCTACGCGGTCGGAGGCGCCTTAGAGGAAGTGTATGAAATGTATGGTCCTGACGGAACCGATGAGGTTCGCGTTTTTCACATTGAGTCTGACGACACCACTACGATGGAGGATTTACTGGGTACTGGACCATCGACACAGGGAGACTGGACTTCGGTCATCGACTTCCCGATTATTGACGATGCCGCTAACATTTTCGATGCGTATGGATGCACTTACTACCCTACGATCTACACCATTTGTCCAAACCGTCTTTTAACGGAATCAGGTCAGGGTTCAGCTGATGCTCACGCACAAATTTTCCAAGCGAACGATTGCGCTGCCGCATCTTTAATCAACGATCCGGCATTGCTCGGTTACACTGGAGGAACTACTGCTTGCCCAGGTGAGCCCGTGAACATGAGCGTGGATATGATGAACTTGGGAGTCACGAACTTGCAATACTGCACGATAGCAGTGATGGATGGTGCTACAGAATTGTTGAGCTATGACTGGTCCGGTGATTTGGACACGTACGGAGTTGCAAACGTTGATTTGGGTACCGCGACATTCGACAGCGACACCAACTTCACCATCGAAATCACTTCAGGGGACGACAACACAGCAAACAATAGCTCTTCTGGCGTTGTAGCGCTTGCTACTTCAGGAACGTCCTTGATTCACATTGAAATCATGATCGATTCATGGCCACAAGAAATTGGCTGGTCAATTACCGATGCGTCAGGTGCTGTTGTTCAACAAGTAAACATCGGCGAAATCGCAGGCGAAGCTGAAGATGTCATTGAATGGTGGGTAAGCGCTCCTTCTGAAGGATGTTACGCATTCATGATTGAAGATTCATACGGCGACGGCATCAATGGCTCTGCTTGGGGAGTGAACGATGGCTACTGCACGGTGAAAACGTACGATGACAACTTGACCTTTGTATCGAGCGTTTACGACTATGACGGATCGTACGGGTTTGAATCTGAAGCAGCCGGTATGGCCGTTACTTCAGTCAACACTGGAATTCAGGAGTTGTCGTTGAATGAGTTGACTCAGGTGTTCCCGAACCCTTTCTCAGATCAAACCACCTTGCAGTTCTCATTGAACCAATCTGGAAAAGCAGGTATCGTTGTCCGCAACCTCATTGGTCAGCAAATCATGAACCTCGACTTTGGAACATTGCAAGCTGGTGAGCACAATCATGTATTGGACTTCTCAGGCATTACTGCAGGTGTGTATTTGGTTTCCCTCACCGCTGGTGAAGAGACGACAACCATGCGCGTGACTTTAAAGTAATTCCAAACGGCCCCGACTTTTTGTTAAAGTCCGCATCATCGCTCACGATGGTGCGGACTTTTTCATTGTTATGTATCTCATATGGCATAAATTGTGTCCCACCAATAAACATCTTCAATGAATCGCCTCAAATTCATCCTTCCCATTGTCTTTGCTTTCATGCTATCAACCGAGTCGCAAGCACAACTACCTGATGGTGCAGTGGCTCCAGATTGGACAGCAACCGATATTGATGGAATCGAACACAATCTTTACAGTTACCTCGACTCGGGCTATGCTGTAATTTTAGATTTTTCGGCGACTTGGTGCGGCCCGTGTTGGACATACCACACCAGTGGCGTTTTGGAAGAGCTCTATGAAAGTCATGGTCCCAACGGAAGCAATGAAGTCCGTGTTTTCTTCATTGAGTCTGATGACAGCACCACTGATGATGACTTGCATGGCACGGGACAAAACACGTGGGGTGACTGGACGGAAGGGGTTAACTATCCGATCATCGACAATGCAGGTAACATTTTTAGTAGTTATCAAAACACCTATTATCCCACTTTGTATACCGTATGTCCCAATGGATTGCTGAATCAAATTGGTCAGGCGAGTTACAACATTCATGTGAACTACGTAGAATCCACAGATTGTGCCGCTGCTAGTTTTCCATCGGACGCCCGTATTCTCGGTTATACCGGTGCCATTCGCAGTTGCCCCGGGGAACCCGCTCCGCTGAGCGTTCGCGTTATGAATAATGGAACGGAACCGATGACATCGTGCACCTTCGAAGCGACCACGCTTTTCGGCACCGAATTGTTGTCTTACGAATGGTCGGGCAACCTGGATACGTATGAAGTCGAGGACATTCAACTCGGTGATGCTATTTTTCCAACGACTTCTATTTTCTTCGTTGACATCGTTTCTGAAGACGACAATGATTCAAATAACAGCATCTCTTCGACGATGAACCTCAGCTCACAGACGAGTACCAGTTTGGTTCGTGTGCGCTTGACTACAGATGATACTCCAGGAGACAATAGCTGGTCTATCTCCGACGCTGCAGGAGCGGAAGTAGAAGGCGCTCCCTTTGGATCGATGACAGAACCGAATACAGAATACACGTGGTGGGTGTCTTTGCCTTCCACAGGCTGCCATGCATTCGACCTGTATGACCTCACCGGAAATGGGGGAGACATCGCATGTGACCTCAGTACATTCAATGATGATTTACAAAACATCAACACCATCTTCACCGCATCCAACAGCGGTGCATGGTCCAACTTGAACAAGGGGTTTTTAGTGAATGCAATCAACACCGACGTCGCCGAGTTCAACGGTTCAACAGAACCGATGTTACTCCATCCCAATCCAGCAAACAACAGCATTGTGCTCAATGCTGTGGACGCTTCTTGCCACATGATTCAAATTCATCATGTGAGTGGAGCATTGGCAAAAGAATGGAATGGTCTCTCGGTTCCTACTTCAGGTAGCGTGAACCTCGATATCAGCGATTTGGCTTCTGGCATTTACATCGTGTCAGGACATTCAGCGGCAAACAAGCAAAGCGCTCGATTAATCGTTCGCTAATTTACTGTCCTAACACCATGAGCCATAAAGCAGCATTGACCATCTTTCCGATGGCCTTCGTTCTGGTTTTCCTAGGATGCGATGAACTCGAAAATCCGGTCGTCGAAATCACGACATCGTACCAAGAGAGTGCCTATGGTCCTGTGCCCGTATTTGTCGCGCTGCCCATTGGGGAGGCTTTGCAGCATGTGCTGATTGAAGACTTTACAGCGCATCAATGCGGCAACTGTCCCGACGCAGCAATCATAGCGTCGCAAATTGCTGGAAATCAGGGTGCAGCGGTCTCAGTCATGGCCATCCATGCCGGGAACTTAGCGAATACCGATGATGATCACTTCGATACAGATTGGACGACAGTAGAGGGCGATTTGTTTTGGGACCAGCTGGATTTTCAGGCGAATCCCTTAGGACGGATCAACCGGATTGGAGGTGCTGGTAATTTCTGGGCACCTGCACAATGGGCTGACGAAACCTCAGAACAACTCGCAAATACGCCGCAGGTGGGGCTTCAAGTTATTCATGATTGGGTTCCCGAGAACAACCACCTCAATGTGCATGTGCACGGGACATTTTACGAAGAAACCACCGGCTCCATCCAAGTAGCACTGCTCATTTTAGAATCGAATATCTACGATTACCAATTGGATTACGCCAGTGACCCTGAGCTGGTACCTGACTATGAGTTCAATCACGTTCTTCGAGGCTCGGTGCATGGCGCATTTGGCCTAGGCTTTGGCGATGTTGCCATGGGGGCTTCAGCAGGTGATGTCGCGACTCATTCTGTGACGTTTACGTGGGATGACTCATGGGTTGCAGAGAACGCTACGGTCCTCGTTGTGGTTTCAGATGCCGGTGGCATCGTGTTGAATTCGTTCGAATTCCACCCTACAGAATAAGGACCATGATACGTGCTTTTGGTCTTGTCATTCTAGGGCTGTTTACTTTGCATTCGACTGTAACAGGTCAATCCGAAAAGCAGCCTATAGATTTCAGTGCGAAGCTCGCCATTGGCTTTTCAACGACTCAAGTCCATGGAGATCAAGTTTCCGGATTCAACCAGTTTGGTGCCACATGTGGAGCGACGTTGGCAATGCAACGAACGTCCTCACGTAGCGCTGAGTTGGGTATTCTCTGGACTCAGAAAGGTAGCCGTCGGCCGCCAGACCCTAAAAATGACGACTACACCACATGGCAATATCGCTTTACATACATCGATGTCCCTCTCGTTCGTCTGTGGCAACCCGTCAGTCCTGCATGGTGGTTCGGATTGGGCATTCAACCCAGTATTTTATTGGGAAAAGGCCAGGAAGATTTTTTCGGCAACGGACTCAGTGACATTACCTCGTTTGAATTGAATCCAATCGACCTCGGGGCCATAGGGGTCGTCGGGTTTCATGCCTCCGAACACTGGGACGTCGAAGTGCGATTGACACAGAGTCTTTTGCCTATCAGCCCTCGTCCAGAACAGCCTGTTTCAGGTTGGAATAACTACATGATGAACATGGCCATCCAGTGGATGGTCGCGTGGAGGATCTAAAAAGCGCGTATCCCGCGAACTCGACTCGCTATTGATCTGTGGCTTCGAAAATGCGCAGAGGCGATCGGTCCACAGCATCCACGGCGTCCAACCAACTCATCCAAAGGCCGTCCATGATTTCTTGAACCGCAACTGCAAATTCAGTTCCTTCTTCACGCAAACGCTCCAATGCGCGTTGGGCATTCCCAGCCGGCGCGGTGTCACCGCCGTTGATCGAAAAGGCATTCCACATCACAGAACTCAACCGCTCCGTTACACTTTCAATTCCTTTGAAGTCTTCTGGTTCTGTATACAAGGCTTCAGCATCCAAAAAGGCAGTTTTGAGGGAATCCGACAACTGTGTTAGATCCTCAGTCAACGAGTCCGGAAGATGTTGCAACTCCTTTTCTACCACTTTCATCGTGGCCAATCCCCGCTGAATGGAAGCCATGGCGACAGCAATTTGATCCACCTCTGACATCACAACCCGCTGGAATGCTATACGCGCTTCTTGTGCTCCTCGGTCATAAGGAACACGGGGGTCTGCATGCACTTGAATCGAAGCAGAATCGCGTTGGTCACCAAACGAGACCACGACCTGATACGTTCCGGGCAAAACACGAGGACCGCCACCCGAAGTCACCTCAGACGCCTCAGGCAACCCGCGGCGTGGCCAATCCACACCATGGGTGTCTAGCCGCCACGTGAATGAATGAAGTCCTGCTTCAGCATCCCGCTCGCCTTCGCGCAGAGTATCGCCTTGTGTATTCACAATGGCCCATTTCACCGCGTCTTCATCAGCTGCTTCCGCCGAATCCGGTTGGATATACAATTGAATCAACGCGCCTCTCTCATGGTTTTCTCCGACCCATTGGTGATCGGCTCCAAAACGCGCTCCTAACGGACGACGGTAATTCACCAAGTGCGCATCCGCTACTGGGAATACCCGAAGTGGGTCTGCCATCACTCCGTTTCCTTCAGCAGCGAGCGCTCTCAAGGGAGCGATATCGTCCATGACATAGGCTGCACGACCAAATGTGCCCAAGATCAAATCTCCATCACGTGGATGAATGACCATGTCCCTGACTGGCACCGATGGTACATCGTGCGTCCAACGCTTCCAATTCGCTCCTCGATCGAAACTAACAAAGAGCCCCTCTTCAGTACCCAAAAACAACAAGGACGCCTCCTCAGGATCTTGAACAACAGAAAGAGCATGACCTGTAACCTCACCCCCTTCCATCACCAATCGGACCCACGTATTACCTGAATCCGTGGTGCGGTAGAGGTATGGATTCCAATTGTTCCGCCGGTAGTCGTTCACCACCACATATACCTCATCGGCATCATGCGAACTCACATGGATTTGCGGAATCCAAGCCCCCACAGGGAATCGCTTGATATCCAACGCATGATCGATCCATGTTGCCCCTCCATCGCGAGAATGCTGTATCCGTCCATCATCGGTTCCCACCCACAACTCCTCTGGACGCAATGGATTCGGTGCAATGCATAAAATGGTACAATGGTTCTCAGCCTGGGTGGCATCGATGGTCAAGCCCCCTGATTCCGCCTGGTTCAATTTTTCAGGGTCGTTGGTCGTCAGGTCTCCACTCAAAGTCGTCCACGTCCCGCCTCGATTTGCGCTGTGATGCACCATTTGAGAACCGAAGTACACACCATTCGGATCTTTTGGATCCGCCGCAATCGCCGCATTCCAAGCAAATCGCAAGGGCACCGTATCCGGCTGTACCGGTTGGATCGAACTTTGATTGCCGTTGCGCAAATCAATGCGCGCCAATGAGCCACCCTGGTACATGGCGTAAGCTGTGTTCAAATCCCCGGGAGCAGGCAGCACATCGAAGCCATCCCCGAACATCACTTCCTGCCAATCTTCATTGCGAATCCCTCCTGAGTGCCACACTTCGCTGGGTCCGACCCAAGACCCATTGTCCTGCATTCCTCCATAAATCCGATACGGAACTGCCATGTCCACAGCAATGTGGTAAAACTGGCCGAGGGGCAAATTATTGACGAACGTCCAGGACTTGCCTCCATCCCGGCTGATGTTCAAGCCTCCATCGTTCCCGTCAATGAGAAAATTTGGATTGTCTGGATGGATGTAAAAGGCATGATGGTCCGGATGCACCCCGCTGTATGGCAGGATGGTGCGAAAGGTCCGTCCTCCATCCTCACTCAGATCGACCATGCTGTACAAGTTGAACAACCGACGCTCGTCCGACGGATCTGCATAGATGTCCGCATAATAAAACGGCCGGTTTCCAATGTTCTCCCCTTGGATCAAGCTCCATGAAACACCTCCGTCTTCAGAATGGTACAACCCTGTTGTCGTTGCTTCCACCAAGGCGTAAATCACATCCGGATTGGCCGCACTCACAGCCAAGCCGATCCGCCCAAGTTCTCCTCCGGGCAGTCCCTCTTCGTCCGTTAATTTTTTCCACGTCGAACCGCCGTCATGCGTGATATGCAATGCACTGCCTTCGCCTCCGCTGGTAAAGAACCACGGTTGACGACGGTGAGACCACATGGCCACCAACAACTTATCCGGATTGGAAGGGTCGATGATCATGTCCGCCACACCAGTACTTTCATCCGTATACAACACGTGCTCCCAACTCTTGCCTCCATCTGTTGTTTTGTACACTCCACGATTCGGACTGTCCCCCCAAGCCGTTCCTGTCACTCCGACCCAAACGGTCTGATGGTCTGTCGGATGGATGATGATCCGGTGAATGTTGTGGGTGTTTTCAAGGCCCATCATTTCCCATGAATAGCCTCCGTCGATGCTTCGAAATACACCGCGCCCGCTCGAATGCGAGTTGCGCGGATTGCCTTCTCCCGTTCCCACCCAAATGACATCGGGATTGGAGGGTGCCAAAGCAACCGCTCCGATGCTCTGAGTTGGCTGATCATCAAACAACGGCTCCCATTCTACGCCAGCTGTCTCGCTGCGCCACAAGCCTCCACTAGCCGTTCCCACATACATCACTTCTGGACGGTTGCGCTCCACATCAATGGTCGTAACCCGACCACTCATGGCACCTGGACCGATGTGCCGAATGTTCATTCCTTCGATAAAAGCATCCACATCTTGGGCCTGTAATGCGCCCCATTGGCCCGAAAGCAGGAACAATGAACAGAGAAAGGAAAGGCGTTTAATACAATGCATCAGTGTTACGCGTTACAGGTTGATTTCTTCAATTGATTCAATGGGAATAGCGATGTTCAAGCCAAAGGCCTTTCCGCGCACAGTGCCAACAGTTCGGAATTCGACAGAATTTCCTCCTATTAGCTGGAGCAGCTGGTTTTGGAGTAGTTTTTTCAATGCTCCTGGATCCGATTGGACATTCATGACAAGCACGGATTCAGAACGCGCCTCAAGCACTTGGACCCCCGGTAAGGTGACCGTGGCGATTCGGTCTTCACCGACATACATATTGACATCCACCTCTTGTGCTCTGATGTCAAAACCATTGGGGTTCTTGACCAATACCTGCACTTCCCCTTGCATGCCATTCAACGACATGGCGATATCAGAGAGTCCCTCGATCCGCACCACTTCAACGTCCTGCCACCACTGGCATCCGCTAAGCAAGACAAGGAGGGATATCGTCAATAAGCGGCTCACGAGCGGCTCAAATTAGCATAATGCTTGTAAAAAAGCGGAATGGTCTCGATGCCTTTAAAGTAATTGAAAACGCCGTAATGCTCATTCGGTGAGTGGATGGCATCGCTGTCTAAGCCGAAGCCCATCAAAACAGTTTTCAATCCCAGAATATTTTCAAAACTGGCTACAATTGGAATGGATCCCCCTCCGCGAAAGGGAACCGGTGTCCGACCAAATGATGCTTCCATTGCCATGGAGGCAGCCTTGTAGGCGATTGAGTCGGTTGGTGTAACCGCGGGTTGTCCACCGTGATGCGGTGTGACCTTTACTTTGACAGATGGAGGCGCGATGGCTTCAAAGTGTCGGGTAAACAATTCCGTGATCTGATCCGGGTCCTGATTGGGTACAAGGCGCATCGAGATTTTGGCCATTGCCTTGCTCGCAATCACCGTTTTGGCTCCATCACCCGTATACCCTCCCCACATTCCGTTCACATCCAAAGTGGGTCGAATGCTCATGCGCTCAGGGGCCGAATAACCCGCTTCCCCTTCGATGGCACCGATGTCAATACTCTTCTTATACTCCTCCTCACTGAATGGGGCCTTCGCCATCGCAGCACGCTCGGCATCCGATAACTCAACGACATCATTGTAAAAACCATCCACTGTAATGCGCTGGTCTTCGTCCTTGAGTGAAGCAATCATTTCACACAAGATATTGAT
>CAWVYB010000014.1:0-23015 GCA_963934215.1 uncultured Flavobacteriales bacterium | reverse complement strand
GCGGTGGACGAAGCCGTACAGGTGTTTGGCGGCATGGGGTACAGCGCTGAAACGCGGGCTGAATTGGCCTATCGCGACGCGCGGATCAACCGGATCTTCGAAGGAACCAATGAGATCAACCGCATGTTGACTGTAGACATGCTGCTGAAAAAAGCCATGAAAGGAGAGCTCGACCTCACCACTCCAGCGATGGCGATCGTCAGTGAACTCACCGGCATCCCAGAAATGACAGCACCTCCTTCCGATGTTTTTGAGGCGCACCTCGGTTATGTCCGAAACTTGAAGAAGGCCATCCTGATGGTCGCTGGTGCCGCAGCACAAAAGCTGATGATGACTTTGGCCAAGGAGCAAGAGATTCTCATGAACATCGCGGACATGACCATCTGGGCTTATACCGTTGAATCGACGGTCTTGAGAGTTCAAAAGCTGTCCCAAATGCGCGGTGGAGAGGACGCCATTGCCATTCAAAAGGCCATCATGCGTGTTTACGCATATGAGGCGAGTGAATGGATACACAGCGCTGGTAAAGAAGCCTTGCTCGGGTTTGCTGAAGGCGATGAATTGAAGATGATGCTCATGGGAATGAAGCGTTTTTGCAAGACAGAGGACTTCAACACGAAAGAAGCCCGTCAAACCATTGCGCAACATTTGATTGCCAAGGGGGCCTATGACCTCTAAATTCTCGCATTTGTTGGGCTGCATTTTGTTGAAATCATTGTACAATTTTTTCCCCTGTCGCTGACTGCGCATAGTAGCTTTGCTACATGGCAACCAAAAAAATCATCACCAAGGCTTCTGAAAAATTCTTGGAGGCATACTTGAACAATGCGAGTCCAACAGGCTTCGAAAGCAGTGGACAGCAAATGTGGCTCGATTACATCCGTCCGTACATCGATGAGCACATCGTAGATACCTATGGAACTGTCGTTGGCGTCATCAATCCAGAAGCTGAATACAAGGTGGTGATTGAGGCGCATGCTGATGAAATCAGCTATTTCGTGCATTACATCACGAATGACGGATACATCTACCTCAAGCGCAATGGCGGCAGTGACCACCAAATTGCACCATCGAAGCGTGTCGACATTCACACGCCAAAAGGAATTGTAAAAGGAGTCTTTGGTTGGCCTGCGATCCATACCCGCAGTGCGGGCAAGGAAGAAGCACCAAGCATGAAGAACATCTTCCTTGATGTTGGAGCGAAGGACAAAAAGGAAGTCGAGAAAATGGGCATCCATGTGGGATGTGTCGTAACGTACGAAGACACCTTCATGGTCCTCAACAAGGACTGGTATGTCGGACGTGCTTTGGACAACCGTGCAGGTGGATTTATGATCGCAGAGGTGGCGCGATTGCTTCACGAAGAGGGCACCAAATTGCCTTTCGGATTGTACATCACTAACTCCGTCCAAGAAGAAATTGGTTTACGTGGAGCCCAAATGATTGCCGAACGCATCCAACCAGATGTTGCCATCGTAACGGATGTGACGCATTGCACACATACGCCCATGATGAACAAGATTGAGAATGGGGATGTCGCAGCAGGCAAAGGACCTGGGGTAACATACGGACCGGCTGTACAAAACAACCTATTGCAACGTATCATCGATACATCAGAAGCGGAAAAGATTCCATTGCAACGCATGGCAGCCAGTCGCTTTACGGGCACCGATACCGATGCGTTTGCATACTCCAATAAAGGAGTCGCCAGCGCGCTGATCAGTCTACCACTGCGCTATATGCACACAACGGTCGAGATGGTCCACAAATCAGACGTAGAGCATTGCATACAGCTAATCCTTGCCACGTTGAAGAACATTCAACCCGGCGAAGACTTCAAGTACATCCAATAAATTCCTATTCAGGATTGAAGGAGCCGATCAATTTGATCGGCTAGATTGGCGATTTCAGCACGCGACTCAGGAGTTGCAGGAAATCCATCAGCCGTCAATTGCTGAATTCGGCGGGCGAATACGCGGGCCTCATCCATTTTGGTGATGAGCTGCTGTCCCTCCCGTGCCATGACTTTTCTCTGGTGATACAACGCAGCGGCTTCTTCAACGAGTGATTTCAACTCCGCTTCATTCCAAGGCTTGGAGATGTATTTGTAAATCTGTCCCTTGTTAATGGCATCAATGACCGCGTCAATGTCGGCGTGTCCAGTCAGCAGCATCCGAACAGGGTCCGGATTGTCTGGCATGATCAATTCAAAAAACTCCACTCCACTAAGCGAAGGCATCTTTTGGTCGGAGATGATGACTTCGATCGGTTGCTCTCGAAGTATGCGCACCGCTTCGGTGGGTTCTGTGGTCACGTGAACCTGAAAGTCCCGTCGAAACGCAGCACGAAATGCCGTTAAGTTGTGTGACTCATCGTCGAGATAGAGAACGTTGATCATATCGGAAATCGAATAATAAATTCAGTACCCAAACCCACCTCAGACTGGACATCCACCTCTGCATTGTGATCCCGGAGAATGCCCATGACGATACTCAAGCCGAGCCCCGTCCCTTCACCTACTGGTTTGGTTGTGAAAAATGGGTCAAATATTTGAGCTTTTACAGCATCATCCATGCCTACGCCATTGTCCTTTATGCGCACCTCAATCCATGACTGGCCTATGCTTTCTACGCGCAACGTAGACACCACCACCTCCCGCTCTTCCAACGTCAAATCTGTCGACTCCGCAGCCTGAGCAGCATTTGTGATGATGTTCATAAACACCTGATTCAACCGGCCCGGTTGGCAAGAAAACTCTGGGAGGTCCTCAGCGAGGTCAGCCGTTACTTGAGACTGGGTTCTCAAATTACTTCGCAAAACGACCAAGGTCGAATTCATCAATTCATTGATGTCCGCCTGGATGAAATTATCGCCATCCATGCGACTGAAAATTCGCAATCCACGAACAATTTCGGATGTTCTATTTGCTCCATCCTCAATCCCGTTGAGCAGCTCCTCAATCTCTTGTTGCGTGAATTCAATATCCAACTGGCCGAGCAAGGCATGGATATCTTGAATGCGTAATTCGAGATTGGGGTCGTTCGCGGGCAGTGACTTCACGGCTTCAACTATCGCATTGAGATCCTCAAAATCACGACGCAATGACTGCGCACTCGAACTCACAAAATTGATGGGATTGTTCAACTCATGGGCAATTCCAGCCGTCAACTGCCCGATGGATGCCAACTTCTCGCTTTGGATCAATTGCTGTTGTGCGGATTGAAGTTCATTCAATGTCCCCTGCATGGTCGAGTTGATTTCTTCCAATTCGAACGTTCGTTTCTTCACGCGTTCTTCCAACACCACATTTTGATCTCGGACAATTTTTTCATTCACTTGAGCCAACTCCAATTGCTCTTCTCGTGCTTTTGCTCCTTCCCGCTTCAATTGATTGATGCGACTCGCTAAAGCCAAAGACAACAAAATGACTTCAAAGGCACTGCCCAAAGGAAGTGCGAAGAAGGTCCACTGATTGTATGGGATCAGGCCTGTATCCTTCAAAACAAACACCAGTACCGCTGCGATAAACACAGAGAACGCAATCAAAAAATACCGCGCAGGAGCGTAGCCCTTGCGCATGGTTATAATCGCTCCAGGGATCAGAAAGAAAATAGCGCCCGCGCAAAAATTGATAACGCTGTAACTCCATACCAACAAGTCAAAAATGGTCAAAACGAAAGCCACCACATAGAGCGCGAAATAGACGTTCAACAACTTGTGCAACCAGGGAACGTAATGGCTCAAGCGCAAGAAATTTTGGGCAAAGACGATGGTCGTCAAACCGCTGAATACCCCGAAAAAATGGGTCAAGCGAAGATTCAACCAGGGTACATGCTCTGCGCCAAATACCGGAGCGTATCCATTCAATACCAACTGAGTCCCTCCAACCATGAGGATGTAAATGCTGTATTCCAAATAGCTCCGGTCACCAATACTCAGGAAAAGAAAGAGATTGTACAACAACATCACTAGGATCACGCCGAAGTACGCCGCAAATAAAACGTCGCGTTCATGTGCTCCACGCAGCACCTCGCGCGGGCCTGTGATGCGCAATGGAATCAACAAAGGCTTTGAAGATTGCAGACGAAACAAGGCCTGAAGTTCTCCGCACTCAACCAATGGTATGGGGAATGAAGGGTACGTGCCAATTCGAGAATCCACCGGTGTCTCGTAAAAAACACCCCGTTCATAGGTCGCTATAATTTCGCCGTCGCACACCATGTAGCAAATCAATTCGTCAACTCCAGCATTCTGGATTTCAATCAATTGACCATTCTCTATGCGTGGATCAAGCTTTAGTCTCAGCCACTGCGTGTCATTGGACAAACCTAAATTGGGCACGACTTCGGTGCGAGGCACCCACTGCTCAGAGGCTGCCAAATCATTCACCTGAATCAACTCGGGGATTTCTTTTTGAGACAGCGACTCCAAACGCTTGCCAATGTATCCTTGTCCTATAGAAGCTGAAGACCAACCGAGAAGACAAAGAAGCACGAAGAGGCTGCGGCTATTCCATGCGATGATTGACCATCGAAACCTCTTTTTGCTCATCAAACTTCGATTTTGAATTGCAATTTCAATTCCCCTTTAGGCCCTTGAACCCGGTGAACCATCCCCTCAGGATCCTGCCAGATTCCCTCCAACATTTCCTTGACTTCCACATTGGCTATCTCCAATTGCTCCGGGAACGTATACCGTGCGATTGTTGCTCGAAGTTTCGGAGTCGGGTACGTGAAATACCCGTCGTTACCGATCCCTTCTTCAGTCAAGAATCCCAGTGGTGCCTGCATGCGTCTTGTCACTGGTGACGTGAGGGCAAACAAATGCCTTCCGCTCACCATGGTCAGAGTCGCCATGGCCGCTTTGATCAGGAAGGTTGCTTCGACGCCCATTCCTGCCAATTCAATGCTGTTCCACATTCCTCCCAACTCGTAAGCTCCTTCCTCAACGAAAGGCGCCATGAACGCTCCTAAATTAGGGTCTTGGTTGCCAATCGCTTGCATCAATGGCATGGATTCAACAGATTCAGCCAAGTGCATACGTGCACCTCCCAAAATGCGTTCATCGAGGCCATCCACTCCAGATCCTTTGGTAATTGCCGCAACGACTAACACGTTGGGGTTTCCAATCCAATCCCGGTTGAACGTGGCCAATTTTTGGATTCCATACGCCGCTAAAACAGCCTGATGGCCATCCACGAGGGCATGACATCGCTCCGGATAGTGATCCGCACGAAATACCCTCACCTCGGCCTGAGCAATTCGCTCCGCCTGGCGGGCTCGATCAATTGACGGATTCAGAGAACTGCTCATCCAATGCGAGATATAATCGGGCGTCCGGCATGGACTCACCCAGTAAAATTTTACGGGTTGCTTGGGTAGCGAATGCTCCTCCAGAGGCCACGTCTGAATACAACTGCGGCCACCCGACCAACGTCTGACCCACTTCTTGCAAACTTGCTACACCGCGTTCTGAAGCTTGCGACAAATCCACAAACAAGTCCAAATACGCCGGCTTCCATCCAGGAGCGTCCATGAGTTCCGTCATCATGGCTTCATCAATACGGCCGTGCAGATACCCTGATGCAATCGAATCGGGCTGGTCATAGCGTTCAACGTCTAGCATGCCTCGGTCAGACGTTTCCATAATCACGGGTAGCTTTCTTTCACGCGCTTCCATTCGAATGCGCGCCTTTACAGAAACTTCATCGCATGCATCGCATACGACATCCAATCCCTCCATGAAAGATGAGGCGTGTTCTGCGACGAAACCATTCAAATGAAGTTCGACAGGGAAAAACGGATCAATCTCGGCAATTTCTCTCGCGGCAACGACTCCCTTGGGCATCCCCAGCGAGTAAATCCCAGTTCGAATGCGGTTCATATTGGACAACTCCAACGTATCAAAGTCAGCCAAACGAAGTCTTCCACAAGACCTTTCCATGACAAGGGACAATGCATATGAGCTACCAACAGACAAGCCTACAATTCCAACCGTTTTTTGACTTAATAACGCCTGCTCTTCGCGGGTAATTCGGTTGCGGTTTCGGTTCGTCCGGAGTTCGATGAAATCTTCTTGATCGAGCACATGCACCATCGTTTGACGCCAAGGATACCAGACCCAAACACCACATTGCTCCCAGTCTCGACCATTGACATACGCCTCAACCTGTTCTGCGAGTACTGCTGGATTTTGTTTCAAGGCTGGCTGACGTGTCACCAACAGCTCCATCAATTGATCTTCAAGGGTATCGCATACCTCACGCATTTCGCCCGCAGATCTCAATTGATTCCAGCGCAAACGGTCTGCGGAATTAGCTAACTCCAACAATTCAGGAGTCCAGGAGTCGGTTGTGTACGATGCGTGCAAGAGAGACAAGTTGAATCTTCAAGTTCTAAGGAATAATGCCCCTCCACACAGCACACATGGGATGTTTTGAACATCCATTTTTTCGGAACCACGCAACTTTATCACAAACCTGCCGTAAGAGTGATGCAGTAACAATTTGTATCAGATGACGCCCTTTCAATCCACACCTTCTATTTGGGTCGCCTTTCGTAACCAAGAAGTCGCCAACACTCTTGTTGAGCGAATGGAACCTTTTGCTCATGGCAAAAAACTCCAAGATGTGACTGTGGATCTTTTCAAGTTCATGGGAGAAGTGAGCCGCATTCATTTGATTTGGCTGCTAGTCGATCAGGACTCGAGCTCAGATGAAGCGCTCATTAAGATTGCGAAAAAGGCCCACAAGCAAAATGAATTTTTTCGCTGTGCCGTTGTCGGTGCAGAGACTCCAGACATTTGGCCCGCAGGTACGATTCACATGGACTCGAATTCACTTTCTACGGCCATATTGGACCGCCTGCGAAACGAGTCGCAAGCCTTGCGGATTGCGAATAGCCGAATTCGCCACATGCGACGATTGCAAAACCGTTGAGCTACCGGCCCTCGTATACGCGGATATGACCCCTTGCGAGCACATTGGCCATTTGGCGAATAGCCACCATGGCCGCTTCTGTTTCAACCGAAATCGTTTCCTTTTTCATTCTCAACACGAGCCAACCGTACAACGCGGTTAGCATCTGCTCGGTGGGATGCATCATGCTTCCTGCTCCTTGCTTTTTCTCCTGCAATTCAGCTAAAAAAGGCTGGGCACTTTCAAACGTCTTGACGTAATTCGAATCCTCCATTGGACCGGTTAGCAGATCATGCAAAAGCGCCAACTCAGTCAACGTTTCGATGGCATGTGCCACATGGCCCTTTTCCTGCAACCCTTCCTTTTTCATGTCCTGCGTCAACTTGAGTAGCCACTCTAAGTCTGGGCTATCAACCCCGTTGAACATCGAACGTATGGCTCCCACCTCAAAATCGGCAGCGCGCGCCAAATCCTCCATTTGCCAGACAAACAAGAGGTATTCGACTATGTGAGACTCGCGCTTGTCTGCTGCTGTACTCATGGGGTATCCGAAGTCGAGGCGTCGTCAGAAACCTCAAGTTGTAAACGACTATTTAAAAATTCAAGTAAGGGAGCTGTGACATCCCAACCCGCTGAACCGTACAAAACACCTTCGCCTGACTGCCCCCAATTGAGGACAACATCGATGTTTCTTTCAACGGCAAATGCCTCCACCTCCGCGGTCAAAATGATCGTTACTTCCGCCTGCAACGTGGCCTCCATATCAGCCAAACGATTCGTTCCCTCCTGTTGCATTTCCCTCAGTGAGGTTTGAATTTCGCCCAGGCGAACTTGAACCATCTCAATTTCCTCTGCATTCGCAGCTGCCGAATTGGCATAATCAATAAGTTCCTGCGCTTCCGTTTGCAACGGACTACTTTTCAATTCGATTTCAGCCTGAACTTCCTGCAAAGCGATGAATAGCTTTTGCTCTTGAGCAGCGATGAACTCATATTGAGTCTGGATCGAGTCCCCATGAACAAATGCGATAACAGGCGTTGTTCCCGCCTGCAATTCTGGAGAAAGGGCTTCCGTTGGATTTTTCACCGTGACCCATGTGAGTCCAATGCACCAACATGCCAAAACAACCAACAAGGCTCCTACCAAACGATTCATTTGTCTGAGGTATTTAATTTCTGATGGGATTCTCGCATGCTCACAAACCGCAACAATGCCGATTCCGAAAGTGCTTTTCCCATCGCTTGGACTTCTTCCAAACCACTCACTTCATTGTGTCCTACCTTAAAAACCTGCTCGTACCGATCCAATTCAAACCGCAGCTGGTATTTTTCATTCCAACTGGAAACGGTAATGCGCATCAAAGGATGTGGTATGTGAGCTAGTGTTCGCATGAGTGGGAAAATGCGCTGCGAAGATAGAACTTAGGCGTCATGTCGAAACCGCAGAATCCACGAACTGAATTTGACCGTCTCATGCAACAATGCAACAATGCCAGCGTGAGGGAACTGGCTTGGGCGGTGGGTAGCTCACCCCTGCTTTCTAACACTTCAGAAAGTGCGATGTTGAATGCTGATTTTTTCAACGCTGCATGGCAAGAACGCGTCGACTGGCTGCACGAACTCGACGCATCCTCTGAGCAAATAGCCGGTTTATGCGCTCACCTCGAAGCGGGGTCCAAGCGCCTTGGCAAGCGGTTTGAACGGTTGATTTGGTATTGGTTTGAGCAGCACCCTGCGTGGTCCGTACAAAAGTCCAATTGGGTAATCTCGGATTCTGAGAGGACGATTGGAGAGTTTGACTTGATTGTCCTAAACCACGAGACTGGTGAGAATTGGCACATCGAACTAGCCTGTAAATTCTATCTCAGCACGCGAAAAACAAAACAATGGAGTGATTGGAAAGGCACCAATGTGCAAGACGATCTCCAGCATAAGATGGATAAATTAGAGCAACAACTGAGCCTCAGCGTCCATCCGGCCTCCATCGAACAGTTGAAGGCCAGCGACATCCAAATCCATCGACGTGCCGGGTGGTTAAAGGGGTGGTTTTTTCATCACTTTCGGGACATCTCCAGTCCAATTCAACCCCGAATGGCAGAAAGACACTGCAACGTCGGGTGGTGGTGCACCCAAAGTGAATGGCATGCTTGGATGAGTCAATCTTCCGGAGAATGGCTGGAACTTTCCTCGCTGGAATGGCTGCAGCCTGTACATGCCATAGAGCATGCTCCCCAAAGTGCTGCGCACATTGCACAGCGCTGGATGAGTACCCCTCTTGAGAAGGCGCAAATGCTTGCCCAAGTCATCGAAATCGACCAAAAAAGAGTCGAAATTAGTCGCGGATTTGTTGTCCAAGATGATTGGCCTGGACTGCCCCATCGGCATTGACCTAATTTTGCAACGATTCGAACACGGCCTCAGAAATCGGGTTAAACCAAAGAACGGTGCACCCGTCTTTCTTTTTACTAGCATTTATTTATGAAATCCATACATCCAATGCGTCTGTTGCTTCTCGTGGGAGCAATTTTATGTAGTCAATTTCTAGCGAACGCCCAGCGTCCCGGTGGACGCTCGGCGGGAAGCACTCCCCCAGCAATTGGAGAAATTATGGGACAAGTGGTGGATGCTGCGACCAGTGAACCGGTCCCCTTCGCTGCAGTTTCAGTCATGAGCCTCCGCGACAGTTCGATTGCAGGCGGCCAGCTCGCAGACGAAAACGGTCAATTCTTCCTGAAAAACATTCCGCTTGGACGCTCCCGGTTGCAGGTCAATTTCATGGGCTTTGACCCTTGGAAGTCTGCCCCGTTTTCTCTTTCACCTCGAACTGCCGTTGTTTTCGATGCAGGTGTCATCCAACTGCAATCACGAATCAACAACCTCGAAGAAGCGATCGTTTTAGAAGAGGCCAGCACGCTCGAGATGCTCATCGATCGTCGGGTTTTCAACGTTGGCAACGACCTCTCAGCAGCAGGGGGAACAGCCAGTGAGTTGCTCGTCAACGTCCCCTCTGTTTCTGTAGATATCGACGGTAATATTTCTTTGAGAGGGTCATCAAACGTACAGATCCTCATCGACGGGAGGCCTTCCGGAATGACCGGAGCGACTGAAAATGCTTTTTTGGAGCAGATTCCAGCGAGTGCCATCGACCGGATTGAAGTGATCACCAACCCTTCTGCAAAATACGATCCTGATGGAATGGCGGGCATTCTCAACATCATTCTGAAAAAGAACAAACTACAAGGATTTCATGGCCAGTTGCAGGCGACACCGGGAACTGGAGACAATTACAATAGCAGCATCTCATTGAATTTTAAAAATGAACATTACAGCCTGTTCAGTAGCGCAAGTTGGAACCAGCGCGATCAATTCAATATAGCGGAGACATTCCGCCGATTCGATGCGATAGACAGCACCTCTGAATTGACACAAATGAAGGATGGCAACCGATTGCGCGCGAGCCTTAGCGGTAAAATTGGCGCGGAATGGTACCCTTCACCTTCTGAAGTGCTTTCCGTTAGCGTCAATTTCTCAGGCAACGAATCCACGAGAACAGGAACAACGCTCAATGATGAGGATTGGGACACCGGATACCTGTTAAGAACGGAACGAGCGGACACGAATGATTCAAAAGGATCCGGCCAAGACGTCGACGTGAGCTACCGCAAAGAATTTGAAAACAATCCTTCCCACTTCTTTCGGGCTATGGTTCGACACTCCAACTCGGATTCTGACAACGAGAATTTCATCATAGAATCACTTCGTGGACTGGACGGCTTTTCCATTGCGGACACGAACATCCAACACACTGCTCGTATCCGTACCGTCGCGCAAATCGACTTTGAAAAACCACTTCCGAACGAAGGCAAGTGGGAATGGGGTCTGAAGTCCAATATCAGCAATTCAACCGATGAGTATGTCTACCTCTCTCCTGATAGCTCCGTTTGGGAAAACGGCCTGTACGTCCCGATCAATGCACAGAGAAGCGGGTACGACTTCACTTACCATGAAGAAGTGCACGCCGCTTATTCGACGTTTGGACGCAAATGGGGAGTCTGGGGGATGCAGAGTGGATTGCGTCTAGAGCAGGTCTTCACCTCGGCAACGATTACAGGAGAAGACCCTTTTAAAAACGATTATTTCTCTGTTTACCCTTCGTTCAATATCTCAAGGCAGCGAAGTGATGAGGTCAGTTGGATTGGAAGTTATAGTCGTCGTGTCAACAGACCGCGAGGACGGCAAGTTTCTCCATTCATTGACGATCGAGATAACCGCAATATTCGTACCGGAAACCCTGAATTGAGACCGGAATACACCCATTCGATGGAATTTGGACACCAGTGGTCCAAAGGCCGGAAATCAATCACGACCTCCCTTTTCATAAAACAAACCAACGATGTCATTCGACGATTTTCAACGGTAGATGAAGCTGGAATTTCAACATCCTCCTACCTCAATTTGGACGCAAGAAGAGACGAAGGACTCGAGGTAGTTGCCATGTCTTCTTTAGGACGAGGCGGTTCATTCCGTTTCACAGGCAGCGTCTACCACCTTGCAAACTCCGTCGGGGACGTAGAGAATGCGTCAGATAATGAAGGATGGTCTTATTCGGCAAACATTTTCGCAAACAAATCATTCGGCACAGATGGGCTTTGGAAATGGCAAGTCAATGGAATGCATCGCGGCCCTTCCGTCACGGCTCAAGGTCAATTCAACGGCTTTACGTTTGCGGATGCTTCTGTGCAACGCAAACTATTCGACGGCGATTTGACAATTACCTTGAAACTCAGCGACGTCTTCAATACGAGACAATGGTCTTATAGCTCCGACTTCCAAAGACTCTATCAGGAAAGTACCTACAAGCGCGAGTCTCAAAACCTCTTTCTCACCATCTCCTGGAATTTGGGGAAATTGGAAGCGGGCAAAGGACGCACAGGACGTCCAAGCAGTGAAGGGGCATCAGGAGGGATGGACGGCGTTGATTTCTGATTGACGCTCCAACGGATAAGATGGGGTTTTCCACGGACGCTTTAGCACGGGTGGAAGAGGTGAAAACCGCTTGGTAAAAGCATTTACAACGACATGAAACAGCGGGTTTCTGAATTTAACATCGCATTGCAATCGCCGAGGCAAAGCACCGATTGAGGACTTCACATCCAAAGCGGTACGTCCCATGTGCACCTCTTTTGAACCCGCCGTTATGCCCAGTTGGATAAATTCAAGCAACATCCGCTGGTAGATTGCGTGCGATTTAGTCAGCTCTGGTTTGAAGCCCACAAAAAATGCTTCTGTCGCGTCAGAGGTGACATATGCACATTGAAAACCAACGCGTTTGCCTTCCAAGACATAAACGGAAACAACAAATGCTTCACCCCAGAAACGTTTGGATTCGATCAACTCCTCCAGGTGCAACGAACCCAATCGAAAACCAGAACGCTCAAAAACCAACCGATACAATTCAATCAATTCGTACCCTTCTTCCTCCAACTGCTCGAGAGACCACATTTCCATTTCAAAATCTTCAGACAACGATTGAATGCGCTTGAACTTGGTTCGGGATTTGGTCACAAGTGAAGGCATGCAATCTTCGAGCGTGTTCCACAAAGGATCGAGGTGCACAATCATCTCCGGATCGAACTCCATCGGAGTCCATCCAGGAAACAAAGCCGACTTGCTGGCTCCGTCCGGTATGAAGGTATCCTTGGCCATCACAACTCGCGGTATGCGATTCCCCCAATTACTGGCAGAATGAAACATGGTGCTTTCCACGCAGTACTGTTGCTGTTTATAGGAAACATCCGGTGTAAATCGTATTCCATGGTCTCCACTTCCGAGGGTCGTCCCCATAACGCGAACAGAAAATTTTAGTCGTCCTGATCGCCCATGCAACAGGGAACTCACGGTGTCAAACACAAACGATCTACTCTCCAAGTGACCGGACAAATTCACACTTTCTGCCTCCGCATCTTCTACAAATGAAATTCCTTTCAACTGGCCTTCAACATGCCACATTAACGCTGCAACATTCCGTGATTTCGACGAAAGTAAAGAACGGACCATGCGCGAGTCCAAGAAAATAGACGGGCGATTTGAACGCTCAATGAGCTCGTCCCACTCCATCCAATCAATGGCATCGAGACCGGATTCATTCCAATACCACGAGGCTTTCCAACCCGCTTGAAGTGCGTGAGAAAGGTGTGAATTCAATTTACAGAAGTCTCTGATTTCATACCTCGTCCCATCCAAAACCCACCACCAATAAACAGAAGCAGCAGGAGATTCGCTAAGCCGCTCCATCCCGCTGACGATGACTTTTGGTATTCCCAAACCACCTCATGCAATCCACTCGGAACACGCAATCCGCGTAAGACATAATTGACACGAACCGGTAAGACCAATTCACCATCCACTTTGACTGTCCATCCAGCGGGATACCACATTTCAGAGAACACAATCAGTGCTTCTTTATCGATGTTCACCTCGTACTCAAGGAAATCAGGAGCATAGGACACTAAATCCACTCCTCCATTAGCCCCCGGTGACAACCCGTCCATCTCCATCTCAAATTCTCGGTGAATGACGCCCGCTTTTGAATCTCTTAAAGCGGCCACGGCATCAATCTCCTGATCAGGCGAATCTGCAAAACTCCAATTCGTCGCCACCCATCCTGCCCCATTCGGATTCGACACTGGCAGCGGTTCGTCCATTTGATCAAACAAGATGTAACGGGTATTGAGCATTTTGTGAGCGACCAATTCAATCATGCCCACGGTCGGAGAACTCTTTTGCGCAACGTCTGCAAAACGCATACCTTCTGGCAACAACACCCGATCGATAAAGTCTTGATACCGTCTCAGCTTGGCCCCGTGATAGCCGCCTACACTCTGGAAGAAATAGGATGTCTCCGCATCATTGAAAGGCGACCCCCACTTGAACACACGAAAGGGATCAGCAAATCGCAAGGCACCGAATTGAGCAATTACTTCCATGCGCTCTTTTTCAGAGCGAGTCGTACGTTTCCCGTCAAACGACGACTCATAGTGAGTGAACAATTTCTGCGCATCGTCTTGAATTTCTGGGTGCTGTGCACTCTCTACAGCCAACAGCCCCATCATAGCTGGAGATGGAGAAAAAGGGAATTTAGCGTCAGCCGACTTGACCCAGTTTCTATAGACACCGCTGGTCATTTCGTCGTTCGAATAGCGTCGATCTACTGACCACAAATCGGCCAACCCTAAAAGAACCAAGGCTGCCAAAAAGAGGTGGTTTTGCCGTCGGACTTGCATCCATGCTGCGACGACCAAGCCAGCGACCAACCACAGTCCCAAGGTTCTTAAGATATCAGAACGAAATAGCTCTATACGCGAGCCAATCGCTTGCCTGAAGCCCAATTGATCGATTGCTCGGTCCGGACGAATGGAGGATTGAAACTCAAAGAACGTCTCAGGAAGTGCATAAAAAGCACCAAACAATGCGAACAGCCCCACAAATCCTGCCGCCCATCGACGCAGCGCTTTTTTTCTATCGCCTCCTACCTCTTTAGCTAAACCAAGCAACTCGCGCAAGGCAAGACCTGCTCCCAAAACAACCGACAATTGCACGACGACCAACATCATTTTCGTGTCCCGAAACTGGTTGTAAAACGGCACGGAATCAAGAAAAAATTCCATCAAAGCCGAGGGTTCTCGCCTCGAAAGAAGCACCGCTAAAATTGAGACCAATAAGAGCGGCCATTTCAGCCGATCTCTTCCTACCAGGAGAAAAACAAGACACAGCAAGCAGGCAATGGCACCGAAATAAAATGCTCCACCAGAAAATCGCTGTTCCCCCCAGTACAAGGGGTCGTTTCCGCCTTTAATGTCAGGGCACATGATAGACCACCATTCCCCTGCAGCCATACTGTATTCGAGGATATAATCCGCTGTCAACCCCTGATTTGATTGGGCTGCATCGACCGACAGAATTTGGTCACCACGCATTGTATGCGGTGCGTAAGCCTTCGTTTCAATGAGCCCCGGCAAACTCGGTAAAACGCCAACTATTCCAGCAATCATAAGCCATAAAGTCGGCTTGATTACGCGTTTCCATTGTCCCGATTCACGACCCAATCCTACGATTTCCGTAATCCCTACTCCGACCATCAGAAACAACAAGTAGTACGTCATTTGAGGATGACCCGCGGCAACATGCAAAGCCGTGAACAACGCGGCCAATCCAGCCCCCCTCCACACATTGCGCCGATAAGCCCAGAGCACTCCAGCTAAAACTCCTGGCATGAGGGCTATGGCGCGCACCTTGGTATTGTGCCCAGCACCCAAATAGAGAATATTGACAGTAGAAAGCCCAAAAGCCACAGCACAAAACGTTGCAATCAATGGGTTTGCTCCCACGGCTAAGGCAAGCAGATAAGCTGCCAACATCGCCCACCAAAGTGTCGCTACTGGCGACGATCCAAAAATATTCTGGACCAATCGATGCAGTTGACGAGACACTGAAAAGGAGTCCGGCGCCTTGGAAATCTGATCTGACGGCATTCCTCCGAACATGGAACCCGTCCACCCACTGTGCATGCCCGTCAACACTTTGTGATCGGATAATTCCTTCGACATGCCTTTGTATTGCTGCACATCTCCCTGCCGCAATTGAAAGCCATCAAATGATTTTGCGTAAAAAAAACAGGCCACAAGCGCAAAGAAGGCTAGCGCCAAAAGGTGAGGCCATGCTCGTTCGAGCAATGAACGGAATGAAGAACGATTCATGAACTTGGAGGGTGTGGTGGCCAACAATTTACGACTCAAGACTTGAGTGGATTACTCCTTATCCTTCAACTCCTCAAAATCCACGTAATCCCCCAGTTTTTGATCCTTTGGGGATGGAGTCTCTTTTGGTGTTGAACGCGGAGACTGACCGGTTGGGGTTGGGGTTGGCCCTTGGCGATTCGACCACCTGCGTGCCATCCGATCCAACCACCGGAATACAAACCAAATGAGAACAACAGTCCCAATTGTACGAATCAATCCTGCTAACATGTTTACTTGCTTAGGTACAAGTTACGCTCGCTATATACTTTTCGAAAGAATGGATCTTTCAAATTCGGAATGAATTGAATGCCCTCGCCAGTAGATTTCATTTCAGGACCAAGCTCCTTGTTCACTTCAGGGAATTTCTCATAAGAGAAAACAGGAATCTTCACGGCATACCCTTCCAATTTTGGCTCATGCGGTAAATCTTCCAGCTTCGCAGCTTTCAGCATCACCTTGGTTGCATGATTCACGTATGGCTCACCGTATGCTTTCGCGATGAAAGGAACGGTACGAGAGGCTCGTGGGTTTGCTTCAATGATATAGACCTCATCGTCCTTCACGGCGAACTGGATATTGATCAACCCGACTGTTTCCAGCGCCAGCGCGATGCGTTTGGTGTACTCTTCTATTTGGGTAATGATCAAGTCTCCCAAGTTGAATGGCGGGAGAACAGCATAACTGTCTCCGGAGTGAATTCCGGCAGGCTCAATGTGCTGCATGATACCTATGATGCGCACTTCCTTCCCATCACAAATCGCATCGGCCTCGCATTCAATCGCGCCATCGAGATAATGGTCTAACAGCACTTTATTGTCCGGCATATCACGGAAAATCCCAATCACGTGCCGCTCCAGTTCTTCCTCGTTGATGACAATCTTCATCCTCTGCCCGCCCAAAACATAGCTTGGACGCACCAAAAGCGGGAAGCCCAACTCCTTGCTCAAAGCACTCGCCTCCTCGGTCGTTTCCACGACTCCAAAATCCGGGTATGGAACTCCGAGATCTCGAAGTAAAGAGGAGAACGACCCTCGGTCTTCAGCCAAGTCAAGCGCACGGTAGCTCGTTCCAATAATCGGAATACCAAAACGCTCGAGTTTTTCGGCCAACTTGAGCGCAGTCTGTCCGCCAAATTGAACAATCACACCCTCTGGCTTTTCGTGCAGAATGATATCATAGATGTGCTCCCAGAATACAGGCTCGAAGTACAATTTGTCTGCTGTATCAAAATCAGTTGAAACCGTTTCAGGGTTGCAATTGATCATGATCGTCTCGTATCCACACTCTTTCGCAGCGAGAACACCGTGGACGCAGCAGTAATCAAACTCAATACCCTGGCCGATTCGATTCGGACCACTTCCAAGGACCACTATTTTTTTCTGGTCACTCCGAACGCTTTCGTTTTCGTCTTCAAACGTCGAGTAGTAGTAGGGGGTTTTTGCAGGGAATTCTGCCGCACATGTGTCCACTAACTTATACGTCCGCGTAATTCCTCGTGAAGTTCGATGCTCATGAACCGCTGATTCTAAGCAATCAAATAAATGAGCAATCTGCCGGTCGGCATATCCTTTTTGTTTCGCTTCGAGCAGCAAGCTATCTGGAATTGTCGTCAACTTAAATTCACCGAGTACGTTCTCTAAATGAACCAACTCTTCAATCTGACGCAAGAACCACGGATCAATCTTTGTGATCTCATGCACCTTCCGAATAGAAATGCCCAATTTCATAGCATCGTATAGGTGGAACAATCGATTCCAACTGGCATGCTTCAGGCTCTCTAATATGGCATCGTGATCACGAAGTTCCTTTCCGTCACACCCCAATCCATTCCGTCCAATTTCAAGTGACTGAGCTGCTTTTTGCAACGCCTCTTGAAACGACCTTCCGATGGCCATGACCTCTCCTACCGACTTCATCTGCAGACCAAGTTTCCGATTTGCTCCTTTGAATTTATCAAAGTTCCAACGAGGCACTTTTACAACGACATAATCCAAGGTTGGTTCGAACATGGCGCTGGTTGTGCCCGTGATCGGATTGGCCAATTCATCCAAATGGTATCCGATGGCCAACTTGGTCGCAATCTTCGCAATTGGATATCCTGTAGCTTTTGAGGCCAAGGCCGAAGATCGGCTTACCCGAGGGTTGATTTCAATCGCGATAATATCTTCCCGATCATCAGCTGAAACAGCGAACTGTACATTGCATCCCCCAGCAAAGTCACCGATGGAACGCATCATGTGAATCGCCATGTCCCGCATTCTTTGAAATGTGGTGTCGCTCAACGTCATAGCCGGTGCCACCGTTATGCTATCCCCTGTATGGATCCCCATCGGATCAAAGTTTTCAATCGAGCATATAATAGTCACATTGTCATTGGAGTCGCGAAGCAATTCCAACTCATACTCTTTCCACCCCATGACCGCTTTATCGATCATGACTTCATGAATCGGGCTCAAATGAAGACCCCGTGTCAACGCAGAGTCAAACTCTTCTGGATCATAAATAATGGCCGCACCACTTCCTCCGAGGGTATAAGACGGCCGAATACACAACGGAAATCCAAATTGCTGTGCCGCTTCTTTTCCTTCGAGGAAACTTTTTGCCGTAGCCTGGGGAGCCATTGAGATATTCAATTGCTCCATGAGCTTTCTGAATTTCTCGCGATTCTCTGTGATTTCAATCGCTGCAATATCCACTCCAATCATCTTCACTCCATACTCTTCCCAAAGCCCCATCTCATCACACTGAATGCACAAGTTGAGAGCCGTCTGCCCTCCCATAGTAGGCAGGACAGAGTCAATGGAGTGCTTCTTTAGAATCTTTTCTATCGAAGCAGGTTCAAGCGGTTCTAAGTAAACATGGTCGGCAACGACAGGGTCTGTCATAATCGTCGCCGGGTTCGAATTGATCAGAACAACTTCAATTCCCTCTTCGCGTAACGAACGAGCCGCTTGCGACCCTGCATAATCAAATTCACACGCTTGTCCGATGACAATCGGTCCACTCCCGATGAGTAGAACCGATTTGATGCTTTTGTCTTTGGGCATTTTTTTTTTATCCGACTGCTGTAGCCTTAAAAAGTTGGCAACAACAATCGAGACGAAACGAGGAATTCCGAGCGCAAAACTAGCGCGTTAATTCGAACATCAAAAGCCCGATTCCATGACAATTTCAACGACCTATTCACAATGCGGTCTGTTCTGCGAAAACACCCGAACTTTCAGCCATGGAATTCGCTGCCGAAAATGCACGGTCTGACCGGAAAATATGGGCCAATCATGGCTGGAACATCGAGTACACCATTGATTTCACTTCCCCTTCGGGGAGGTCCGCCACACTCGATAGCCAAAGCAAGAAAAACCTCCGTGCCGTATTTGCATTGCACGGATTTGCAAGACCATTAGAAGATTTCACTTCCTTCTCTCAGGCATGGCCAGAACAATGCGCTTTTATCTCGGTGCATTTACCACACCATGGCAAAAGCGGCCCAGATCTTGAAACACGGCCATTGGACGATGCGATTGAACCGGAGCGCTTACTAAAAATCCTATCTGAAATAGCCTTTCACGAGGGCGTCAGCGCATCAAAACCCGATCTCATCGGATACAGCATTGGGGGAAGAATAGCCCTCTCTTTGATCGCTAAAGATCCTAAAAAATGGAATCGAATCGTGCTACTCGCACCTGACGGGCTTAAGCAATCTCCTTTCTATAAACTGACAGTCCACACGCAATTTGGGAAAGCCCTTTGGTTTGCCATAGACACGCATAGCCAGTCTGTATTGCTGTGGAGTGATCGTTTTTTGAAATGTAAGCTCCTGACTCCCCACATGCATGCATTCATCGCCTTCCATTTATCATCGCACTCCATGCGCATGGCAGTTTGGAATGGCTGGCGCGCGCATCGCAAGTGTTGGCCATCACATCATTCGCTTGCTTCAGCATTTAGCCAAACAGAAGGAACCATCGATCTTTTTTTCGGAATTCATGACCGCATCATCACTTTGAAAAACGGGAGTCGCTTGCGTCAAAAAACGAATTCCATGCCCCACGTGAACTTCCATTCCATTCCATCAGGTCATGGCATGTTGCGTGAAGATGTTTTGAAAATCATCATTCAACGTACCTTTGAGACTTGACGTGGCTTGAACAATTGCAATCGGATTCCCTAAGCGGCACAAAACGGTTAGCAGCACTACTCGATCCTGACGGTCTTCCCTCTGGTCGATCGTGGTACGCTTTGATCGACCGGATCGAAGCATCCCCCGTAACGGATATTTTCATTGGAGGCAGCTTGTTGATTCGCAACAATGTCAGTGATATGATGCAGTCCATTCGCGAGCGTTTTTCAGGTAAAATCACGATTTTTCCGGGCTCGCCAGACCAAGTCATCTCGGGTGCAGATGCTGTCCTGTTTCTATCCTTAATCTCTGGACGGAATCCCGATTTACTCATTGGAAGACACGTTGAATCTGCCATGCGCATCCGCCGATTGCGAATTGAAACCATCCCTACAGGGTATCTGCTCATTGGAGACGGGCCGCTCACCACTGCTGCATATATGAGTCAAACCATACCAATCCCAACATCCAAGCCTGAAATTGCTGTTGCAACGGCCGTCGCAGGTGAAATGTTGGGACTACGGGTCATGTTTGTTGATGCGGGGAGCGGGGCGAGTCAACCGGTTCCATTGAAAACCATTGCATCCATTCGAAACCAGACAACGTGCCCATTGATTGTTGGCGGGGGCTTGAACGATGCCCCAAGCATTGAGGCCGCATGGCAAGCTGGTGCTGACCTTGTTGTCATCGGTTCTGCGATCGAAAACAAGCCGGAAGATTTGAATTGGCTTCCCAACCCCGCCGCTTTTCAGTCAAGAGGACTCGCTGATACCTGGAGCTAACCTGAGCGCTCTAAAACGAGAGTTCCACTGAAAACATTCCGTTCCTGCCCGCCTGAGGATACACGTAATTCTCTGTAGTCATCGCGTTGACACCACCGTTCAAATAACTGTACGTCCATCCATTTGCGCTGTATTTGGCATTGAGGACATTGCGCAAGAAAGCGTTGAATGTGACGCGCGTGCCTGAAGGACGCTCCCAACTCCACTGCAGCCGGATGTCTTGCACCGCATACGATTGCAGTGACCGACTATCTCTCGACGTGTTATCTAAATATTGCTTTCCAACATACCGCGCTGCCCACTCCACTGTTCCTCGCGTTCTCCCGTCCGTTGTAGAGCGATCCCAAAACCGATAAGCCGCCACACTCGATGCTGTAAAGTTGGGAGCAAAGGCGATGTCCGTTGTTCCATGTTCCACCTCTACGATCGTGGGAAAGCCTTCAGCGTAATCAGACAATATCTCGGTAAAAGAGTCAATTCGATTCAGGGACCATGTAGCCGTCCCCTGCCAGGTTACCCCTTCCTTTGGACGCCAGACAGAAGACCACTCCAATCCAGCTCGGTAGCTGCGATCTACATTCTGCTGGATGGGACTTCCGGTATCATTCAAGGCACCCGTCAGCACAAGTTGATTGTGATAACGCATGTAGAAAGCAACCGCCTGCAGCGACCAGACTTCGCGATCATGCTCCCACCCCAACTCCCAATCTGTCATGGTCTCTGGGAGCGGCTTCTCCGAAGTCACACGATCCACATAATCTGTCCGAACAGGCTCTCGATTCCCTTGCGAAATAGAAGCGAAAAAACGATTAACAGGAGACGCCATCCAATCCATTCCGGCCTTCGGATTGAGAAAAAACAACCGGTCATTGACCGCGAGCTGCGTCAAGTCATTATCTGTCCCATCGATGGAATAAATGACCTGCCGGCCTTGCAGTTCCAATTGGGTGCGTATACGTCCTCCTCCCCATTCTTGCGTAAAACCAGCAAAGCCGTAACGGTCTGTTTTACTACCAACATTGTTGTAATACCGTGCACCGAGTTGCGTACTGCCTGCATATTGCATCCAAATAGGAATTCCAAAGTGTGCACCTTCATAATTGAATGCACCTCCTCCCCACTTCATGGAGATCCGATCCCAAGATCGATGGGCATTGAGGGCCACACCTTTGTATGTATTGTCCAACCAACGGCGGCGTATAACATCACCCGTTGCAATGGCCGAATCTCCAATAACCAAATCCGTTACGCCATAGAGGGAAAGCTCAGCATCGGGCTTGTATTGTTCATAGTATCCGGAGCCAGCTGTATAGTGCGCCGTTAACCCCAAATCCCAACCTTTCCATTCCTGATCCAAATGCAGTTGGTGGTGATCTTGACGGTAGTCATCCACTTCGTCTTCATAGCGGTAGAAGTTATGCTGGTCTCTTCTTTCGATCAAATCGGCTATCCGCGCCAAATCGGTTCCGTATCCATATTCTCCACTTGAATTGGCCCAATCTAAAATTTCACTTTCAGTCCCCTCAATTGCAATTTGAGGTACCCCGTACCATGCTTGATAGGTGCGCTCATGACCCAACATTGCCGTGTACGTGAGATGCCCTGTGTCCCACAGATATCCCAGCCCTAACTGCATGCTCGATAAATCACTAGAGGCACGGTCTACAAAACCATTGGACACAATACGCGATGCTCTGCCTTCTATATAGAACCCATCGCCGACACGGCCACTCGACCACTTCACCATGGATCGGGCACTCCCAAAAGATCCCGCTCCAAGGACCATCCTTCCCTTTGGTTTATGATCAAATGACAGTGTATTGAGGGCCACAGTCGCCCCGAAAGCTCCGGGACCGTTCGCCGAACTACCGACTCCCCGTTGCACTTGAAGCCCATCGACACTACTTGATAAATCAGGTAAATCCACCCAATACACCTGATGTGATTCCGCGTCGTTCAACGTAATCCCATTGATCGTCACATTGATATGGGTTTGGTCCGACCCGCGTATTCGCATGGAAGTGTAGCCAATACCCGCTCCGGCATCGGAAGTCACGACAACAGAAGGTGTATACCGCAGTAAAAAAGGCAGATCCAGCGAGCCATCTCGCTCTTCCAACATTTCCGCGGTAATGCGCAGGCTTGCAAACGGAGCACGCTCAACAAAATGGGTCGTGCTCACTGAAGCAGGCAGTAACTGGACTGTCATCAAAGTACTGTCCAATTCAGATGGCACTATGGCTTGGGAGTGCGCTACAGAAAATCCAGAAAAAAGCGTTGCCGTTAGCAAAGAAAGAGTGGGAAAATGCATCATTTTTCAATTAATGACGCAGGAATGTCTACTTCAGCGAAGGCATTCATGACAATCTCCCCTACCGGCATTATCCGTTCAGGTTCAAA
>CAWVYB010000013.1:0-23588 GCA_963934215.1 uncultured Flavobacteriales bacterium | reverse complement strand
ACAACGACGTTCCGCCGAAGAAAATGGAAAAGCCTTGCGCATTCGTTACTCCAAGACTGAACACAATCGCTGGAAGGATTGCAATCAATGCCAAAAACAGTGATCCAGGAAGCGTGATGTTTGACAACACTCTCTCTAAAAATTCAGCTGTTGGTTTTCCAGGCTTAATTCCTGGAACAAAACTATTCTGTCGCTTCAAGTCATCCGCCATTTGGTTCGGGTTGACTGTTATCGCTGTGTAGAAATACGTAAAAACAACGATCATCACAAAGAAGATCAAGTTGTACCAAAAACCATTGAAGTCAGCCAAACTTTGGATGGCCGCATTCTGTTGGAATGTTTCACTCTGTGTCAAATACAAAGGCACGAACATGATCGCTTGCGCGAAAATGATGGGCATGACTCCCGCTGAATTGACTTTCAAAGGGATGAAGCTACGTGCTCCTTCTCCTTGTGGCATGTGTGAGCCACCTGCCTGCATTTTTGCCATTTGAACAGGAACCTTTCGCAAGGCCTGAACCAACGCAACACTGCAACCAATAACAACCAATAAGAATGCCATTTCAACCAAGAAGAAGAACAATCCTGTATCCGGGTGAATGAATTCCTGAATGATCGCTTGTGGGAACGTAGCGATAATACCAATCATGATGAGCAAAGAAATTCCATTCCCTACCCCCTTATCTGTAATACGCTCACCTAACCACATGATCACAAGAGTCGACGATACGAGAATAACCATCGCACTGAACCACCAGAATGTAGACGGATTCGCAACCGCGCCAGGAACCGCTACGACTGATGTCGCCAAGTAGCCCGGAGCCTGAACTAGCGTTATCGCTATGGTCAGAAAACGCGTATACTGATTGATTTTCTTTCGCCCACTCTCACCCTCAGCCTGCATCTTTTGAACAGCAGGAACAGCTATGCCGAGCAGTTGAACAATGATGGATGCAGAGATGTAAGGCATGATGCCCAACGCAAAAATGGAAGCTCTGCTAAATGCCCCACCTGTAAATAAGGAAAGCAAGTCGCCCAAGCCACCGCTTCCAGAAGAAGCCATTTGCTCCGCCAAGACGTCACTATTGACTCCTGGAATCACAATGAATGATCCAATTCGGTAAACCAAAATCAACCCGAGTGTTATGCCCAATTTCTTGCGCAACTCCTCATGGTTCCAAATATTTCGGATTTGGGTAAAGAAATTCTTCATTCGTCTGGTGAATTATACTTCAGCTACTTGACCACCTGCAGCCTCAATGGCCGCACGTGCAGAAGCAGAGAATTTATGCGCCTCTATAGAAATGCCTGTTGCGAGTTCACCTCGACCCAAAATCTTGATTAGGTCACGCTTTCCAGCGAGACCGTTGTCCATCAAATCTTGCAATTTGATTGCTTTCAAAGACTTCCGCTCGATCAACTCCTGAAGGGTGTCCAAGTTGATTCCTTTGTACTCAACCCGGTTCGGATTGGTAAAACCAAATTTTGGAACACGACGTTGAAGAGGCTGTTGACCGCCTTCAAAACCGATTTTACTCTTGTAGCCAGAGCGGGATTTCGCGCCTTTGTGTCCACGTGTTGAAGTTCCTCCGTGACCGGATCCTTCACCGCGACCAACTCGCTTGCGCTGCTTCCTAGATCCAGCTGCGTGTTGCAGATTGCTGAGATTCATGGTTAATGCTGGTTATGTGATTATACCTCTTCGAATTTCACGAGATGCGAGACTTTGCGAATCATTCCCATGATTTGCGGAGTCGCTTCGTGCTCGACAGGATTATGCAATTTTTTAATACCTAAGGCTTGAATAGTAGCCTTTTGACGCTTCGGACGATTGATGGCGCTCCGAACTTGGGTGACGATAACTTTTCCCATGACTGAAACGATTAACCGTTAAATACTTTGTGTACCGAAATGCCACGCAAATCTGCAATGTCCTTAGCACTTCGCAACGCCTGAAGCGCATTGAAGGTTGCCTTGACTACATTGTGAGGATTGCTTGACCCCAGAGACTTCGCAAGTACATCCTTGATGCCAGCGCTTTCCAAAACAGCTCGCATCGCACCTCCGGCGATCACACCCGTTCCTGGAGAAGCTGGACGAATCATGACATGTGCTCCAGCGAATTTCATCTCTTGGGCGTGAGGAATCGTTCCTTTTACTAAAGGCACCTCAACCATGTTCTTCTTCGCGTCTTCGATGCCTTTTTGAATGGCCGTTGCGACTTCACGACTCTTACCAAGTCCGTGACCTACTCGGCCCTTCTCATCTCCTACGACCATGATGGAGCTAAAGCTGAAGGTTCGTCCACCCTTGGTGGTCTTCGCTACTCGGTTGATTCCAACCAAACGCTCCTTCAAATCGGGATCCCCCGTGCGCGATTGCTGTTGCTGATCGCGGCCTTTACGTTGTTGACGTTGTTCCATCTTTCCTTAGAATTTGAGCCCTCCTGCGCGGGCGGCTTCTGCCAATGTCTTGATTCGGCCGTGGTACAAGTAACCGTTTCGATCGAATACGACCGACTCAATTCCAGCAGCCTTTGCTTTTTCCGCAATCATCTTACCTACTGTGTTCGCTTGTTCCAATTTTGGAACAGATTGCGCTTCCTTATCTCCAAATGACGCTGCAGCAGCCAACGTGCGGCCTGATGCATCATCAATGATTTGAGCATAAATCTGCTTGTTACTGCGGAACACAGACAATCGAGGACAGCTAGACGTCCCTTGGATTTTTCCGCGGACTCGGCGCTTAACGCGCTTACGAGCCAATGTTTTTTTCGTTCCCATGTGATTCGATTATTTAGCAGCTGTCTTACCTGCCTTACGACGGACTTGCTCACCCGTATAACGGATCCCTTTGCCTTTGTATGGCTCAGGCTTGCGAAGTGAACGGATTTTAGCGGCTACAGTCCCAATCAATTGCTTATCGTGAGACGAGAGCTTGACATATGGGTTTGCACCTTTCTTCGTGTCCGCATCCAATTTAATTTCCTTCGGCAAGCGCATGACAATCGGGTGGCTATACCCCAAAGCCAACGTTAAATCTTGTCCTGAACATGAAGCTCGGAAACCGACACCCACTAACTCCAGCGAGATAGCGTATCCTTCGGTTACGCCAACGATCATGTTGTTGACCAGCGAACGGTACAACCCGTGCTTCGCTCGGTGATCCTTATTGTCAGAAGGACGTGAGAACGTGAGGACTTTGTCCTGTAAGTCCATTGTGATTTCTGGAGAGACCACTTCCTGTAGCTCCCCTTTGGGGCCCTTTACCGTAACCGTGCTTCCCTCAATGCTGAGAGTAACGCCGTCAGGGACTGTGATGGGTGATTTACCTATACGTGACATGATGATGTTCCGTTTTTCTCTTCTTTCAATAAACTGTACAAATCAACTCGCCTCCGATGTTCATCTTTCGCGCTTCTTTATCAGTCATGAGACCTTTTGAAGTCGAAACGATGCACACACCCAAACCGTTCAATACACGCGGCAAATCAGACGGACCTGCGTATCGACGCAATCCAGGAGTTGAAACGCGCTTTAATTCTGTTATCGCAGGACGTTTTGACTTGCTGTCATAACGCAATGCAATTTTGATGGAACCTTGGTATCCCTCTTCTACAAACTTGAAATTCAAGATGTAACCCTTATCAAAAAGAATTCGGGTCATTTCCTTCTTCAAGTTGGAAGCTGGAATCTCCACGACCTTGTGTCCCGCCATTTGGGCGTTACGGATGCGGGTCAAATAATCTGCTATTGGATCAGTATACATGATGCTTCTAATCGTGGTTTACCAGCTTGCCTTTTTAACTCCGGGTATCTTACCCGACAATGCCATTTTCCGGAACAAAACCCGAGAAATACCGAATTGTCGCATATATCCTCGTGGACGTCCCGTGATCTGACAACGGTTGTGCATTCGCACCGCCGCACTGTTTGGTGGGAGCTTCTGGAACCCCACCCAGTCACCAGCAGCTTTTAAAGCTGCTCGCTTTGACGCATACTTAGCGACCATTCGCTCGCGCTTGCGCTCACGCGCTTTCATTGATTCCTTAGCCATCTTAGTTCTTTTTGAAAGGGAATCCGAATCCTGATAACAAAGCCTGTGCTTCCTCGTCAGTGTTCGCGTTCGTTACGATAGTGATGTCCATTCCATTGAAATACTTCACTTCATCAAGGCTGATCTCCGGAAAGATGATCTGCTCCTTCACCCCAAAGGTAAAGTTTCCGCGACCATCAAAGCCTTTGGATCGAATGCCTTGGAAATCTCTTGTTCTTGGCAGGGATACTGCAATCAAGCGATCGAGAAATTCGTACATCTTATCACGACGCAACGTTACACGAGCTCCAATCGGCATGCCTTTACGCAGCTTAAAGTTGGACACGTCTTTGGTTGAAATCGTCTGAACTGCTTTTTGACCAACAATTCGTGACATCTCATCCGTAGCCTGTTCTACGATTTTCTTATCAGCAATTGCCTTTCCCAAACCTTGGTTTAGGCAAATCTTCGTAATGCTAGGTACCTGCATCACGGACTTGTATTCGAACTGCTTCAGCATGTTCGGTACAATTTCCTCAGCGTACTGAGTCTGGAGTCGGGGGATGTACGTCATCACTTGAGCTCCTCTTTAGTTTTCTTTGAATAACGAACCAACTTGCCATCATCTCCACGACGACGACCTAGCCGGGCGGCTGTGCCTGCGGCATCCATCACCATCACATTGGAAATGTGAATCCCCGCTTCAGAGGATTCAATACCTCCTTGTGGATTGGCTGGACCAGGCTTAATGTGCTTCTTTACCAAGTTCGCTCCTTCAACGAGGACACGATCCTTTTTACGGTCGACGAGAATCACTTTTCCTTCCTTCCCTTTACTTCCACCGGCAATGACCTTCACGGTGTCGCCTTTTTTGACTTTGTATCGTTTGAACATAGCTGATGAATTAAAGTACCTCAGGGGCTAGTGAAACAATCTTCATGAAGTCCTTCTCACGCAATTCACGTGCGACTGGACCGAATATCCGCGTTCCGCGCATCTCACCGTTTGCGTTGAGCAATACAATTGCATTGTCATCGAAACGGATGTATGAGCCATCCGCGCGGCGTACAGCTTTGCGTGTACGCACAACCACTCCCTTCGAAACGGCTCCTTTTTTAATGTTTCCGTTCGGTGCAGCGTGCTTAACCGTCACCACTACGGTGTCGCCTATGCTCGCATAACGCCGACGAGTACCTCCCAACACCCGGATGCAAAGGACTTCCTTTGCTCCGCTGTTGTCAGCTACTTTCATACGGGATTCTTGCTGTATCATCGTTGATTCCTTTCTCGTTTAATTGCGGCAGCGAATTATTTCGCCCGTTCAATCACCTCCACTAATCGCCAGTTCTTACGCTTGCTCAAAGGTCGTGTTTCCATGATTCGAACCGTGTCACCGACGTTACTAGTTTCAGTTTCGTCATGTACCATGAACTTGCTCGTCTTCTTCAAAAACTTACCATACTTGGCATGCTTCTCCATTCGCTCTACAGCGACCACAATGCTCTTGTTCATTGCATTTGAAGTCACAATGCCGGTTCGCTCCTTACGAAGGTTACGATCGATTGATGTTGTCGTTTCAGTGCTCATGAGTTCGCTTTATTGCGTGCATTCACTTCTGTGAGCAGCCGAGCTACATCACGTTTTTTGTATTTCAAAGCCGTAGTGGATTCTAATCCCGCTACAGTGTGGTTGAATCGCAGCTTCGCTAACGATTCTCGTTCCACCTCAATCCGTTCCGCCAAATCAGCGTCGGAGAGTTGCCGAATTTCAGTCATCTCAATCATGAGTGTGCATAATCAGGTCGTACAACAAACTTGCATTTTACAGGGAGCTTCTGTGCTCCTAGACGCAAGGCTTCCATGGCAGTTTCCATTGGAACACCATCTACTTCAAACATTACGCGTCCAGGACGCACTGGGGCTACCCAGTGACTTGGCGCTCCTTTACCCTTACCCATACGCACCTCTGCAGGCTTCGATGTAATAGGCTTGTCTGGGAAAATACGAATCCATACTTGTCCCTCACGCTTCATGTAGCGATTGATCGCGATACGAGCAGCTTCAATTTGACGCGAGGTAATAAAACCCACTTCTAGGGTTTTAATTCCGAACGATCCGTATGCGATGGTGCTTCCGCGTTGCGCCAATCCGCGCACACGGCCCTTCTGCATCTTCCGGTATTTGGTTCTTTTCGGCTGTAACATAACCTATTCTATCAATTACGAGTCCGGCGACGAGCACCCGCTGGGCGGCTGGCATTCGCTGGACGACGATCGTTCGACTGTTTTTGAGCTGGAATTGGCGACAAGTCGCGCTTTCCGTAAATCTCACCTCGACAAATCCAGCATTTAATGCCAATTCTACCGTAGGTGGTGTGCGCTTCCATCAATGCATAATCGATGTCAGCACGGAATGTGTGCAATGGAATTCGACCTTCCTTGTAGGATTCTGAACGAGCGATTTCCGCACCATTCACACGTCCTGCAATGTTGATCTTAATTCCCTCGGCTCCAAGACGCATTGTCGCTGCAATGGCCATCTTAATCGCACGTCGGTGCGAAATACGAGCCTCAATCTGACGAGCAACACTCTCAGCAACCAATTTCGCATCCAACTCAGGACGCTTGATTTCAAAAATGTTGATCTGAACTTCCTTGCCTGTGAGTTTCTTCAACTCTTCCCGCAATTTGTCCACTTCCGATCCCCCCTTCCCGATGATGACACCTGGTCGAGCTGATTTTACTGTGACAGTAACCAACTTGAGCGTACGCTCAATGATAATATTAGAGACACTTGCTTTACGCAGACGCGCCAACAAGTATTCACGGATGCGCTCATCCTCTACCAATTTATCCTTGTAGTCATTCCCACCATACCAGTTGGAGTCCCATCCGCGGATGAAGCCCAAACGGTTTCCTATTGGATTCGTTTTTTGTCCCATGGTTTAGTTCTTAACGGAGTCTACAATGATGGTCACGTGATTGCTACGCTTCCGGATTCGGTGAGCTCTTCCCTGAGGAGCTGTTTGCAGACGCTTCAGCATCCGCGCACTGTCTACTTTAATTTCGCGAACAATCAAATCCGATTCTTCTGGGCGAGAACCTGAGTTCTTCGCTTCCCAATTAGCGATAGCCGATCGAAGTAATTTCTCCAAACGGTTAGATGCATCCTGTGGGCTGAATTTTAAAATATTCAAAGCCTGGAACACATCCTTACCGCGAACGGTATCGGCAACCAAACGCATCTTCCTAGGAGACGTTGGACAGTTGTTCAACTTCGCGATCGCGATGTTTTTCAACTCTTCTTTACGCGCTTCTGCAGCGAGTCTTTTACGTTTTCCCATGACGATTAGCGCTTCTTATCCTTCTTGTCCGTGTGACCACGGAACGTTCGGGTGGGTGAAAATTCTCCGAGCTTGTGTCCGACCATGTTCTCCGTAATGAAAACAGGGATAAACTGACGGCCGTTATGCACAGCAATCGTAAATCCTACAAAGTCTGGCGTGATCGTGCTTGCGCGAGACCACGTCTTGATCACAGTCTTCTTACCTGAAGCTTGCAACGCGTCTACTCGCTGAACCAGCTTGTAGTGAACAAATGGGGGTTTCTTTAGTGAACGAGACATGTCAATTACTTCTTCCGACGTTCAATGATATACTTCGAGCTATTCTTGCGCGGGTTACGCGTCTTGTACCCTTTGGATGGGATGCCATTTCGTGAACGAGGATGTCCACCAGACGACTTTCCTTCACCACCACCCATTGGGTGATCGACAGGGTTCATGACTACACCACGGACACGAGGACGACGTCCCAACCAACGGGAACGACCAGCCTTTCCGGAAACTTGCAGGCTATGCTCTGAATTGCTTACAGAACCAATGACAGCCAAACAAGTCACTAGAATCATTCGAGTTTCACCGCTAGGTAACTTGATGATTGCATACTTGCCATCACGTGCGTTGAGCTGGGCATAAGAGCCTGCACTACGTGCGATGTTAGCGCCTTTTCCTGGGTACAACTCAATGTTATGAATGACTGTTCCCAATGGGATATCACTCAAGTACATCGCGTGACCTACGTTTGGAACGGCTTCTTTTCCGCTCTGAATCGTCATACCTGGCTTCAGGCCTTCAGGAGCCACGATGTATCGCTTTTCTCCATCGGTGTATTCTACCAAACAAATTCGAGCTGTACGATTAGGATCATACTCTACCGTTAAAACGGTTGCTTCCATGTGCTTGTCACGAGTGAAATCAATCAATCGGTAACGACGCTTGTGTCCGCCTCCGCGGTAACGCATCGTCATTTTACCATCAGCATTCCGTCCGCCGGACTTCTTGATGGCTCGTAACAATGGCTTGTATGGCTTGCCCGCTGTCAGGTCGTCGAATTTCGACAACACTTTGTGACGGGTGCCTGGAGTAATGGGGTTGAATTTACGCAGTGCCATGTCTTCAGATGTTCTCGTAGAAATCAATCATTTCACCTTCAGCAATGCTGATGATGGCTTTCTTATATCCTACCGTGCGACCTTTGATCACACCGGTTTTAGTGAACCGTTGACGAGCCTTACCGTCCACACGTAATGTGCGAACTGAAGTCACGGTTACACCGTATTCTTTCTCAACGGCCTTCTTGATCTCCACCTTGTTTGCTCCGTCATGGACAACAAACCCGTAGGCGTTGTTCTTTTCGGTATCAGTGGTCATCTTTTCCGTGATGAGCGGCTTGATTAAAATTTGCTGCATAACGGAAATTATTTAAGCAAACCTTCAATCACCTTGTGAGCGCCGTCCACAAAGATGAGAGTGTTGCAATTCAAAATATCGTAAGTGCTGATGTCCGAAGCAACCATAACACGATGCTTGGCCAGGTTTCGACTGCTCAAGTAAACCGCTTCATTTGGACTTGGCAATACCACCAATGTCTTTCGATCAACGAGCTCGAGTCCTTTCATCATCCCTAAGAAGCTTTGAGTCTTCGGAGCATCAATCTTCATGGCATCCACCACAACAATTGATTTATCCTTGGCCTTGTAGCTAAGAGCGCTTCGACGGGCCAACTGCTTCACCTTGTGGTTTAGCTTTTGTGTGTAATCTCTTGGCTCTGGACCAAAAATATTTCCACCCCCTCGAAACAAAGGATTCTTAATCGATCCTGCACGTGCGGTACCGGTTCCTTTTTGCTTCTTAATCTTACGAGTAGAACCAGAAACCAACCCACGGTGCAACGTATCATGTGTTCCCTGACGCTGAGCAGCACGGTAACGCTTGACATCCAAATAAATCGCATGGTCATTCGGCTCAATGCCGAATACTGCTTTGCTCAACGTGACTGACTTGTCAGTCTTGGAGCCGCTGGAGTTATATACGTCAAGTTTCATTACGCTTCAGGTTTACGGACTATAACAGTGGATCCGCGATGTCCAGGGACTGCTCCCTTTACCACCAAAACACCATCCTCAGCCAATACTTTTACCACTTCTAAGTTTTCAATGGTCACTCGCGTGTTACCCATTTGACCTGCCATTCGCATGCCTTTGAATACACGAGCTGGCGTCGACGCCGCACCAATTGATCCCGGTGCACGCAAACGATTGTGCTGACCGTGGGTCGCTTGACCTACACCAGCAAAGCCGTGACGTTTAACAACACCTTGGAAACCTTTTCCTTTTGTCAATCCACTTACAGAAACAAATTCACCTTCATTGAAAATATCTTCTACTTTCAATTCATCACCTGCGTTCAATTCATTGGAGAAGCCTCTGAATTCTGCAATTTTGCGCTTGATACCGACACCGGCACGCTTAAAATGGCCTTGCATGGCCTTTGATGTCCGCTTTTCAGTGCGGTCACCAAATCCGAGTTGAATGGCTTTGTAGCCATCCTTCTCTAGGGTACGTACTTGCGTTACTACGCAAGGACCAACTTCTAGAATTGTGCATGGAATATTCTTCCCAGCGGCACTGTAGATGCTGGTCATACCTACTTTTTTCCCTATGAGTCCGGGCATGATCTTGGTTATTACTTATATGATCTGACAGGCGGTCCGTCAGACTTTAATTTCTACTTCTACGCCACTAGGCAATTCCAATCGCATCAATGCATCTACGGTCTTCGAAGAAGAACTGTAAATATCAATCAGACGCTTGTATGCGTTCAATTCAAACTGTTCACGCGACTTCTTGTTGACGTGCGGTGAACGCAAAACCGTGTAAATACGCTGGTGAGTTGGCAACGGAACGGGCCCGCTAATAACAGCACCTGTGGTTTTCACAGTCTTGACAATTTTCTCAGCGGACTTATCGACCAGATTGTGATCGTAAGACTTGAGTTTTATGCGGATTTTCTGAGTCATGAGTATTTGAATGTGCTTAGCCTTGAGCTTCAGCAATCACTTTTTCCTGAACATGGGTTGGCGCACCTGAATAGTGGCTAAACGACATGGATGACGTTGCACGGCCTGAGGTCAATGTCCTCAAGTCTGTAACATATCCGAACATTTCTGACAATGGCACTTTGGCGTTGACAATTGTCTTGCCTGAACGCTCACCAGTTCCTTCAATAAGCGAACGACGCTTATTGAGGTCACCAATGACATCACCCATGTTTTCATCTGGAGTCACGACCTCCAATTGCATCATAGGTTCCAATATGCGCGGCTGGCATTGCTTAATCGCATGACGGTAAGCCATTTTGGCGGCCAATTCAAACGACAACTGATCTGAGTCAACCGCGTGGAAACTTCCATCAAGCAATTCTACAGCCATGCTATCCATTTGATACCCAGCCAAGACACCGTTCTTCATCGCTTCCTCAAAACCTTTCTGCACTGAAGGAACAAATTCCTTCGGAACGTTTCCGCCTTTCACAGAGTTCTTGAAAACCAATCCAGTTTCTTCCGGAGTTGGAGACGGGCCGATGTTGACAACGATGTCCGCGAACTTTCCGCGTCCACCAGACTGCTTCTTGTAAACCTCACGGTGCTTTGTACCACCAAAGATGGCTTCCTTGTAATTCACTTGCGGCGCTCCTTGGTTGCACTCAACCTTGAATTCACGACGCAAACGATCTACCAATACTTCCAAGTGCAATTCACCCATTCCTGAAATGACCGTTTGACCAGTCTCCTCATCCGTCTTCACACGGAACGTAGGATCTTCTTCAGAAAGTTTCGACAGGCCATTAGACAACTTGTCCAAGTCAACCTGCGACTTTGGCTCAATCGCAATACCAATTACTGGCTCTGGGAAGGACATGCTCTCGAGCACAAGTGAAGAACCTTCAGCACAGAGTGTATCGCCAGTCTTGATATCCTTAAAACCTACTACCGCACCAATGTCGCCGGCTTCCAATACATCGATTGGGTTTTGCTTATTGGAGTGCATTTGGAAAATCCGTGAAATACGCTCCTTCTTACCTGATCGTGTATTAACTACATATGATCCAGCAGGAAGCGTACCCGAGTAAGCTCTTACAAAACAAAGTCGACCAACAAATGGATCCGTAGCAATCTTAAATGCTAAACCAGCGAATGGCTCATCGGGATCCGGCTTGCGTTCAATCTGAATGCTCTCATCGTCTACATCCGTTCCCACAATAGCTTCTACATCATAAGGAGACGGCAAGTACTGCATGACCGCATCGAGCATGGTCTGCACTCCCTTATTCTTAAATGCTGATCCACACAACAGAGGTGTGATCTGCATGCCAATCGTAGCCTTGCGAATCGCATCTATAATTTCTTCTTCAGTCAAGCTGTCTGGATCCTCGAAGTACTTCTCCATCAGAACATCGTTCTGCTCGGCAGCGGCTTCGATCAACAATCCACGATACTCAGCAACGACTTCAACCAGATCCTCTGGAATTGGAATCTCATTCCAAGTCGACCCCATATCCTCTTCGTTCCAAATGAACGCCTTGTTCTTCACCAAGTCAACGACTCCTTTGAAATCATCCTCAGCTCCAATCGGCACCTGCAAAGGAACAGGACGTGCACCAAGCATGTCCTTAATCATTCCGACTACGTTGAAGAAGTCAGCTCCTGACCGGTCCATCTTATTGATGAATCCAATCCTCGGCACCTTGTACTTATCAGCTAAACCCCAGTTGGTTTCAGATTGTGGTTCAACACCCGAAACGGCACAAAACAAAGCAACCGCTCCATCCAATACACGCAATGAACGCTCTACCTCTACCGTAAAGTCAACGTGACCCGGTGTGTCAATGATGTTGATTCGGTAATCTTCATCTCTGAATTTCCAGAAACAAGTCGTTGCAGCAGACGTGATGGTGATACCGCGCTCTTGCTCTTGCTCCATCCAATCCATCGTAGCAGCACCATCATGCACCTCTCCGATTTTGTGAGAAATCCCGGTGTAATACAATACACGCTCTGTTGTTGTGGTTTTACCCGCATCAACGTGAGCCATGATACCGATGTTCCGCGTGTAGTTGAGGTCTCTTTTAGCCATAATCTTATCTACGTAATCAGTTCGTAATCAGAAACGGAAATGCGAGAATGCCTTGTTCGCCTCAGCCATTCGGTGGGTATCCTCTTTCTTCTTGAAAGTAGCTCCCTCCTCCTTCGCCGCAGCAACAACTTCAGATGCCAGACGCTCCGACATGGATTTCTCATTTCGCTTGCGCGCATATCCGATCAACCATTTCATGGCCAAACTAACTTTGCGTGAATCGCGAATAGGCTGTGGAATTTGAAAAGTCGCACCACCCACACGACGACTGCGGACTTCCACTCCAGGAGTGACATTGTCCAAAGCCCGCTTGAATACTTCCAAGCTATCCTCCTCGGTGCGTTCTGCAACGCGGTCCATGGCCTTATAGAATATATCGAACGCTACGCTTTTCTTCCCGTCCAACATTAAATTGTTGACGAAACTCGTAACGAGTACACTGTCGAATCGTGGATCCGGCAAGATCAAATGCTTTTTGGCTACTCTCCTTCTCATGATCGCTTACTTCTTGGCTTTTGGCCGCTTAGTTCCATATTTAGAACGACGTTGTGAACGTCCCTCTACACCTGCTGTATCCAATGCACCACGCACAATGTGGTATCGAACACCTGGTAAATCTTTTACACGACCGCCACGAACCAATACAATGCTGTGCTCTTGTAGGTTGTGCCCTTCACCACCAATGTAGGCATTGACTTCGTTGCCGTTGGTCAATCGCACACGGGCGACTTTCCTCATGGCGGAGTTCGGCTTCTTTGGAGTCGTGGTATATACACGGACGCAAACGCCGCGCCTTTGCGGGCACGAATCCAAAGCGGCAGATTTGCTCGCTTGGGTCTTAGTTACGCGTCCTTTTCGGATGAGCTGCTGTATGGTAGGCATTCGACCTGATCTATCAGATTATGTTTAAACAATATCTTTTTCCCCGCAATAAAGGGGGTGCAAAAGTAGCGGATTATGAGTTAAAAACAAGCGGTACAGCAGGGTTTTTTCAAGCAGACCCCACATTCACCTTCAAGCCTCTTTAAAATGAGCCGTTTAGCGGGGGCTAGAGACGTGCAAAAAACCCCATATATGTCACCACAAAAGAATAGTTTTTCACAATGTTGCGAAGAGAGACCTCCCCCTACTTCGATAAGCGATTCACTTCATACCTTCACCTTGTGGAATTTTTGAACGATTTAAACGAGGCGCAGAGGGGAGCGGCAAGCCATGTTGAGGGCCCCATGATGGTCATTGCTGGAGCAGGGTCAGGTAAAACGCGCGTACTGACTTACCGCATCGCCCACTTGATTTCGAAAGGCACCGATGCGTTTTCCATCCTCGCCTTGACCTTTACAAACAAGGCGGCCAGAGAAATGAAAGATCGAATCGCCAAAGTAATTGGCGACGGTGAGGCGCGGAACGTTTGGATGGGAACCTTTCACAGTGTCTTCGCTCGCATCTTACGCATCGAAAGTGAGCGGATCAACTACCCACGCAACTTCACCATTTACGACACATCAGATAGCCGAGCATTGATCAAGGATATTGTCAAAGGGCTCGGCTTGGACGACAAAATATACAAAGCTGCGAGCGTCCAATCACGGATATCCAACGCCAAGAACAACCTGATTGACGCAAAAGGGTATGCCGACAATACAGACATCATGTCTGAAGACACTCAGGCAGGACGGCCTCGGATTCATGAGGTATATCGGGCCTACGAAAGCCGCTGTTTTCGTGCACAAGCGATGGATTTTGATGACCTGTTATTCAAAATGAATGTGTTGTTGAGGGACTTTCCGGACTTACTTCTGAAGTACCAGCACAAGTTTCAATACATCTTGGTCGATGAGTATCAGGACACCAACTTTTCTCAATATGTCATCATCAAACAACTGGCGGCATTGCGAGAGAATCTCTGCGTTGTTGGCGATGATGCACAATCCATCTATGGGTTTCGTGGAGCCAACATTGAGAATATCCTGAATTTCAAAAAGGACTATCCTGATTTCGCGATGTACAAGCTCGAGCAAAACTACCGCTCTACTCAATACATTGTGAACGCGGCCAATAGTGTCATCGCTCACAATACAGAACAGATTGAGAAAGTTGTTTGGACCTCCAATGAAGCAGGTCAACGCATCCAAATTAACCGGTGCTATTCAGACAACGAAGAGGGCAAGCTCGTCGCGTCTCAAGTCTTTGACGTACACAACCAGAATCAAGTCCATTGGAAGAATTTCGCCATTCTATATCGCACCAATGCACAATCACGAGCTTTTGAGGAGAGCTTTCGAAAACTCAATATTCCATACCGCATATTCGGAGGGCTGTCATTTTATCAGCGCAAAGAGATCAAGGACCTCATCGCCTATTTTAGATTGACAGCAAATCATCGGGATGAAGAGGCCCTCAAACGGGTCATCAACTACCCTGCACGTGGCATAGGTAAAACCACTATGGATCGGCTACTTGTGGAATCAACCGCACGTGACGTGTCCATTTGGGAGTTGGTGACAGACCCCTTCAACCCGCCCGAAAGCGTTCAGGGAGCGGCGCTACGCAAGGTCCAGGATTTCACAGCAATGGTTCAAGGTTTTGCAGCCGAAATGCACACCAAAGATGCCCACGACTTGGGCATGCACATCGCCAAGCACACCGGACTCGTTCATACACTGTATCAAGATAAAACACCTGAGGGCGTTGCTCGATATGACAACTTGCAAGAATTGCTCAACGGCATGAAGGCCTTCACTGATCAATCAAAAGCAAGCACTCCGGATGAAGTCCCCACATTGGGAGACTTCCTGATGGACGTGGCCTTACTGACCGATGCCGATCAAGATGATGGTGACGACAACAAAGTCGGCTTTATGAGCATCCATGCGGCTAAAGGATTGGAGTTTGCTCATGTTTTCGTAGTTGGCATGGAAGAGAATCTATTCCCCAGTCAAATGGCCATGGAGTCGCGAGCGGATATGGAAGAGGAGCGTCGGCTCTTTTACGTTGCCATCACACGAGCAGAAAAAAGCTGCACGTTGAGCTATGCCCTGACCCGCTATAAATGGGGGCAGCTCATTCAAGCAGAATCCAGTCGGTTTTTAGAGGAGATTGATCCAGAGTGTGTCATCATGCCATCTGCCCAAGCAGCCAAACCCAATCCTTTTGCAGGCGGGGCTGGCATGGAGGCCGCGCGCAATTCATGGCAATCCATGAGCAGTGGGAAGAACCAACCTCAATCCGCTTTTGACCGGCTTTCGAAAAAAGCTCAACCCAAGAATACAGCAAGTCCATTCAAAGGAGCCGCGGCACCTGTCATTCCAAAATCGGCATCAGGGAAGCCCTTAAAGCGCATGGAGGGAAGCCCTTCGTCGGAACGGCAGGACATCACGCAAACCGCATCCGCAAGCGTATTGCAGGAAGGCACTCAAGTGCAGCATGAACGGTTTGGAAAAGGGAAAATAACCCGCATCGAAGGGGAGGCGCCGAATCAAAAAGCAACCGTGTTTTTTCCTTCAGCTGGCCAAAAACAATTGCTACTAAAATTCGCGAAACTTCAAGTTATTTCGTGATGAACGCTCTGTCAGGTTGGTGTTTTTTGATTGCGGTCCTCTGTGCGATTGGCTGCCGTCCAGAACCGGATAGCCAACTGCAGATTCAAGTGCATGCACAGCATGCCGATGCAGAAACAGTGGCCCCCGACATCCAGCTCACACTCACAAGACGGGTGTTGGCTGATGGCATTCTCAACGGGAATTATGAGACGGTAGCCCAAACACAAACCGATGGGTCCGGATTCGGAGAATTGAACTTTCAACGGGTCAACGCCTTGGATTATAGGCTCACCGCTACCGGACTCGATTGGTTTTCTTTGGAAGAGTCCATCAACCCCGATGTGTTTATCGACTCCAAAACACTCCCTCTCGACATGAACGTTATGCCGCGAGCAAACGTCATCATTCGATTGATCAATGCCAATCCATTTCAGGCTGACGATGCTATCGAGTTTAGAACGCTTAACATAGCCGGATCATACGCTACCTGCTCCAATGCTTGGGAGTCCCACACGGGGTTGGACGTAGATATTCAACGGTCCTGTAACATCGAAGCTGATCGGTATTTACCTTATATCTACCGTGTTTTTCGAAACAATGAATGGACAGAAATGGTTGACTCCTTGTATATCGCCCAAGGCGATAGCGCGTCCCTTCAAATTGCCTGGTAATCTCTCTGCATGCCCCCTGAATCACACCACTTCGAGGTCACGAAAACAGCGCGTTACTTCACGCTTGGACCAGAGATCACCACCAACTCCCGTGTCCTCATTGCCTTGCATGGATATGGCCAATTGCCTCAATTTTTCTTAAGACGATTCCAACCGTTGGCTGATTTGGGGTGGACCATTGTTGCCCCGGAAGGGTTTCATCGATTTTATAACGAGGGGACTTCTGGACGTGTAGGAGCCTCCTGGATGACCAAAGAAGACCGCTTGACCGATATGGTCGATTATGTGCGCTATTTGGATGCCCTCGCTGCCCACCTTGACTTGACGAATCGCAAGCCTGCTTTGCTCGGCTTCTCGCAAGGAGTTGCGACGGCAGCACGCTGGGCAAGTTTAGGAAACGTATCATTCAAACGATTGATTTTTTGGGCTGGTGTATTTCCCCCGGACTTGGATTGGAAGGATGAAATTCAACCTTTGATCTCAACACCTATTGATGTGGCTCTTGGGAATTCAGACCCCTTTTTCGACACGCAGCTGCTCCGTGACACTTCAAGTCTTCTTGAGACGCATGGCATCCCGCATCGCAGCCACACTTTTGACGGTGGACATGCCGTGGATTCTGCGTTGCTGACCCAACTCCTCTCGGAATAAGCTTGGACTGTCGGTCGGGCTTGCTGTAATTTTACATTCAACTTGTAACATGATGAAATCAACTCACCTTGAACGCCTGCTTCTGGCAACTTGTTTGCTGATCAATGTTAACGCGTTTTCACAAAGCGCAACGGGGTGGCCCCATGCCATTACTGAAGCAGAGCGCAACCATATGGAGCGTGTAGGCTTTGCCCCTTTGGAATCACGGGGAATTGAGACGCCACCGCCGTACGACAACATTCGGACTGCCGCTGAATGGGAAGAAGTGGAAGCTTTGACCATCTCATGGACGTCGTTTCCCTGTATCCAGAAGCAAATTGTGGCGGGTGCTCAAAACGAATGTTTGGTGATTGTTTTTGCCGATGACCCCAGCGAAGCAGAGTCCTACCTGACCGGGAACTCTTGCGGAGGACCGCTCACCTTGGAAAATGTGCAAATCGTAGAAACCGAATACAACACCATTTGGATTCGGGATTACGGAGCAAACACGGTGTACGGAAATTGGAATGATGACCGTGTTTTAGTTGACTGGATTTACAACCGTCCACGTCCAGAAGACGACGCAATTCCTGACGTTCTCGCGGAGACCATGGGCATCGATTTATACAGCACAACCGCCGAACCAACCGATCTCATGAACACGGGAGGCAATTGGATGTCCGATGGGTTTGGAACCGCCTTCGCTTCCGAATTGGTACTGGATGAAAATGATGGCGGATCGACATGGTGGACGGATTTTCCCAACCACACCGAGGCAGAGATTGACGGGATCATGTCGGATTTCCATGGCACGGAAACCTTCATTAAAATGCCGACGTTGCCTTTTGACGGTATCCACCACATCGACATGCACATGAAGCTACTCGATGAGAGCACTTTGTTGGTCGCAGAATACCCTGAAGGCGTTGCTGATGGCCCACAAATTGATGCCAACATGGAGTATGTCTTGTCCAACTTTACCACCCGATGGGGCACCCCTTTTGACGTCGTGCGGATTCCTAGCCCCCCGGAACAAGGCGGTGGAGGTGGATATCCTGATGAAAATGGTTGGTACTTGACATACACGAACTCCGTTTTCGTCAACAACACCCTTTTACTACCGACGTATTACACAGAATATGACACCACGGCCTTGCGCATCTACTCCGAGCTTTTGCCGGGATACAATGTCGTCGGAATTGATTGTGACAACAACGGACAAGCAATCATTTCGCAGAGCGGCGCGATCCATTGCATCACCCATACCGTGGGAGTGGAGGATCCTTTGATGATCAGCCACCTTCCATTACCTGACACCGAAAGCACCGACACGCCTTACACAGTGGAGTCGTACATCAGTCATCGAAGTGGCATTGAAACTGCGACTATGTATTGGTCAACCAGTCCCGAAGGACCCTGGAATTTCATCTTTATGAACCCGCTAGCCGGATCCACTTCCGATTGGACGGCTGATATCCCGGCACAGACAGAAGGGACTACGGTGTACTACTACATCGAAGCGGAGGCCTCCTCTGGTAAGATCGGAACGCGCCCCATGCCGGCACCAGCAGGCTGGTGGAGTTTTGACGTCGGCGCTATCACATCTGTTACAGAAAATAATGGAGGAGTGCATTTCCCCGCTGCTTTTCCCAATCCAGCCAGCGCCATCACATGCGTTCCTTTGGAAATGGACACTTCAAGCGAAGGAACGCTTTCCCTTTACAATGCATGGGGACAGCGCGTGGATGTGCTTCACCAAGGCCAATTCCCCGCAGGAAAGAGCAAGTACTTTTTCCATGCGCAGCCACACGCCGCAGGCGCATATGTCATCTTATTGGAGCTCAACGGAAAGGGTGTTTGGTCCCAACGAGTTATGATTCGGTAAATCAAAGCCATTGATTCAAGCACAAAAAAAACCTCGGCTGCGAGGTTTTTTTTTGTGCCAACAATCCGGCATTCTCAATTCCTACGTCCCAATAGCCGCAGCAGGAACAAGAACAGGTTGATGAAGTTCAGATACAAACTTGTCGCACCGAGAATGGCCAATTTGGTTCCCGTTTCCGATCCATACTCCACTCCAGCAGCGATCCGCTTGAGTCGTTGAGTGTCATACGCGATGAGCCCTGTGAAAATCAGCACTCCTCCAATACTAATGATGTAGTCCAGACCTGCCGAACCGATAAACCAATTGACAAAACTGGCAATGATAATCCCGATTAACGCCATCATAAGAAGGCTTCCAAACTTGGTTAAATCGGTTTTTGTCGTGTAACCAATCACAGCCATTACGCCAAAAGTTACCGCCGTAATGACGAAAACCTGCGAGATGCTGGATGCAGAATAGACCAAGAATATACTACTCAAGGAAACCCCCATGATCGCACTAAACGCAAGAAAAAGGAGGGTTAGCGACATGGAAGACCAGCGCTGAAACCCCATGTTCATAGCGACTATAAAGCCTAGGGGGGCCAACATCACTACCCAACCGAGTCCTGACATCCCTCCTGTTTCAAGATTGTACAGTTTGGCCACTAAACCTGACTGGGCCACATAGTAAGCCGCTGAGGCAGTCATCACCAAACCGGCGACCATCCAACTGAAAACATGTGCAATGAAGCGGCTGATGGTAGAATCATCTTCAATCAACGCATCGTCAATGATTCGGGGAGCTTGATATTCGTTCATGCCACAAAATTGCAGCGAAGGAACCAATTTCCATCACACCATTCGCCAAAAAAACCCACAATACTTCTTGGACAATCAGGAGATCAAGACCTGCCGTAAGACGAGCCGACGGCTAATTGCATAAACTCCTTACGGGTCTTTGGGTCATTCAAGAAGGCGCCTGTGAAGGCACTCGTCGTGGTAATGGTATTTTGCTTTTCGACTCCACGCATTTGCATACACAGATGCCGTGCTTCAATCACCACAGCCACTCCTTTCGCTCCAAGGGTCGCCTGGATGCAATCACGTATCTGCTCTGTCAGGCGCTCTTGCACTTGAAGACGCCTTGAAAACGCATCAACAACCCGTGGAATTTTGCTCAAACCTACAATTTTACCATTCGGGATGTAGGCCACATGAGCCTTTCCGAAAAATGGCAAGAGGTGATGTTCACACAAGCTATACACTTCTATGTCACGCACTAAAACCATCTCATTGCTCGGTTCAGCAAACAATGCGCCTTCCAAAATAGCAGCGGCATTCACTCCCATTCCCGACGTCAAAACCGCTAGTGCTTTTGCTGCCCTTTGAGGCGTTTTTAACAGTCCCTCTCTCTCAGGATCTTCTCCAACCTTCTCTAACATCGAGCGATAATTCGCTGCGATTTTCGCTATCGCTTCATCATCAAAGCGTTCAGTTTTCTCGTATAGTGCCATCACGATTCGCCGGAATAGTCGGCGTAGTTGTTTTCAGTTTCGTACAGTCGAATCCGTTCGAGTGTACAACCATGCGTGGCGATGATTGGTTCAATCTGCTCCCAAATTCCAATGACTAAATTCTCAACTGAGGTCTGCTTCCCTTTTAACCACGGAACGTCCATGTTGAGATTTCGATGATCCAATGGCTCCTCTACGTATTCGTTGATGATCGCTTTGAGGTCAGTAAAATTTATGAAGTAGCCTGTGGCCTCATCGATAATACCGCGAACGGTAACATGCACTTCGTAGTTGTGTCCATGCCAATTGGGATGGGCACACTTACCAAATACTTCGAAATTCTTAGCTTCATCCCACTCTTCGTTCCAGAGTTTGTGGGCTGCATTAAAACGCGCTCGGCGTGTGATGGATACCTGTTTCATCTTCGTAAGGATGACAAAGATAGGCGAAGCCCCTGTCTTACCTTTGTCCCATGATCGTCATTACAGGAGCGGCAGGATTCATTGGAAGTGCATTGGCCGCGAGACTTAACGAAGCGCGTTTTTTTGACCTGGTCTTAGTGGATGACTTTAGCCGTGAGGACAAAGCGCCCAACTACGCTGGACTCATCCATGATCACCGCGTGGAGCGTCGTGATTTCGCAACCTGGTTGGAGGTGCATCAAGCGCAAGTACAATTCGTCTTTCATTTGGGCGCGCGCACCGACACGACAGAGTTGGATCAGGCCATTTTTGATGAACTCAATCTACATTATAGCCAAACCGTTTGGAAGCAATGTGTAAAGCATGGACTTCCTTTGGTTTACGCCTCTTCCGCGGCAACGTATGGGGCTGGAGAACACGGATATCATGACTCCCACGACATCGTTTCTAAATTGAAGCCCCTGAACCCTTACGGCGAATCAAAGAATGATTTCGATCAGTGGGCCCTATTAGAAGATGCCGCGGGACGTGCTCCCTATTTTTGGGCTGGGTTGAAGTTTTTCAACGTATTCGGTCCCAATGAATACCACAAAGGCCGGATGGCTAGTGTCGTATTGCACACCTTTCGACAGGTCAACGAAACCGGAGGTATGCGACTCTTTCGTTCACATCGACCCGATTACACAGATGGAGGACAAACCCGCGACTTCGTTTATGTCAAAGATTTGACAGAAGTCTGCCTGTTCTTGATGCACCACCGCAAAGGAGAGTACAATGGATTGTACAACCTGGGCACAGGTGAAGCCCGTACTTTTTTGGATCTCGCTTTGGCGACGTTTCACGCGATGGGAAAGGAGCCTAATATTGGATTCATTGACACGCCTGAAGACATCCGGGACACCTACCAGTACTTTACCGAAGCCGATATGAATAAGCTAAGGTCCATCGGTTACGAGCGGCCCTTCCTCTCGCTTGAAGAGGCGATTGAGAACTACGTTCAGGAGTACTTAATGTCAGGCGCCTATTGGTCAGCGCCAGAAGCTCAATCCTGAGCTTTTTCCTGCAGCAAAACCAATTTGTTGCGCAGAGTCTTTAAGCGCTCAAGCAATTCCTCCTTCCCTGCGATCGCTCCGTCTTGCTTTTTTGACTCCATAGAAGCGGCAACAACCTTTCGCTTTCTCAAGGCCTTCCGTGCACCCTCCAGGGTATGCCCCTCCTCTTTGACCAACCAGTGGATTTCCTTGATCAATTGAATGTCCGTATTCGAATAGAATCGCTTCCCTCGAGCATTGGTCCGTGGTTTTAGCAAGGTGAACTCCTTTTCCCAATATCTCAACTGAGACGCATTTACGCCCAAGTCCACAGCCACTTCCGTGATGGAGTGGTACCGTTTTTCGATGGGTTTATTCAATGGCATGGGGAACAATCGGCTTTTATAAATTGATCTTTACCAATGTAAATCAACTTGTTAGCACTTCCAAAAATCAATCGAAGGATTGATTCGTGTCATCTACTTTTTCAAGCATCTCTTCATATTGTTCCGGACTCAAATCATTAAAGAAATAAGGCGCCGGATTCACTCGCTTCCCGTCTTTGCGCACTTCATAATGCAAGTGCGGAGCGCTTGACGTGCCCGTTGAACCCACCAAACCGATCACTTCCCCCCGTTTCACCCGCTGTCCCCTCTTCACTCGCGTTTTACTCATGTGGGCATACAGGGTCTCGTACCCGAATCCATGCTTGATGATGACATGCCGTCCAAAACCGTTGTAGAGTCTTTTTGACAGGATGACCTTGCCATCGCCCGTTGCAAAAATTTCTGTTCCTGTGGGCGCAGCGAAATCCATGCCATGGTGCATCTTTCGCACCTTATAAATCGGGTGAATTCGGTAGCCATACCCACTTGCCATGCGGCGCAAGTCCTCATTGCGAACCGGTTGAATTGCCGGTATGGACTTCAGCATCTCCGTGCGGTTCTGAGCCAATTCAAGCACATCATCAAACGAGCGGCTTTGAGCAACCAGTTTGCGCTGCAATTCCGCCACCGTATTTCCCAATGAAATCACGGCATCTGAATGCGAATAACCCCGAAGATCTCGCATGCGATCCGACCCGCCAATTCCGGGATTCCGCAAATGCTCTGGATAGGGGTCCGTTCCAAAAACAGCACGATAAATCGCATCATCACGACGAGAAATATCTTCCAAGATCACCCCCATTTCCATGACATTGGAGGCCATTTGATCGAGCTCTGTCTCCATAAACTCAAGCTCTCTTTCTCGCACTCGATCAGCAGGGCTTTCGAAGTACCGGTCGAACACAAAAATGCTCCCCCCTGCAATGCAAGAAAAAAACAGGAGTTTTTTGAATCCAAATAGAAGGTAATCCCGTAAAGCAAAGGGCAACTCCTCCATTTGGAGAGTTCGCTCATTGAATCG
>CAWVYB010000012.1:0-24253 GCA_963934215.1 uncultured Flavobacteriales bacterium | reverse complement strand
CGCGGTTGAAGTGGAGGCTGCTCCTGCATGTGGTAAATTTCGGACGAAAATATTTGGGAATGGCCATGGATGAAAAGAGCATGAAGCCCAACATCGGAGATGCCTTGGGTATTGAAGTGTTGGAAGTAAAAGCGGACCGGGTTAAAGGACGCATGCCGGTTGATAGCAGGACGCATCAGCCGTATGGATTATTACACGGCGGTGCGAGTGTCGTGCTCGCTGAGACTTTGGGTTCTGTGGGTTCCCATTTTTTGGTAGCTCCAGAGGGCAAGCAAGCGGTAGGAATCGAGGTCAATGCCAACCATGTTCGCGGTGTTCGTTCGGGTTGGGTTCATGGAGAAGCTGTTTTGCAACACAAAGGAGGAAAACTGCATGTTTGGAACATCACGATTGTAGATGACAAGGAACGATTGGTTTGCACCAGCCGTTTGACGGTGATGATCGTGTCGGGACCTGAAACAAAGTCCCATGCCTGAATGTGATCTTTGGTGGAGAAATCCCGGTGCAGCCTCCGATGAGATCTGGACTTTGATTCCGGACGCCTCGGGGGCGACTGTTTTTCATCTAGCTCCGTTTGTTTCCTCCGAACATCACCCTCGATGCGCTGTGCGAGGTCGTATTGAGCGCTGTGCAGCGCCTGTTCCAGGAACCATTTCATTGCCGTCGTCCACGGACCATTCTGTGGTCGCACAATCTGATTATTTGGAGACGATTCGCTTGGCTTTGGATTCGATTGCAAACTCGGATCTGCAGAAGGTTGTGCTGAGTCGCTCGGATTGGTGGGATGAGACGGGAGATCCCGAAAGCGTGTTTGTCCGGAAGTGCAAGGAACATCCCAATGCGTTGGTCTATCTCTTGAACATCCCAGAAGCGGGCGTGTGGTTAGGCGCGACTCCTGAGTTGTTGTTAAGTCAACAGGGTCGTCATTTTGAAACGGTTTCGTTGGCAGGTACTCGCCATGCAATCAACGGGGACTGGACAGCCAAAGAAGTTCGAGAGCAAGCTCTTGTAACCGAGTTTATCGCAAGTCAATTGCACCTTCAGCAAGCTGAAAATGTCGTCATCGATTCAGCGAAGGACTGCGCTTATGGTCCCTTTGTTCACTTGCAATCTCGGATTCAGTTTGATTCCGATGCCGAAGCAGACCAATGGCTTGATGCGTTGCATCCGACGCCAGCTGTCGGGGGTGAACCGCGTGGAAGTGCGCTTGATTTCATCGCCTTGCATGAGAGAAAGTCCCGAGGATACTATGCTGGTTACCTTGGTTGGTCCACCGGTGATGAATCGACTTACTATGTCAATTTGCGCTGCATGCAGTGGTTTGCAGACGGCGCGCGGTTTTATGCTGGCGGTGGAATTGTTTCAGGTTCCAATGCAGCAGCGGAATGGGAAGAAACCGTAATGAAACTTCAATCCATTCGTCAACTTTCTCGTGGGTGAGCAGGCCGCAAGGCCGTAACTTTACCCCATGAAATCGTCTAGCCATCCCGGAGCATTTCATGTCCTGGACGCTCTGGCTTCTTGTGGATTGCGAGACGTTGTCGTTTCCCCTGGGTCACGACATGCGCCGTTGGTCATTGCGGCAGAAGCGCATGCTCAGTTGCGGGTAACCATCGCTCTGGATGAACGCACTGCAGGATATGTGGCTTTGGGCATGGGATTGAGCAATCGAATTCCGGCAGTGGTCATTTCAACTTCGGGGACGGCAGCGGTCAATCATGGACCGGCGATCGCAGAAGCACATTTTCAAAGGACGCCTCTGATTAGCATCACAGCGGATCGACCGGTTGGTCGAAGGAATGAAGGCTTGGGTCAAGTCGTGCGTCAACAGCATCTCTTTCAAGCCCATGCTTTATGGGAAGGAGAACTCGACGAAACCAGGATGAGCGAATCGGTTTTGCGTTCCCAAGCTCAGCAAGCATGGAACGCTGCTTCTTGCGGACCTGTCCACATCAACATCCCTTTTGAAGAGCCTTTGTATGAATTGCGGGAATGGGAGGGTGTAAAGGATGAGGTCGATTTAGAGCCAGCTGTCCGGCCGGAAGAAATGACCATCCCCGAAGACTTGCTAGATCATTTATGCACGCATGACCCCCGCGTTTTGGTGTTGCTAGGAGCCCATGCTCCCGATTCAACTTGGGCTGCATTGTCTTCAGTGATTTCGACCAAAGTGGCGACGTTTGTGGATGTTTTTAGTCAGGTACGAGGTGAAGACCTCGACGGATCAGCCGAACGTGTGTTAGCGGGGTTGTCTGGTGTGGATTTAGAAGAATTGAAGCCGCACTGTATCATCAGTGCGGGGCTGCCTCCAATGAGCAAAGCGCTGCGGAAAAAATTAACGTCGTTTCATGCGGATCACTGGCATATTGGATCGGATGGCGAGGGGTGGGATTTGTTTGGTCAGGGTGTTCAACAGTGGAAGGTGCCAGCACCGGAAGGGTTGATGCTTTTGTTGGACTCGTTGCCAGAATACAATGCGTTTGCCGCTGGATGGAATGTACTCATGGACCGAATTCACGCTGCAGAGAAACGCGTTTTGGCATCGTTTGACATGCCCTGGAGCGACTGGTCTGCTTTTTCTGCGCTCTCACGTGCGCTTGGTGTGTCGCATCCTCTAGGCGCGCTTCACTTCGCCAACTCGACATCCGCTCGCTACGCCCAGTGGTTTCCTTGGAACGCGGCTCGTTTGCATGCCAATAGAGGCGTGGCAGGGATCGATGGCTGTTTATCAACGGCCGTTGGAGATGCCCGGATGCATCCCGACCACGAAGTCGTTCTCATTACGGGAGATTCTGCTTGGCTGTATGATTTGAATGGTCTTATGGTCAAGCCCATGCCATTGAATTTGAAAGTGATTGTCATCAACAATGGAGGAGGAAATATCTTTCATTGGTTGAATGGACCAAAGGAGGTCGGTATGCTTGAATCTCATTTTGAGGTTCCGTTCTTAAAGGATGCTGCATCCTCCGCAGCGCTGTTAGGGCTTGCCTATTTCCGAGCCAATGACGCTGCTGAACTTGAAAATGTTTTTGATGCATGGAGCAACAACAAAGCTCCTGCATTGTTAGAAATTCAAACGCCTGGTGCAACGTCTTCTCGATGTTTCCAAGAATTGCAGGAAGCGTTGGGGAAGGAAATGCAAACGGGTTAAGTAATACATCCCATACGAATATGAGTCAACGAACTTGGACCACAATTAAGACGTACGAGGACATTCGATTTGAATGGTGCGATCACGTCGCTAAAATCACAATCAATCGTCCGGAGGTATACAATGCCTTCCGACCTGAAACCAACATTGAAATGTTGGATGCCATGAGCATTTGTCGTGATCGCAATGACATCGGTGTCGTTGTCTTTACCGGAGCTGGCGACAAAGCATTTTGCAGTGGTGGCGATCAAAATGTCAAAGGCAGCGGCGGTTACATCGGAAAAGATGGTGTACCGCGATTGAACGTGTTGGATTTGCACAAAGAGATTCGTTCGCTGACCAAGCCTGTGATTGCGATGGTCAATGGATACGCTATTGGAGGGGGGCATGTCCTACATGTTGTTTGTGACCTCACCATTGCTTCTGATAATGCGCGATTTGGTCAAACGGGACCGAAAGTAGGCAGCTTCGATGCAGGGTTTGGTTCGAGTTATTTGGCCCGCCACGTTGGTCAGAAGAAAGCACGTGAAATTTGGTTCTTGTGCGAGCAATACTCTGCTGTGGAAGCTGAAACCATGGGCATGGTCAATAAAGTCGTTCCGCTTGAAGAATTGGAAAACACGACCATGGAGTGGTGTGCAACCATGATGAAGCGATCGCCGATGGCCTTGCGTATGATCAAGCGTGGTTTGAATGCAGAATTGGATGGTCAACGCGGCCTAATGGAGTTTGCCGGTGATGCCACTCTGATGTACTACTTGATGGAGGAAGCGCAGGAAGGCAAGAATGCGTTCTTAGAAAAGCGTGACCCAGACTTTCAGCAATTCCCCAAATTTCCAGGATGAATGGCCGTGATTGGATAGAAGCCTCGCGCCTGAGAACCCTTCCCCTTGCTGCTGCATGTGTTATGGTAGGGGCCGCAGTAGCATTTAGCTCGGCCCAACACAGTTCACTTGTTTCTGTGCGGTTTTGGCCGGTTTTCGCTGGTATAATCTTGACTGTATTTGGACTCCAAGTGTTGTCCAATTGGGCGAATGATTTGGGCGATCATGAAAATGGAGCAGACGGTCCTGATCGTACAGATCGAGCAGTTGCTTCAGGACGTATCTCGCCAAAAAGCATGAAACGCGCTGTGATTCTTTTGGCCGTTTTGGTCCTGTTCGGTGGCATGGGCACCGTAGCCATGGCGTTGCAAGGAACCGAACTATTCCTGTCCGCTATCATCTTGATTTTATTGGGCATACTGGGCATTGTTGCTGCGTATCGATACACAGCCGGAAAAAACCCATATGGATATGCCGGACTAGGAGATGCCGCTGTCTTTATTTTTTTCGGTTGGGTAGGGGTAGCTGGAACGGCGTTTCTCTTATCGCACACCTGGTCTTGGACGTGGTTATTGCCTGGCACGTTCACCGGAGCATTGAGCGTAGCAGTTTTGAATTTGAACAATATGCGTGACTGCAGTTCGGATGAGGCAGCGGGAAAGCGCACGTTGGTTGTGCGCATGGGGTGGGATAAGTCCAAGCGGTACCATGTGTTTTGTTTCGCCTTGGCTTGGTCGGCATGGTGGTTGTTTAGTCTTGCTGTTGAGCCGGGTCAATGGCGCGGTGCGATTTGGATTTTTGCATTGTCTCTTTTGCATCTCGGACATCTTGTTCGCGTCTTTCAAACCTCAGACCCGCAGGCCTTGGACCCGGAATTGAAACGCGTCGCTTTGAGTACGGCCTTGATTGCCTTGTTTTTATTGCTGGCTCAAACGCAAGATTTAGCGGTATGATGGCCCGTGGAATGCGCATGGATGGATTGACTCTTCGGGTCATTCGTCACCCGCTTGTGTTCCATCGGCCCGCGCAGACTTCACGGGATGTGCTGACATCAAAGCCGACCTATTTCTTGTTGGCCCACCATCCAGACGGTCGATTCGGTTGCGGTGAGTGCAGTCTCATTCCAGGCCTCAGTCCGGAATCAGAAGAAGTCGCTATGAAAGCCCTTCAGGATGTGGTGAAATCGTCTGTCTTAGACCCCGATTCGATTCCTGCTCAATTGCCAGCAGTGCGCTTTGCAGTGGAGATGGCGTTGATGGATCTTGTCAGTGGTGGCGAGCAACGACTCGTTGACAATGCGTTTTCTCAAGGTGAGACGTCCATTTTAATCAATGGGTTGATTTGGATGAATGAGCCTCAGCAAATGGTACAGCAGGCAACGGATTTGATTCAACGGGGGTTTAAGACATTGAAAATGAAAATTGGCATTCGCCCCTTTTCAGAGGAGTTAGAGTGGTTGAAAGTGATTCGAGATTTGGCGCCATTGGTGGAAGGTTTCACGTTGCGAGTGGACGCCAACGGTGCTTTTTCAAGAAAGGATGCCGATTGGACGCCCCTTAAAAAGTTGGAGCGTTTGGCGGATTTAGGGATCCACAGCATAGAACAACCGCTCATGGCTTCAGACCCCATTGGCCTTGCTGAACTGTGCAGAGAGAGTCCGATTCCTGTTGCTTTAGATGAATCTTTGATCGGTGTGTTGGGTGCTGACCAGGGCCGTTTGTTGGATTCAATTCGCCCCCAGTATCTCATTTTAAAACCCAGTTTGATTGGTGGGTTGGATGCTGGGCGAACGTGGGTGGATAAGGCGATAGAATATGGGGCGGGGTGGTGGACGACGTCTGCATTGGAATCCAATGTTGGATTGAATGCCATAGCCCAGTGGACGGCAGGCCTGTTGGAGGACGAAGAGACGCCGTTACCTCAAGGATTGGGGACAGGCGGATTGTTTTCCAATAACGTCAACTCGCCACTGGTCATTGAAGGCGAGCGGTTGCGGTTTGACGCGGATAGGGGATGGGCGTGGCCAAAATCGTTTGAAGCATGATGGATTCAGGGATGCTACATTTCGCCAACGGTTCTGTACCGTTGAAGCCCGACTCCATGAGCCGAGCGCTTGAGTTGGCATCGGATCCGTGGGAAGTCCAGGTGGTGCAGGTTTTGTCATCCTGGTGGAGTTCGTCAGATACCATGGAGATGAAGACCTCGGGTTCGACCGGTTCTCCTCGTTTGATTCAACACTCAAAATCGGCCATTGAAGCCAGTGCTATCCGGACGTTGCAGCACTTTCAATTAAGCCCTGGAGCGCGCATAGCTCTCGCCATGCCTGCTGAATTTGTAGGTGGCATGATGATGGTCATCCGAGCAGCTGTTGGTGCTTTGGAATTGGAAGTCGTGGAACCAAAGTTGATGCCTTCTTTTTCGAACAACACAATGGACTTTGTAGCGCTCACCCCGGCGCAAGCGCGCGCGATGTGCGCCTCAAAAAAGCATGGCCAACAGATGGGTCAGTGGAAGATGTTATTGCTCGGAGGATCGCCTGTTCAGTCGGATTGGCTTGGAGGATTGTCAAAGGGGTTAAAGGTCTACGAGTCCTTTGGAATGACGGAAACGATCAGTCACTTTGCCGTTCGGCAAGTGGCGCCAATTCTGGAAGATGCATTTCAATGTCTTCCCGGGATTGAAGTTTCCTCAGAATCCAATGGGGCGTTGAGCGTCCAATTGCCCAATCAGTCAATGGTACAAACGAACGATGCCGTGGAGATTGTCAATTCTCGGACATTCCGATGGCTCGGTCGACTCGACGACGTGATCAATTCGGGTGGGGTGAAGGTGCATCCCAGTGCCATTGCGGCCCTCCTTTCGTCAAACATTGCGGAGCCTTTTGTGGTCTATGGACGGCCCCATGAGGGATTGGGAGAGGAGGTTGTTTTGAGAATCCATGCACAAGAAGAGCCGCAGGATGCCGACCAGAGGCGCGTTGAGCTGAATCACGTGTTTTCTACGTCGCTGCCTCGGAACCACGCGCCGCGTTCGATAGAATGGAAGCCCATGGAAAAAACCCGCTCAGGAAAATGGAAAAGTCCCCGATGATGACAAAAGAAGATCTACCGGTGTTGGTATTTGCGACACACAATGCAAACAAAGCAGCTGAAGTCGAGCGCATGTTGGAGGGGCGTTACCGAATCCTCACCTTGAATGACATCGGCTGCAATGAAGAAATCATTGAAGATGCGACCACTTTGGAGGGCAATGCGCAAATCAAGGCACGCTATGTCAAGACACAGTATGGGTTGGATTGTTTTGCTGACGATACGGGACTAGAAGTCGATGCCTTGGACGGGCTTCCGGGTGTCAAAACAGCCCGATATGCAGGCGAGAACGCAGACTCAAGTGCGAACATGGAAAAGCTGATTCACGCGTTGGACGGGGTTTCAGAAGACAAGAGACTGGCACGGTTCCGTACGTGTATTTGCCTGATCCAGGGTGAAGAGGAAGTTGTGTTAAAGGGGGTGTGTGAAGGCAGGATTGCGCTGGCATTGGAAGGCACAGAAGGGTTTGGATACGATCCGATTTTTCATCCAAATTCAGAATCCAGAACGTTTGCTGAAATGAGTCCGGCAGAAAAAAACACCGTGAGTCACCGTGGTCAGGCGGTGCGAAAAATGGTGAATGCATTGTTGGCAAGGTTTCAATGAAAATTGCGCGTGAACGCTAAGAAGTTGCATCTTTGTCCTGTAAACTGCAGTGCAGATGAATTATCTGGATTTTGAAGAGCCCATTCGCTTGTTGCGTGACCAGCTTGCCCAGGCAAAAGAGTTGCAAGAGACGAGTGATGTGGACATGGAGGCCTTGGTGCAGGACTTAGAGTCTAAAATTCGAGAAGTCACTGAAAAAGTGTACTCGGATTTGACGCCGTGGCAACGCGTGCAAGTCAGCCGTCACCCAGACCGACCGTATACCTTGAACTACATCGACGCCATCACCGGCGGTCGATTCATGGAATTGCATGGAGACCGGACCGTCAAAGATGACAAAGCCATGGTTGGAGGCTTTGGCTTTATTGATGACCAATGTGTCATGTTCATCGGTCAACAAAAAGGCATCAACACAAAAATGCGGCAGTATCGAAATTTCGGTATGGCCAATCCGGAAGGGTACCGGAAAGCCTTGCGCTTGATGAAGTTGGCTGAAAAATTCAACCGACCGGTTGTAACGCTCATTGATACTCCTGGAGCATATCCTGGACTTGAAGCGGAAGAACGCGGTCAGGGCGAGGCCATTGCACGCAATCTCATTGAGATGTGTCAGTTGAAAGTGCCCATCATTTGTATCGTCATTGGAGAAGGAGCCTCAGGAGGGGCTTTGGGCATCGGGATCGGAGACCGCGTTTTGATGTTGGAGAATACATGGTATTCCGTAATCAGTCCTGAATCGTGTTCTTCCATCTTGTGGAGGAATTGGGAACATAAAATGGAAGCTGCTGCTGCATTGAAATTAACGGGGGAGGACATGCTCAAATTGGAGTTGATCGATGGGATCATTCCAGAGCCGCTTGGAGGAGTCCATGCAGATCGAGAAGCGATGTATGACTTGGTAAAAAAGGAAATCAAAACGCACTTAGCGAAGCTCATGCCGATGGACGCCAATAAGCGTGTCGATCAGCGAATTCGCAAGTTCTCGTCGATGGGAGTCGTCGATGGCTGAGGTTGTCTCGGGATTGCTTAGTTTTGTCACGAATTTGAAGATTCACAACACAGTATGAACCGTATTTATTACACCATGAAGTCTCCAATCACGTTGGTTGCCGCTTCCCTTTTGTTTCTCGCCGGATGTACCGGCCTGGGAAGCATGGAAAAAGAAATTGAAGCTTTGGGTCTCCAAGCAACACCTGAACCGCTGATTTTACGCGGTGACCAGGTGGAATTGAAGATTGAAGGCAAGTTTCCACCCAAGTACTTTGCTAAAAAAGTCAGCATGGAAGCGACCCCCGTTCTCACATGGGAAGGAGGTGCAGCTGAATATGACGCCCAGGGATTCCAGGGTGAAGATGCCGCTGGAAATTTCCAAGTCATTCCATTTGAGTCAGGCAAATCGTTCGTCTATGAGGCTTCTGTTCCTTATGACGCCGCGATGGAAGACGCTGCTGAACTGGCTGTCCGTATCTCCGGAACACAAGGTAATAAGTCGGCTACGTTTGATCCGGTGGTCATTGGAGCCGGTGTAATCACGACACCTTTATGGGTGCAGTCAGATGACCAGTTCATCCCTGTCCCTGATGCGTACAAGCGTGTCATCTCTTACACTCAAGAAGCTACGGTTAACTATTCTGTAAATGCATCAGGAGTGCGTGGATCAGAATTGCGAGATACCGATTGGCAAGAACTCAAGACACTAATCAAAATGGCTGCGTCTGCAGACAGTGTGACGTTGACAGGAGTGAACATCGAGTCGTATGCTTCACCAGAAGGTGAGATTACATTGAATGAAGACTTGGCAAGCGACCGAGCCGGTTCTGCTGCCAAAGCAATGGCCAATGAGTTGAAGCGATCTAAAATTGCTACCAACGATGCCTTTTACAATGAAGCTCCTAAGGGAGAGGATTGGAATGGGTTCAAGAGCTTGATGAGGGCTTCTTCTATTGCGGATAAGGATTTAATCTTGCGCGTGTTGGAGATGTATTCTGACAAGAACAAGCGAGAGGAAGAAATTCGCAACATCGCCAAGACGTACAAGGAGATCGAGAAGGACATCCTTCCTGAACTGCGTCGGTCTCAGATGGTAGTGAGCTATGATGTTGAAGGCTACACGGATGAAGAGTTGATTGCTATGAGCATGGGGAGTCCGCAAATGTTAACGGCAGATGAGTTGTTGTTCGCAGCGACTTTGTTTGAATTGGTAAATGATAAATTGACCGTTTTTGAAAACGCGATGCGCGTGCACACAACTGATTTCAGGGCGTACAACAACGCAGGCTGGTGTTTGACTGAAATGGGACGCAATACACAAGCCAAGGAGTTGTTCAATCAAGCATTGACTCTAGAACGCAACAAAGCTGTGTTGAACAATGTAGCAGCAATTAAGCGTCAGGAAGGCGATGTTGATGGTGCAATGAAATTGCTCAACGAAGCGAACGGAGCAGGCCCTGAAGTGGCTTATAACAAAGGCATTATTTTGATTCAAAAGGGTGATTATCCTTCTGCAATCTCGAACATGGGCCGTTCATCTACGGTCAATGTAGCGTTGGCGAAGATGCTCAATGGAGATGCCTCCGGAGCAAAAACAACCTTGGAGAATGCAGGTGACGACAGTGCTGTCGCAAGTTATTTGATGGCCGTTGCATGTGCCCGTTTGGGTGATGCGAATGGTGTGAAAGTTCATTTGGCTGAGGCGTTAGCAAAGGATCCTGGATTGCGCGCTAAATCTGAAAAAGATTTGGAATTCCGCAATGTCAGAGACCAGCTGGGCATGTAATTGCTCGAAAGCATTTCGAGAAAGGCCGCTCCATTTGGAGTGGCCTTTTTCGTTTCTAAACCGCGAGAACTTGGTTACTTTGGTCAGATGAAATACGCGACGGTTGTTTTTTGTTTGCTTCTTGGGATGCTCAATGCGTTCGATGGATTTGGCCAAACGAGCGAAGAGGTCAGTACCCATTTGTTCGATTTGCCTGGCGTTGAATTTGAAGCAATTCCTGCACCTTCTCCGTTTGAATCATCTTGGGTTTTGATGGTGAAGCAGCCTTTGGACCATGAACACCCTGAGTTGGGGAGTTTTCGTCAAAAAGTATATCTGTCTCATTATGAAGCGGACCGTCCTGTTGTTTTGGTGACAGAAGGGTACAATCGAGGAAGAAATTATGCGAGTGAACTGGCAACGGCTATCGGAGCCAATCAAGTGGTTGTGGAGCACCGGTTTTACGGAGCCAGCATGCCAGACTCCATGGACTACACGTATCTAACGATTCGTCAAGCTGCAGCTGATTTGCATCGGATCAAGGAGATGTTGGCCGATCTGTATGAATTGCCCTGGTTGGCTTCGGGGATTAGTAAAGGAGGTCAAACGACGTTGTATTACCGGTATCTCTATCCGGAAGATGTTGCGGTGAGCGTGCCTTATGTAGCACCCATCAATTTGGCTTTGGAGGACACCCGGATTTATGACTTCCTGAATGCTGTGGGCTCTCGATCGTGTCGAAAGGACATTCTCGAGATACAACGACGGATTCTATCGGATTATGAAGCATGCTTGACTCGTTTAAAGTGGCACGCGAAGGGTGAGGGTTTGGAGTTTGGTTATTTGAGTTTGGAAGAGGCCTTTGAATATGCTGTGCTCGAGTATCCTTTTTCATTTTGGCAATGGGGGATGGATTGCTCTGGCATACCCGATGCCTCAGCGGACTTAGAAGTAGTTTTAGACCACTTTTTAGAAGTGAGTGGCTTGGCTTTTTTCTCGAATACGAGCATGACAGATTATGCGTCACATTATTACCAGTGTGCGCGTGAGTTTGGTTACTACAGCTATGAAACGGAGGCGGTTTCCGATTTACTTCGCGCCCTTCCAACAGACGTCAATCCATCAGCGATTTTCACTCCGAATCACGAAGAGGTGCCTTACGATGGAGGAGCATTGGCTCGGGAGGTGTACGATTGGTTGGAGGCATCGGGCGAACGCATTCTGTATATCAATGGAGCTTTGGATACGTGGAGTGCAACAGCGATGCCAAAGCGCGAGGACCGCGACGCCCTCTATTTCTTTTTAGAGGGTGAAAGCCACAGTTCAGCGCGGATTCGAACGATGGATTCGGATCAAAAGCAAGAAGTCAAGAAGGCATTGGAGCGGTGGTTGGAAATGCCCATCACCGGATCGCTCTCTGAAATTGAGGAGGCTGACTAACCGGGCAATCCGATGCGCTGTGCAGCATGCCATAGAACAATGCCTGCACAGACACTGACATTCAGACTTTGTTTGACTCCGAATTGGGGAATCTCCACCACAATTTCGGATGCATCACACGTGTCAGGTTCAACGCCTTTCACTTCATTACCAAACACAAGGGCCCATTTTTCTCCGACTGTTGGCTCCCAGTTGAGGATGGAAATGCTGTTTGTGGTTTGCTCAATCGATGCGATTTTATAGCCTTGTTCGCGCAATTTCGCAATGGCTGAAAGTGCATCGGAATGCGCTGACCAAGGCACGTGTTCATCGGCGCCCAAGGCACTTTTCAGGATATCCCTCTGAGGGGGGTGAGCGGTGTAACCGCACAAGTCGATGCCGCTAATTCGAAAGGCATCTGCCGTTCGGAAGAAAGCACCGACATTGAGTCCAGATCGAATGTTCTCAAGAACAACTCTCACGGGCACGGTCTCGGATTCGGTATACGCTTCTGGACGCGTGCGTTCTCCCAATGGGCTCATGCTTTTTTGGATTCTAAGAGTTTCTTCAATGCCAAGTATTCATCACGTAAACGAGCGGCTTCCATAAAGTCAAGATCTTTTGCTGCGCGTTCCATGACCTTCTTCGTACGCTCGATCGTTTTCTGAAGCGCCTCAACACCCATGGCATTCACAACAGGGTCAGCGGATAGCGTTTCCATGGTAACATCGGGTTCTGCCGCCAAATGGCGTGGCCGGTCTTCGATGCTATTGCTTTGCTCGAACATGGTATTCCGCTGTTTCTTGATCTGAGTCGGTTTCATACCATGCTTCACGTTGTATGCCTCTTGCTTCTCTCTTCTCCGTGCTGTTTCGTCAATCGTCATGGCCATGGACTTGGTGATCCGGTCACCATACATGATGACACGGCCTGAGATGTTTCTAGCCGCTCTGCCCGCAGTTTGAGTCAGTGAGCGGTTTGATCTCAGAAAGCCTTCTTTGTCCGCGTCCATAATCGCAACCAGTGCGACTTCAGGAATGTCCAAGCCTTCCCGCAAAAGATTGACTCCGACGAGCACATCGAATACACCGTCTCTCAATTCTCGTATGATTTCGACACGGTCCAATGTTTTGACATCGGAGTGGATGTAGCGTGTTTTGATGCTCAGGCGTTCGAGGTATTTGGTCAACTCTTCAGCCATGCGCTTGGTTAGGGTGGTCACTAGAGTGCGGTCTCCTGCGGCTATGGTGCCTTGAATCTCAGTCACCAAATCATCCACTTGGTGTTCACAAGGCCGGACTTCGATGGGCGGATCTAACAATCCAGTAGGGCGAATCACTTGTTCCACGACGATACCTTCAGACTTCTCCAATTCATAATCGGCGGGTGTTGCAGAAACATAGAGCAGCTGCCCCGTGATGTCATGAAACTCATCGCCTTTGAGCGGACGATTGTCCAGGGCAGAAGGTAGTCGGAATCCATAGTCAATCAGGGCGGTCTTTCGCGAGCGGTCGCCGCCGTACATGGCGCCAATTTGAGGCATGGTCACGTGACTTTCATCCACGATGAGTAAGAAGTCGTCTGCGAAATAGTCGAGCAGGCAAAAAGGGCGTTCTCCGGGTTTTCTGCGGTCGAAGTACCGGCTATAGTTCTCGATTCCATTGCAGAAACCGATTTCCTTGATCATCTCTAAATCATACAAGGTTCTTTCCTCCAACCTTTTGGCTTCCAAGAATTTGGATTGCTCTTGAAAGAAGTCTTTTTGTTTCTCCAAGTCTTGTTGAATTTCCCAAACAGCTTGGTCTGTTGTTGATTTACTCGCGACGAATAGATTCGCTGGGTAGATGACGATGTCGTCAAACGTGTGTAGGGTCTGTCCGGATTCCGGATCAATGGTCTGCAATGCTTCGATTTCATCTCCCCAAAACTGAATGCGCAAAGCATGATCTGCATAGGCTAAGAACACATCGACGGTATCGCCTTGAACGCGGAATGTACCGCGCTTGAACTCCGCACGTGTTCGGCTATATAAGCTGCTTACCAAGGCGTGCAAGAAGGCATTGCGCCCCCATTTCTGTCCAACGTTGAGAGGGATAATGCTTTTATGGAACTCAACCGGGTTACCGATGCCATAGATGCAGCTAATGGATGCCACGACAATGATGTCCCGTCGTCCACTCAGTAAAGCTGAGGTCGTGCTTAACCGGAGCTTTTCAATCTCCTCGTTGATTGCCAAGTCCTTTTCTATAAAGGTGTTGGTTGAGGCGATGTAGGCTTCGGGTTGGTAGTAGTCGTAGTAACTGACGAAATACTCTACGAGATTCTCAGGGAAAAACTCCTTGAATTCCGAGTATAGCTGTGCGGCTAACGTTTTGTTGTGACTGAGTACCAGAGTCGGGCGTTGTGTCTGCGCGATGACATTGGCAGCCGTGAACGTCTTTCCTGATCCTGTAACTCCTAGAAGTGTTTGGTGCTTGGTACCTTGTTGCACGCCCTCCACAAGTTGTCGGATGGCCTCGGGTTGATCACCCGCAGGTTTGTATTCGCTTTGGAGTTTGAATTTCATGCGGTAGGTGCTTCAAATTTACGTGCGGTGAAGCGCAATTCATCCGAGATTTTAAGAAACAAAAAAGCCAGGCTTTTGGCCTGGCTTTTTTCTTGCAGTTGTTGTGGCAATCAGTCTGCCACTACATCAAATTTCACCGTAACGATGACTTCTTTGTGCAACTTGATGGTTGCTTCATACGAACCGAGTTCTTTGATGCTGTCATCGGTGAAGTGAATCAACTTTCGGTCAATGCTATGACCGGCAGCTTGCATGGCTTCAGCCAATTGAATGGAATTGACAGAACCAAAGATCTTGCCGCTTTCGCCGGCTTTCGCTCCGATTTTTAATGTCAATCCTTCCAGTGACTTGCCCAATGATTGAGCCAATTCCATCGCTTTCGCAGCCTTGTGAGACTGTTGCTTGATGACTTCTGCTACCACCTTCCGTGCGGAAGGTGTGGCGGATGTCGCCAATCCTTTTGGGATGAGGAAATTGCGTGCGTAACCGCTTTTGACGGTGACGATGTCGTTTTTGCTACCAAGTAGTTCGACGTCTTGCTTCAGAATGATATCCATGATCGTCGGATTTAGCGGAGGTTGTCAGCCACATATGGCATCAAAGCCAAGTGACGTGCCTTTTTGATGGCCTGGGCCACCTTGCGTTGGTACTTCAGGGAGGTGCCTGTCAATCGACGAGGCAAAATCTTGCCCTGCTCGTTGCAGAGCATCAACAAAAAACTAGCATCCTTGTAGTCGATGTACTTAATGCCTTTCTTCTTGAAGCGGCAGTACTTCTCCTTCTGGGTGTCAATGCTGATGGGGTTCAGGTAACGGACGTTCTTGTCAGCCATGGTGCTTCTTTTTTAAGAATTAAGCCTCTTCGGCAGTTTCAGGAGCGGCCTTAGGGGCTTGGCTCGACTTGTTGCGGCGTGACTCAGCATACACTGTGTGATGCTTGTCCATCCGAGTCGATAGGAATCGGATGATGCGCTCGTCTCTCCGGAATTCAGTTTCGAAGGGCAGGATTACAGGAGCCTCAGCCTCAAACTCAAACAGTTGGTAGAAGCCCGAGGACTTCTTCTGAATGGGGTAGGCCAATTTTCGTAATCCCCATGATTCCTCATGATCAATGGTAGCACCATTGTCCTTGAGGTATGCACGGTACTTCTCTACTGTTTCCGCCACCTGCTCAGCAGATAGCACGGGAGTCATAATGAAAACAGTTTCGTAACGGTTCATGTAGAACGGGGTTTGTTAAATGGGGGGCAAAAGTAATTCAGGAACCGCTGAAAAGCAATAACTGATGGTGTTGATTTCGAGTGGCTTTATTCCTATTCGAGCAGACCGTTGTTCGTTGTCTGTTCAAAACTCCGCTTCCTTCGCCATGAACAGCGCCCGATATTCGCAGTGTCTATCAACAAAATGGAATCGAGCAACGCAACCTATACCGTATCCGCCCTCAAATACCGTCCACAGGAATGGGACGCTGTTGTAGGACAAGAAGGGATTACACGGACCCTCAGGCAAGCCATTGATCAAAATCAAGTGGCGCAAGCCTATTTGTTTTGCGGTCCAAGGGGTGTCGGCAAAACCACATCGGCTAGGATTTTCGCCCGGGCCATCAATGATTTTGATGCACATTCAGGAGAAGACTATGCGTTCAATGTTTTTGAATTGGATGCCGCCTCCAACAATAAGGTTGAAGACATTCGATCCATCGTAGACCAAGTGCGTATCCCGCCTCAACGCGGTAAGTATAAAGTGTACATCATCGATGAGGTGCACATGCTTTCTCAAGCGGCGTTTAACGCTTTCTTGAAGACGTTGGAGGAACCGCCACCTCATGCGGTGTTTGTTTTGGCGACAACCGAAAAGCATAAAATTCTTCCCACGATCCTGTCGCGTTGCCAAATCTTTGATTTCCATCGCATCACTGTGCCTGACATGGTGACACATTTGCAAGGCATTTGCACGCAAGAAGGAATCGAAGCCGAAGAAGCTGCTTTGCACGTCGTGGCGGTGAAGGCAGATGGAGCGTTGAGAGATGCGCTGAGTATTTTTGATCAACTGGTGGCCTTCGCTGGGAAGAAGTTGACTTACGAGGTGGTAGCGGAGCATTTACATGTCCTCGACCATCAAACCTATTTTGAAGTTTTGCGCTGTGCGCTGGCCGGCGAAGTCGCTCCGGCACTGCTGGTCCTCGACGGGATCATAGCACGCGGTTTTGACCCCCATCACTTTATCTCAGGATTGGGATCCCACCTGCGCAGCTTGTTGGTGAGTAAAGATGCCTCCACGGTTCAGCTCATGGAGGGGACGGATGACCTGCGAAGCCAATTTGTTGAGCAATCGCAACAAACGGATTTGCACTTTCTGGTTCAAGCGCTCGATCATGTGAATAAAGCGGATGTTCAATACCGAGGTAGCAATCACCAGCGACTCCTTGTTGAGCTTACGCTGATGCAAATCTGCTCCCTTCGAGGAGTGGATAAAAAAAAAAATAGCCTCATAGCGATTCAAGCGGATGCTTGGCGGGCGAGCCGCTCAGTGAGCCGCCCCGCAATTCCTCCAACGCAGAAGCCTCCTTTAGAGCGCGATGTGGCTCCTGAACCTGCCATGCCTGTGAAGGTTATCGATGTAGCGGAAGCTCAGCCGATGCCGGTCGCATCCGAAGATGTGATACAGACAGCTGTGGGTGCTGAAGAAAGGCAGGAGCCTCAGAAGTCCCCTGAGGTGGGGGTCTTGAAAAAACGCAGGGTAGCCCTATCGAAACCAAAGTCGCTCCAATCGTTGGTTGTGGACACACCGGAGGTGGTCAAGGAATTCGAACCCGTCTTTAGCGAAGAATTTGATTTGGGGCAGCTTCAGAAGGCTTGGACGCAGTTTGCGGAGGTGCAGAGACGAGCGGATCTACTCAATTTAAGTTCGACGCTTTTGGCGTGTGCAGTTGGATTGGAAAAGAAACAAATTCAAATCAAACTGCTGAATAGAGTTCAAGAGGAGCAAATCAAGGAGGTTCGAGTCCAATTGCTCGAATATCTCAGAGGTGCTTTGAAAAACGATTTCATTGAACTGAATTTGAATGTCCCTGCAGCTGCTGAATCCGAAGTTTCGTCTCAATTCTTAACGGAACGCGAGCGATACGATGTCTTTGTGGACAAAAACCCGCATTTGGACACGTTGAGAAAACGACTGGATTTGGATTTGGGATAAAACACAGATTCAAATTCCACGTGGATCGGGACTTTTTCTTTTATAAAATGAACGACTTGACCTCATTAGTGGTTGGAACAACATGAAGCGCATTCTTTCGGTTTTTACGATTTTTGCTGTCGTGGCCTTTTCGACGGAAATGTTTGCTCAAACCATAGGGGTGATTCGAGGAAAGGTGACCGATGCGGTGACCAACGAGCCCGTTCCCTTTGCCAATGTGGTATTGCAGGGTGAAATCAAAGGGACAACGACAGATTTCGATGGTGTTTTTCAATTGGTACAGGTTCCTACAGGGCTTCATAATGTTCAATTTAGTTTTGTAGGCTACGATGCCATAACCATTTTTGAAGTCGAGGTCACGCCATCGAGACCAGCCGTCATCGGTGTGGTTATGAAGCCGTCGACCGTAGCCATCGCTGAAGCCGAAGTGCAGGGTTCTCGACGCGCTACGCAAGCCGAAGCACCTCTGAGCGTTCGGAGTTTGGGTTCCAATGAAATCAAGCGAAATCCAGGAGGAGGTCGGGACATTAGCCGGGCGATTCGCACGTTGCCGGGGGTGGCTGCCATCCCTAGTTTTCGAAACGATATTGTCGTTCGAGGAGGGGCTCCCAATGAAAATCGGTTTTACATCGATGGCATCGAAATCCCCAACATCAACCACTTCGCGACACAGGGAGCGAGCGGCGGTCCGGTAGGCATGATCAATGTGGACTTGGTTGAGAACATCGACTTCTATGCCGGAGCTTTTCCCGCAGCCCGTGGAAATGCCCTGAGTTCCGTGATGGAGTTCAGCTTTAAAGAAGCGCGAACCGATGAATGGACGGCCAACATGGTCGTGGGCACGAGCGACCTGGGATTGACACTTGAAGGCCCAACAGGTGAAAAGTCATCGCTCATCATGAGCATGCGCAGAAGTTATTTGCAGCTGCTTTTCGAGGCCATCGGACTGCCGTTTTTGCCGATCTACAATGACTACCAGTTCAAGTGGACGGCGCGTCCTGATGACCGCAACGCCATCACCGTCATTGGTCTGGGTGCGTTGGATAATTTCGAACTGAACCTGGGCATTGCTCAGGACTCCGCCCAAGACAATTATCTTGACCAAGTGGCCATTTTGGGTGCGTTGGACATCCAACGGCAATGGAACTATACGCAAGGCGTGAAGTGGGATCGGTATCAAGACAACGGAAAATGGACATTCGTCGCGAGTCGGAACATGCTCAACAACCGCGCCTTCAAACACTTGGACAATGACGAAGAGAACCCGTTGATTCGGGATTACCTCTCTCAGGAGATTGAGAACAAGTTCCGGGCAGAGCGGAAATTATTTCTGAAAGAAGGAATGGAGGCTACCTATGGTGTGTTGTACGAGTATGCCAAATACAACAATAGCACTTCAGAAAAGCGACTGAATCCAGCCACGGGTGCACTGGAGTCGGTTGCCTTCCAATCGGATTTCAAGGCACACAAATACGGCGCATTTGTTCAAGCCAATCGGCGATTGTTGGAGGAGCGATTGACGGTGTCAGCCGGAATGCGTATCGATGGCTCGACGGCAGCGTCGGGGCTGGTGAATCCTTTGAAACAGTGGTCTCCTCGGGTGTCTGCGAGTTTCGCCTTTGCTCCGGGCTGGACCTTCAATGCCAATGCGGGCATGTATTCTCAACTTCCAGCCTATACCATCCTAGGGTATGCAGTGGGTGATGCGCGCGTCAATGCGACGGACTCCACGTCGTATCTCAACAACAGGCAATTGGTTGCAGGTTTGAAGTGGGACGGCAGTGAAAAGAACTTCGTGGTCTCTGTGGAAGGCTTTTTCAAGGGCTATCAAAACTCTCCGATCAGTTCATTGCAAGGGGTGGCCTTGGCCAATTTGGGAGCAGACTTTGGTGTGGTGGGCAATGAAGCCGTAACCTTTGATGGATTGGGGAGGTCATATGGGGCGGAACTCTTGCTTCAACAACGTCTTTACAAAGGCTTTTATGGACTGTTGGCATACACCTTTGTACGGAGTGAATTTGAAGATAGCTCAGGTGAATTTGTTCCGAGCAGCTGGGACAACCGCCATATCCTTAGCATGACGGGAGGGAAGAAATTCGCGAATGGATGGGAAATTGGGACGCGCTTGCTTTTCAGCGGAGGATTGCCCTACACGCCAACGGATGCAGGTTCTTACAGCATTGAAAGTTGGGATTTTTACGGGCGGCCTTTGTTGGATTATAGCTTACTGAATTCAGAACGGAACGGGGCATTCCACCAGCTGGACATTCGCATTGATAAGAAGTGGTTTTTCGAGCGGTGGTCGCTGGATGTATTCATGGAAGTGCAGAATGCAACAGGTGCGGCCGTTCCGCAACCCAACTTCAGTGATGTGGTACGAAACCCACTGACAGGTGCGCCTGTCCCGTCGCAGACCCAGCCGGGGTTCTATGACCAACGACAAATTGACCCGAGCAATGGGGCGATTTTGCCCGCTTTGGGAATCATCATCGAACTTTGATGCATGCAATCAAAGCTCAGGGTTGAAGGATTGAGTTGGTCCTGTTTGCCTCATGCCGAGAGTTCTCTCATTTGCACTGGGGCGGCTATCATCAATGAATATTGGATTTGTGGTGTTGTTGGAACACTGTTCTCGGTGCTCTTTTTTACGGCTCGTGCGGGGTTGCAGTGGCAACGCGAGTCTCGCAGTTTTCGGTCTTCTACGGTTGGATGATTGCAGGTGTCTGGATCGGTTGGGGAAGATGGCGCATACTTCCGAATGATGCCCAACTGTCTCTAGATCATACCAAAGAAACGTTGATGAACCGTCGCGGGGCATATGATGTTGGAATCGAATCGTGGGAATTGATGTGGCATCAAAAGAATGGAGTTGTCCGTGTGTTGCATGACTTCACAGACCGCGAAATGGCGCAAGATGTGCTCCAGGAAATCACGAATTTGGATTCGCCGATTTAAGCGGAATCGGTTATCTTCGAAGGCATGCGCATTGACAAATTCCTATGGGCCATACGGGTGTTCAAAACACGATCTCTTGCTAGCGCTCATTGCCGTGAGGGCAAGGTTTTTATAGGCGAGAAAGTGGTGAAGCCAGCTCACGTTTTATCCGGGGAGGAAAAAATCCGGGTTCGAAAGGGTGCGGTTCAATTTGAGTGGAAGGTGCTTTCGTTTCCAAAAAGCCGTGTCGGTGCAGCACTTGTCGAAACCTATGCCCGGGATGTTACAGCGCCTGAAGAAGTGAAGAAGTGGGAAGATATCCGAGCCGCTCAGCGTGATTTGGGGCGTCCAGTTGGTCGGCCAACAAAGCGTGATCGCAGAGATTGGGAAAAGCATTTTGAATGAAAAAGGACTTTGTAATCCGGAACATCACGGCGTCGGAGACGCGTCCTGTTCGGCATGAGGTTTTATGGCCGCATCTGCCGAGTGCCGCGTCTTGTGTGATTGACATCGATGATCAAGTAGGGGCGCATCATGTCGGTGCTTTTGACCCGAATGGAAAATTAGTGGGTGTTTGTTCGTTGTTTCAGCAACGTTCAGAGCGCTTTCCTCACGCCATATCGAACGATGCTGCGGTGTATCGATTACGTGTGATGGGGACAGTTGAAGAAGTTCGAGGTCACGGTGCAGCAGCAGCGATAATCGACTACGTTTGTCTATGGTGCAGCCGTCAAAGCATAGCGTATGTGTGGTGTGATGCTCGCGAGGTTGCATTCGGTTTTTATGAGCGAATGGGATTTAAATTTGTATCCGATAAATTTGAAATCGAGCACATCGGCCTTCATCGAATGATGGCTCGTTCACTTTAATTTTAGGGCTTCATTTTCTAGTCATGCCGATACTATCCAACAAAGGGCTTCGAATGCCCGACAGCCCTATTCGGAAGCTGACTCCTTTTGCCAATGCTGCGAAAGAGCGGGGGGTGCATGTGATTCATTTGAACATTGGACAACCGGACATAGAAACACCGGATATAGCCATGCAGGCCATTCGAGACATCGATCGAAAGGTGTTAGAATACAGCCCCAGCGAAGGATATTCCTCATATCGAAAAGGCCTCTCTCAGTATTACCATGGTGTTGGAGTCGATGTGACTTCCGAAGATATCCTGGTGACAACGGGAGGCTCAGAAGCGCTGATGTTCGCCTTCTTCGCCTGTTTAAATCCGGGCGATGAGATTATCATTCCTCAACCTTTTTATGCCAATTACAATGCGTTCGCTGAAATAGCGGGTGTCCATATTGTTCACGTAACAGCTTCGATTGAAAATGGCTTTGCCCTGCCTCCGATGGAGGATTTTGAGGCCATGGTCAATGAGCGAACCAAGGCCATTTTAATTTGCAACCCGGGCAACCCGACCGGAACGAATTACGCAGATTCAGATTTGGAGGGGTTGGCGAAACTGGTCAAGAAGAATGACTTGTTCTTGTTCGCTGATGAGGTGTATCGCGAGTTCACCTATGGCGGAGAATTGCCACGTAGTATCATGAGCATACCAGGGATCGAGGAGCATGCCGTTATGATCGATAGTGTTTCCAAACGGTACAGCATGTGTGGAGCGCGGGTGGGCTGTTTGGTCACGAGGAATTCAGAGGTAAAAAGCGCTGCAATGAAATTTGCAATGGCTCGACTGAGCCCGCCCACCGTGGCGCAGATTGCCGCGGAAGCCGCTCTTCAAACACCGGGTTCGTATTTCGATGCGGTCCGTTCGGAATACATGAAACGTCGGGACGAGTTGGTGAACGGATTGAATCAGATTGAAGGAGTGGAGTGTCCGATGCCTGGTGGTGCTTTTTATGCCGTGGCAAAATTGCCCATTGACGATGCAGATTTGTTTTGTCAATGGATGCTGGATTCCTTTGTTTGGGAAGGGTCTACTGTAATGATGGCGCCCAATACTGGATTCTATGCGACGCCTGAGTTGGGGAAGCAAGAAGTCCGCATGGCGTATGTATTGAACCTGGAAGAAATTCAAAAAGCCGTTCAATGTTTGCGTCACGGACTGAAAGCATACGCCGCTCTTATGGACCGTTCTTGAATGGCCTGAAGTTCACATGCAACGCTGAGAGCTGTTCTGTTTTGAGGAGGTGAGAATGTGAAGCGGACTGCATTGGGTTGGCTGGAGCAATGTGCATTCCACGATGTCTCATGTGTATCTTGGTACTTCATTCGATAATCAGCACCAATGAATCGCCTTTACTCGTTGCTCCTATGGAGTCTTTTTTTCGTTTTTGCAGGATGTTTGTCCTTACAAGGAAATGCTCAAACAGCGGACACCACATGGGTCCAGACGTTTACCTGGGAAGAGCAAAACAACCCGGCGACCAACTATGAAAGCCCTGGTCGACGATGGTTTGATTTTCCATCGTCTACAAACGACACGGCGTATCAAAAGGTATTGATGTACCATACGTTGAAGTGTTTTGAGGATGGCACTGCAGGAGGATTGGGCTATGCGTGTGGAGAATGGGATTACCTCACGTACAATTATTTATTTGATCACACAGGAACATTGGATAGCAACCAGTTGACTCACCCCCATTGGCTTGTGGATGATGTGAACTTTGTTGCGGATACGCTGATTTATGTGTCTGAAAGTGAGGCCGTCTCCGATACCATTCGCACCCTATATGAGTTGATTCAATTGGGTGATGTTGAAGCCACGGAGGAAGCTTCCAATGCAAGTTTGGTGTGGTCTGACGCCATGAGCTCGGGCAATTTTGTGCCGCAAACCGCGCGTTATCAGTGGTTGTGGACAGCGTCTGAACTTGGCGTTATGGGCTGGGTTGATTCCACATCTGCGGGTTTTGAACTTCCTTGGATCGAGGAGTTGTCTGAGCAACGGGATGGCGCACAGTGGAAGGCGTATTGGACCACGCAGGATTCCTTGGCTGGTTTTTGGAATGGCACAGCAGCTGCTGCATCTGGAGTATCTGATTTGAATAACGCGGGTCGCTTTGCTTGGAATGAGCCCTTGATTTGGGATGGTGAAGCTCATTTGATTATTGAACTTCAACTGCAGGAGGCGATTTGGAATGACCCGGCTTCGGTGGTCGTTCCGGCTGTGTATGTGCCTGATCAGACGTGGCGGGCAAATTCGGCAGGTCATTTTATTCGATTCGACGGCAATGATCGCTTCGAAGTGAATGCCTCAGAATTGGACGGTATAGGTGCAGAAGTCACGGTTGAATTTTGGCAGCGAGGAAACGAAATCTTTCAGCCAGAAAACAACTCCATTTGTGAGGGGGTCAATGCTTTGAACCAGCGAGAGCTCAATATTCACCTTCCCTGGTCCAATGGTCGCGTATACTGGGATGCTGGTTACGATGGTGGGTACGATAGAATTGACCAAGCAGCGGCAGCTGAACAGTATAAAGGCGTTTGGAACCACTGGGCTTTTGTCAAGAATGCAACGGAAGGAGTGATGTCGATTTATTTGAATGGAACCCTGTGGCACACAGGACAGGACTTGGACAATGCGTTCGGAGAAATGGTTCGTTTTCACATCGGATGCAATGGCACTGGTGGCAGTGATTATAGGGGCGACGTCGACGAGTTCAGAATCTGGGCGGCAGCATTGGACGCTCCAACCATTGCAGAATGGATGGATCAAACTCCTGGAGAGGAGCATCCGCAATTCAATCAGCTCAAGGCG
>CAWVYB010000011.1:0-26412 GCA_963934215.1 uncultured Flavobacteriales bacterium | reverse complement strand
TTTTCTTGATGGCTTCATCACGTGTTTGAGCTACCACAATCAATTTAGAGATCATACTGTCGTAGTACGGAGGAATCTGATACCCTGCATAAACATGTGTGTCTAAACGGACACCATGCCCTCCAGGAGCATGATATACGTTGATTGTGCCCGGGCAGGGAGCGAAGTTTTTATCCGGGTCCTCTGCGTTGATCCGACACTGGATGGCGTGCATTTTTGGGTAGTGATTCTTTCCGCTGATGTTTTCACCGGCAGCCAACTTGATCTGTTCTTTGATCAAGTCGTAGCTCACGACTTCTTCTGTAATCGTGTGCTCTACTTGAATCCGAGTGTTCATTTCCATAAAATAGAAATCCCGATGGGCATCCACTAAGAACTCCACCGTTCCAACACCCTCATACTTCACAGCCTCGGCCGCTTTGATTGCAGCGGTTCCCATTTCCTCACGCAGTTCGTCAGTCATGAAAGGCGAAGGAGTTTCCTCCACGAGCTTCTGGTGACGCCGTTGTATGGAGCAATCGCGCTCTGAGAGATGACAAGCCTTCCCTCGTTGGTCCGAGGCAATCTGAATCTCAATGTGTCGTGGTTCCTCCACGAACTTCTCCATGTACATGTCATCGTTGCCAAAAGCAGCTCCAGCTTCTCGTCGAGTGGATTCCCACCCTTCCTCTAAGCCAGGCTCATCATGACAAACCTGCATCCCTTTTCCACCGCCACCGGCAGTGGCTTTGAGCATCACAGGATAGCCGATTTTGAGAGCACATGACTTGGCGTCGTCTAAGCTTTCCAGAATTCCGATGTTCCCAGGAATTGTCGGTACTCCGGCTTTTTTCATGGTCTCTTTGGCCGAAGCTTTGTCACCCATGGCCTCAATCATTTCAGGGCTTGCGCCGATGAATTTGATGTTATTTTCGGCGCAAATCCGTGAGAAATTGGCATTCTCAGAAAGGAATCCGTAACCCGGATGGATCGCATCGGCATTGGTTATCTCCGCAGCGGCGATGATTCTAGGGATGTCCAAATAGGACTCGGAGCTCTTGGGAGGTCCGATGCAAACAGCTTCATCAGCAAACCGAACGTGTAGGCTGTCGGCATCAGCAGTCGAGTAAACAGCGACTGTTTTAATGCCCATTTCCTTACAAGTCCGAATCACGCGGAGTGCAATTTCCCCGCGATTGGCAATCAGTATTTTCTTGAACATGGCGCTCGAGATCAAGCAGGATCGACCAAAAACAATGGTTGATCGTATTCTACAGGTGAGTTGTCATCGACCAGAATCTTGACAATTTTACCGGTCATTTCGGATTCGATTTCGTTGAAGAGCTTCATCGCTTCAATGACGCAAAGGACATCACCCACTTTGATCGATTGTCCAACCTCGACAAAGGCATCCTTGTCAGGTGCAGATCGACGGTAGAACGTACCAATCATTGGAGATTTGACGGTGATGTAGTTTTCCAGTTGCTTTTCTTCAGCACTCTGTTCGACAACAGGTGCGGCCGCAGCAGCAATAGGTTGAGGCGCATGAGGCGCTTGCATTCCAGGAGCCATGGAAAGGGGGACTTGCATCAGAGCCTCTGCTTGCGCAGCCTCTCCTTTGCGCTTTGGCAATGGAGATTTGATCGTGATTTTGAAGTCCTGCTTCTCGATTTCGACTTCAGTTACACCCGCCTTAGCGATGAACTTGATGAGATCTTGAATTTCGTTAATGGTCATTTTCAGACGATTTAGGAGACGAATTTAGGTAGGAAAAGTTGGGAAAGTGCAACAGTTGATTGCGTCAATCCTTGTTGGGCGTGTCATACGCCCAAGTTAAATACACGGCACCCCAAGTAAATCCGCCGCCAAAGGCAGCAAGAATGATGTTGTCACCTTTCTTGAATTTACTTTCCCAGTCTCGAATACAGAGCGGGATGGTAGCAGCCGTTGTGTTGCCGTATTTCTGTATGTTGATGGTCACCTTTTCGCGGGGCAGTCCCATGCGGCGTTGTGTGGCATCGATGATGCGCAAATTGGCTTGGTGTGGAACAAGCCAAGCGACGTCATCAGCGGCGAGGTTGTTGCGTTGCATGATTTCATAGCTGACGTCAGCCATTCCTTTCACGGCAGCTTTGAACACGGGCTGGCCATCCTGATAAATCACATGGTCCTTCGCGTCCACAGTAGCGTGTGTGGGGGGATGAAGAGACCCGCCAGCTCGTTGGCGTAACATCTGAGCTCCGGCTCCGTCTACGTGCAGCTTATGGTCGATGACCCCATGAGTCTCTGAGGGCTCTAGGAGCACTGCTCCGGCACCGTCACCGAAAAGAATGCACGTAGTACGGTCCGTGTAGTCGACGATTGCACTCATTTTGTCAGCGCCAACGACGATCACTTTTTTGTACCGTCCGGTTTCCACAAATTGCGCTCCCGTGGTGAGCGCAAAGATGAATCCGGAACACGCAGCACTCAAATCGTACCCCCAAGAGTTGACGGCTCCAACCTTGTCTGCTATGAGGTTTGCAGTAGCTGGAAAATGCATATCCGCAGTGACGGTTGCAACGATAATCAAGTCGATTTCAGTTGCGTCGATCCCGCGTTTTTTGAGAAGTTCCTTTACGGCTTCTGCCCCCATATCCGAAGTGGCTAGTTTGGGGTCCTTAAGAATGCGTCGCTCTTCAATGCCCGTGCGGGAACGAATCCATTCGTCGTTGGTATCGACCATGGTTTCCAAATCCGCATTGGTCAGTTTGTCCTCAGGCAAATACCCAGCAACGGCAGTTATGGCAGCATGCATATTGATCAGTTTCGTAATGGAAATAACGTATAAAGATAGAATGTGACTTGATGTCAGAAACAACAAGTTTTCCCATGTCGCAGCGGATTACTGTGGAAGGAATGTCTTTTTAAGAAAAAAGGGAAGCCTGGGCTTCCCTTTTCAGACGCAGAATGCGCCATCAAATTCAATATGTCGTGAAATCAGGCCTCGGCCTTCTCCATTACAATTTTTCCTTTGTAATACAATTTGCCTTCATGCCAGTGGGCACGATGAAACAAGTGAGGCTGTCCAGTAGTAGGACATGTAGCCACAGTGGGTGCGGTCAATGAATCGTGCGTACGTCGCTTTCGAGTCCGTGACTTACTTTGACGTCTTTTAGGATGTGCCATGAGAAATGGTTATTTCAAGTCTTTCAATGCGTTCCAACGAGGATCAATTGCATCGTTTCCATCATCAGTTCCTTTTTCGTCCTTCCTACTAGATTGAGCTAAATGATCAACCATTGTGGGATCGCATGCTTCCAAATCGGGATGAACCCGTCTGAATGGCAAGCACAAATGGATCCATTCGAAAACCGGTTGCGCAAGGTTTAATTCGTGCAATTCCGGTCCTAAGGTCCAAATGTCATTCTCCAAGTCGGTTTGTCCTCCGAGTTGTACGATTAAGCGCTCTTGAAAGGTCAAGGGCAGTTCAAGGTCCGAAAGACAGCGGTCGCATGGGAGCTGGCAAAGTCCCTGGAAATTCACGTGGCAATCCAATCCATTGCCCAATTTGTCCAGTATAACATTCACCATCCCCTCTGCTTTGGAGATTTCTGAAAAAGGAAAAGAATCAAAGAACGAGGCATCCACCTCCATCTGAAATTCGTGTTTTCCAGGCTTCAATCCCACGAAGGGTATTCGAAAAGGTGCCAAGTGGTCCACGGGACTCCAGATTTTGGGGAGTGCAAAGGTACGTTGAACAAGTCGATTCAGCAAATTCTTGAGGGCAATCCCTTCAGACGTGAGTTGAATCGTGGGGCTTACCGGCGATCACGGTCGTCATCCCGCCGGTTTTTAGGCTGAATGGGAAGCGGGTCGGCTCCATATGTGCGGAAGTCTTGACGGTTGCTCCGGATATCGCGCGCTAGAAAAATAGCGGCTCGCATCGAATCGCCTGAGGCCGTTCCTTTTCCCGCAATATCAAAGCCGGTGCCGTGATCAGGGCTCGTTCTCACTACGGGTAGCCCCGCGGTGTAATTGACGCCTTGTCCAAAACTCATTGCCTTGAAAGGGGCGAGTCCTTGGTCATGATACATGGCAAGTACACCGTCGAATTTACGGTGTGCACCGGAGCCGAAAAACCCATCTGCGGCATACGGACCCATCACAATCTTCCCGGAATCACTCAATTCACGCACGGCGGGCCCGATAATCTGATTCTCCTCGTCTCCCATCAAACCATTGTCGCTGGCGTGTGGATTGAGACCAAGGATTGCAATGCGTGGATTCGGAATGCCAAAATCCTTTAGCAATGCGTCGTGCATCAGATTCGCTTTTTTGACGATCAAATCACTTTTCAATGCTGAGGAGACATCCTTTAGTGCGATGTGTCCCGTGCATATACCTACACGTAAGTCGCCAGCGACAAGAAGCATGAGGACTTCGTCTACGTTGGCGATGTTGGCTAAATATTCCGTGTGACCTGGAAACTGAAATGCGCTTTTTCGCATCGCTTCTTTGTGGATAGGTGCTGTGACCAAGACCTCCACCTTCGTTGCAGCCAAATCCTGGACGACATGATCCAATGATGCCATAGCGAATCCACCGGCCTCCGCAGTCACATTCCCCCAATCCAAAGTCCATGGATCAGGTTGGATTGAGACCACATTGAGCTGGTCTTTTTTCGCGGCTTCAGCGTTCTCGACCATCGCCCATGGTAGGGTTCTTTCGAGTCCGGTTATTTCAAGAGCGGCTTCAACCAAATTCTTGGTTGCATATAAAACAGGCGTCGCCTCTTGGAACATCCGTTCGTCTTGAAACGTACGAACGATGGCTTCAATTCCGATGCCATTGGGATCGCCGGCGCTAAATCCGACGAGCGTTGGGTTTTTTTTAGATACCATTTGCAGGGGCAAAGGTAACGGATGCTTTGCATGTCCTAACTTGCAGGAGCGGATGCATTTTGCAAGAATTCACTTCGGATGGTCTTCGTTGAGCTGGTCACAGCTCCGATGGACCTTATTGCTCTTCGCAATGGGGGTGGCATGGTCTGCTCAAGCAACTCACAATCGAGCGGGTGAAATCACGTATTCCCATGTAGAAGGGTTGACGTACGAAATCCTGATTACAACCTACACAAAGACCAACGCCATAGCAGACAGGCCCTGGTTGTATCTGTATTGGGGAGATGAAAATGGCGCTCCCGTAGACAGTTTGGAGCGTGAGTCGGAGCAGTTTTTGGACAACGATGTTCAAATCAATCAGTATCGGGGTCAGCACACCTATGGAGGTCCTGGGGTCTATGAGATTTTAGTGGAAGACCCCAACCGAAATGATGGCGTTCTGAATATTCCAGGGTCTGTTGATGTGCCTTTCTCCATTCGAACGCTATTGATTATTGATCCGCAAGCTGGACACAACAACTCGGTGCAGTTGTTAAACCCTGCCCAACAAAACGCCTGTCTCTTTCAGCCGTGGATTCACAATCCAGGTGCCCACGATCCCGATGGAGACATCCTGAGTTATGACCTCATAGCCTGCAGAGGATTCGAGAGCGAACCTATTCCCGATTATGTCTTACCGGACGCTGTCAGTCCTGCGGATGACTTGTTTAGCATTGACCCTGTCTACGGGGATTTGGTTTGGGAAACGCCTCAAATCGCGGGGGAATACAATGTGGCAATCCGGATTCGAGAATGGCGAGACGTGAATGGGCAATTGATCATGGTTGGCGAGGTAGTTCGGGATATGCAGATTTCTGTTCAGGTGTGTCAGAATCGTCCACCTGAACTGGAGTCGGTGGCGGATACGTGCATTGTCGCTGGGTCTTTCTTGACCATGGTATTCAATGCGGAGGATCCAGATGGAGATGTATTGGATTTGGATGCGATTGGAGGTCCGCTTTCGGAGGTTGAGAACCCTGCTGTCTTCAGTGATTTAGGAGCAGGAATCGGTCAATTTGTTTGGTCGCCAGAATGTGCGGAGGTGCGTGCACAACCCTATCAGTTGGTTGTACGGGCTGAGGACAACAACAACCAAGTGACCTTGATGGATTTGGAAACGGTTCAAATTCGCGTCTTCGCTCCGGCTGTTGAGGTGCAAGAAGCTACTCCGGCGGGCAACAGTGTCATCGTAGAATGGAGTACGCATGCGTGTTTGGATGATCTGCCGGATTGGAAAGTGGAACAAGGCACGTACTTTATTTATCGGAGGATTGATTCATTGGAATGGTCGCCAGGAAGCTGTGAAACAGGGATACCGGAGTCGATAGGCTTTGATTTGATTGCGCAAGTGGAAGGTCTGAGCAATACGGTGTGGGTTGATTCCTCAACGCTTTCCTATGGAGCGACCTATTGTTACCGCATCGTGACAGAATGGCCGGGCAGCGGTGAATCGTTGGCCAGTGACCCCATTTGCGCAACCATTGCAAAGGATGTTCCTGTCATGACCAAAGTTTCGGTGGAATTAACCGATGCACTCTTCGGAGCGGTTCAATTGGGTTGGTCGCCTCCGACCGATGCTGATACCGTGGTTTTCCCGGGGCCGTATTTCTATGAAGTATTGGGCCGACCGGCAGGCGAGTCAAATACGAGCGAAGTGCTTTTGCACCAAACCAACTCCGGACCGTATCTGAATTCTCCAGACACCTTGTGGTTGCATGACTCCATGGACTCAGAATCGACCGCGTGGACATACCGTGTCCGCGGAATCAGCGGAACGGGTGAGATTGGTGTTTCATCGCCGGCATCTTCTCCCTGGCTGACGCTGGAACCCAATGACAACCGACTCACCTTGAGAGTTGAAGCGGACGTTCCGTGGAGCAACACAACTTACCGGATTTATCGTGCGGACGAGTTCGGGACATTCCAATGGATTGCGGATAGCGAGTTAAACGTCTATGTGGACTCCGGCTTGGTGAACAATACGACCTACTGTTATCGTGTAGAAACATCGGGAGGTTTTGAAGGGGACGGCATTCCCCAGACGCTTTTAAATTGGAGTCAAGAATCATGTGGTCAGCCTTTTGATCTCACTCCCCCATGCCCTCCAGTGTTTTCATTGGACTCCGATTGCGCCGATGAAGTGAATAGCATGGAATGGGCAGATGTTGTAGGGTGTGCGGACGATGTGCAAGGATATCGATTGTATTGGGCTCCAACGTTTGGAGAGCCCTTAGAGCCTTTTGAAACGTGGGACGACCCCCTGCTGAGCAGCTTTGTGTGGAATGAAGATGGAGCGTTGGGGACGTTGGCAGGTTGCTTTGCTTTGACCGCTCTGGACAGTTTATTGCCGGGACCTGACGGAACGTTGCGTCAAAATGAAAGTGCCATGAGCGATACCATTTGTGTGGACAATTGCCCCTTTTATTTCTTGCCCAATGTCTTCAGTCCAAATGGCGATGGATTGAATGACACGTTCCAGGCTTTTCCGTGGAAATTCATCGACCATGTGGACGCTCGGATTTTCAATCGGTTGGGAGAACTCGTGTTTCAGACAGACAACCCTGCGATTGCATGGACAGGGGAACACCAGGGGGGAAACACGTCTTCAACACTGCTCGCGGCTGACGGTGTTTACTATTATACTGTTCGGGTTTTTACAATTCGATTGACAGGCATCGTTGAAGAAAAGTTTTCGGGTGAACTTCATTTGATGCAAGGTGTTTCACCTGGTGTAGATTAATACCGCAAGATGTTTACAGGAATTATAGAAGGAATGGGGCGATTGGAACACATCGCACAAGAAGACACCAATGTTCACTTCACATTGAGTGCCCCGTTTGTCGATGAACTGCATATCGACCAGAGCGTTGCACACGATGGGGTTTGTTTGACAGTTGTAAAAGTAGATGGGGGGCAGTATACCGTTACTGCCATCGCTGAAACGCTTGAACGAACCAATTTGAAATCGTGGGTTGTCGGAGGCAAGGTGAATTTAGAACGGTGCACGCGTGTTGGCGATCGACTCGATGGACACATCGTGCAGGGTCACGTTGACACCACGGCTATTTTGGAATCGGTGATTGACTTGAATGGTAGTTGGAAACTTTCGTTTCGCCATGAGACGTCTCCAGAGTTCATGACGGTTCCCAAGGGGTCCATTACCATCAACGGAATTAGCTTGACCGTGGTAGACTCTTCAGCGGGTGGGTTTAGCGTCGCAATCATTCCCTACACCTGGGAGCACACCAACTTGGGCCAACTGAAACCGGGCATTCCGGTTAACATTGAGTTTGATATTGTAGGGAAATACGTTGCCCGCATGTGGAGCCAAGCTCAGGCGGGCGAGCCTGAGGCTTGAGAGCGCTGGCGAAGCTCGAAATTCTGACCGAGATACACTCGTCTCACCTGCTCATCGGAAGCCAATTCATCCGCAGTACCGTGTTTTAGGATGCGCCCTTCAAAGAGCAAATAAGCCCGGTCGGTGATGTGCAGCGTCTCTTGAACATTGTGGTCCGTGATGAGAATCCCGATGTTTTTCGACCGCAGTTGATTGACAATCCGTTGGATGTCTTCCACTGCAATTGGATCCACGCCGGCAAATGGTTCGTCGAGTAAGATAAATTTAGGATCGGTCGCGAGAGCTCGTGCTATCTCGGTGCGTCTTCTTTCTCCCCCACTGAGAACATCGCCGCGGGATTTCCGGACTTTTTCCAATCCAAATTCAGCGAGCAACGACTCCAATTTATCCTTCTGGTCTTTGATGGACAACGGCTGCAATTCGAGAATGGCCGCGATGTTGTCTTCGACACTCAGTTTTCGAAAAATGGACGCCTCTTGAGGCAAATACCCTAAGCCCAATCGACTTCTCTGGTACATGGGCATGGATGTAATTTCACGGTCATCGAGAAAAACATGGCCAGCATCCGCCTGCACCAATCCCACCACCGTATAGAAACTGGTCGTTTTTCCAGCTCCATTGGGACCGAGCAATCCCACCACTTCACCTTGCGTCACTTCCAACGAAACGCCATCCACTACCCGACGCTGGCCATATTGCTTGACCAGCCCGCGGGCGTGTAATTTCATGGGTTTCTCAGACTGTCGATCCATGGTGTAAAGGTAATCGGGCGTTTCGGAATGCGAATGGTTCAAATTTCAGCAGCGAATCCGATTCGAATTCCCCAGCTATCGGCAGTCCCAAACTCCCGGTCTGTGCGCCAAACAGCATCTACTCGAAGAAAGCGAAAGATGTTTTCAATGCCCAATGAGCACTCGGTATAAGGCGCTGCTATTCCATTCGTTCCGTCGCGAAGTGCCACCAAACCTTCGTGCTTTGCATCCCAACTCCCCACGATTGATTTCACTCCTGCAACCTCTCTGAGACCGATGCGGCGAAGCAATGGAATGTGGTTGAGGAAAAACCCTTCGAGGTGCCATTCTATGGAGGCTTTGACCCACTCGTCGGTGACCAATTCAAGGGGGTTTAACAGGTTGAACGACTCCGGAGTCATGAAGTACGTTCCACTTGCAGCGACCACTTCCATCAATGGGTATGGAGCCGACCCCCAGTACTTTCCCGCTTGCGCCAACCACTCAACGCGTCCAACCAGTCCGATGCGCGCAACGTCTTCAGCATCGAGCGTTGTTCGCAGGTAGTTGTATTGCGAGCCAAGAACTCCGGGCAGTCCCCACGTTGCCGTTCCGGTAACAATGGGCCACTCAGTGCCCAAGCTGATGCGCTCAAATTCTCCACTGACGAATCGCTCTTGGAAAGCGTATCGGAGTATACCGGTCAATTCAGTTGTGATCAATTGATCAAGGGGAGAACTGTCTTCAGGATCTTTAAAGTCCCAGTCACCAATGGCGGCAACTCGGCGATGACGGCCTTCCACAAATCCACTAAACCCCTTCCCGAATTCATGCAAGAGGCTGGCCTCAGCGCGAACAACTTCCGACAGTGGGACGATCGAACCTGTTCTTAGCAAGGAAGTGAAGACCTCTCCTTGGTCGAGCAATCCGTTCATCCCAAATTGCTCGACATCTCTTTTGATTTCGAAATTAGCTTCGGTGCGCGGTGTTTTCCGGAGGATAAACCGAACATTAAGTCCGGATTTCCAGCGGTGGTCCAACGTGCCGTATGCGACGAAAATGCCCGGCATGAAACGTTTGCTAAACGCATTCGAAGTTCGCAGATCCAGTCGGTACCGATCGCCTTCTGTGGGGTTTTTCGTGTAGGCGGACCACCATGCTCCCCATTCCAAGGGGCCTGTCATCACATATCCTGTAGCCCCCAGATAGCCCAGTTTTTTGACCCAACGATAGGCCGGCATGTTTTGAACGGAATCCACCATTTCATAGATGCGGCTTTCTCTTTCCAAAAGCGGCTTGGGCCGCAATTCCGACCAGTTGGATTCGGAAACGGCTGTTGAATTGACAGCGAATACCATATCGCGGCCACCCGTCCAAACGGAATCGGGCCAGGCATCTGCCCAAGCGCTTTCGCTGAAGTCAATCGTACGTCGGAGATACGCTCCGAGTGTCCGATCAGTGAGGCTCATGTCAATGAGCATGGATTCGTGGGACAACATCCAAGCGACTGTCGTGTCAGCGTCTTTCTGAATGGGTTGGAATTCTTGTTCCCAGCTAAATGAACGGACATAGTTGACGTTGGCTGATTCACTAAGACTTGCCTCAACACGGGCAAGTGAAAGACTCAACGTGTCAATCCACAATTCGCCTTCGAATGTTAGTTCTCCCTTACGCTTCGGAACAAAGGCGAGGTGGATTGCCGCGCGTTCATTGATGTCAAGCGTGTCGAGTATGTAATACCGGTAGTGCGCATTGCCCCGATCATGCAGCGGTGAAGTGAAGGCTCGGTTCAGCATCAACAAGCGATTCTGATAGAGATTGATTTCTGGGAAACGGGCATTCAGTTCAGATGGATTGTCTCCTCCAGTAATCCGTCCGCTCATTTGGGCGGCTTCAATCACGGCTTGCTTGCGTGTTGGATTACGTGCAGTATGAACAGTCCCAATGGACTCACCGATCATGAGAGGGAGCGCGGTTCGGACTTCAGAACTGTCTATGTAATCGAATACCCATGAAAAAGGCCCCCAATACCACCGTGTTCTTTGCTCTTCGCTGATATCATTAACGTCTAACTCAATACGTGTAAACGTTTTTTGTTTTGCAGCAGGGAGCTGTGAAGGATCGTTTTGTGCTTTGGCCTCCAAAACCCTTTGCATAAATGGCTTGGCGGGGTTTATTGCGTCTGGATCAGGACGAACTTCAGCTGCAATCAATGCGACTTGACGGGGTTCCAACGCAATGTTTTGCTTCTGCTTGATGCCTCGGGTAACATTCAACGACTGGCTGCCATATCCCAAAAAACTAACGTAAAGCATGCCAGGGCGTCGGGGTGTTGTGAGAAAATACTCTCCGTTTTCATTGGTCGCAACGCCTTCTCCTGACGCGCTGAATGATACATTGACATACGGAAGCGCTCTCCCATTGCTCACATCAAATACGCGCCCTGAAACAGTCGTGTTTTGAGACCACCCGGTGATGGAGCCAAGGCAGATGAGAATCACTAAGAGAAATGGGGGCTTCATCAAGATTAGGCGCGTTCAGCATTTCGTTTGATCACGCGTCGAGAAATGACGATACTCACTTCGTAAAGCACCAATACAGGCAATGCGACGAGCACTTGGCTGGTTAAATCCGGAGGAGTGATCACTGCGGCGATAACCAATATGGCGACCAAGGCGTGTCGACGGTACGACTTGAGGATTTCAGGAGTGACCAGCCCTGCTCGGCTTAGGAAGTAGACCACTACAGGCAGTTGAAAGATCAATCCAGCGGCCAAAGTAATGGAAGCGATGGTCTTCATATAGGACATCACGGAAATCCGAGCTTCCACATCTCCAAGTTCATAGTTGCCTAGAAATTGCAATGACAGGGGGGCGATGACCCAGTAGCCAAAAGCGACTCCAGTGAAAAACAAGGCGGAAGAGCTTAGGCCGATGCCGTTGGCTGCTTTTACTTCTGCCATTTTCAGCGCGGGCCTAATGAACAGCCAACCTTGCCAAAAGACAAGAGGAAATGCGATGATGAAGCCTCCGATTGCAGAGACAAGGATGTGCGTGGTGAAATTCCCCAGCATGGTGGTGTTGATCAGCTCATAGCGAATCTCTTGAACACACAGTGTTTGTCCAGCACCGATGGTTTCCGACAACCAGCACCACGCTCTAAAACTCGCAAAATCTATCCGTCGTGGACCGAAAAGCACAGTTTCAAAAAGCCAAGACTTGCAGATAAACAGGGTGATTCCTGCCGAAAGAATGAAGACAGCCGACCAAAAGAGTCGTTTGCGCAATTCTTCCAAATGGTCCAAAAAGCCCATCTCGGCTTCCTCGGTTTTTTTCTCTGTGGGTTGATCCAATGCCATGGTGGATGCTGACGGATTAATAAATCCCTTCTTTTAGGATGTCATGCAAATGGACCATGCCCAAGTAGTGTTCCTGCTCTATCACTACGATTTGTGTGATGGATGTGGATTCCATGCACTGGAATGCTTCAACGGCCAATTGGTTGGATTCCATCGTCTTTGGTGAGGTCGACATGATGTCTCGTGCAGGAGTGCTCGGAGAAAGTCCTTTTTCAATCGAGCGACGGATGTCTCCATCGGTGATGATGCCGACGAGCGTGTTCCCGTCGAATACGGCAGTGGCTCCACAACGTCCAGCGCTCATTTCTAGGACCGACTCCTGAAGTGATGTGGTGACATCGACTTGTGGTTTTTTGTCTGATGAAACCAAGTCTGCCAACCGTACATAAAGCCGTTTGCCTAGTGCTCCTCCTGGGTGGACTTGAGCAAAGTCCTCTCCACGAAAACCTCGAGCCTCCATGAGACAGGTTGCCAAGGCATCTCCCAAGGCCATTTGAGCGGTTGTGCTTGATGTAGGAGCCAAGTCCAGTGGACAAGCTTCCTTTTCTACCGTAGCGTCCAATACCCAACGACTTTGAAGCGCTAGATGTGAATCGGTGTTGCCCACCATTCCAATCAACGGAGCTCCCAGGCTATGAATCAGGGGGGTGAGCGCCTTGATCTCAGGGGAATTGCCGCTTTTTGAAATACACAAAACCACGTCTTCTTTTTGCACAAGGCCCAAGTCTCCGTGGATTGCATCGGCTGCGTGCATAAAGACGGCCGGTGTACCGGTTGAATTGAATGTGGCAACGAGTTTTTGAGCGATGATACCACTCTTACCAATTCCGGTGATAATCACCCTGCCCTTGAATTGCAAAAGATGCGATACGACCGACTCGAAGTCATCATTGAGCTGTGTCATTAGTTGACGGACAGCATCACTCTCCAACTGAAGAGTAAGGCGTGCCCGTTCTAGAATGGAGAGCTTTGGTGAAGGCGTATTCAAGTTCGTAGAGTTGAAGCGTTAGATTGGCGTGTCGATTACGGCGAGAAGTTGTGTATCTTTCAGTAGCGCAAAGCTAAAACTTTCGTCCGGTGAAAACCGGCACCAAATGTCTGATTGATGAATACAGCGGAAATGTCGCCCTCAGTGGCGCTCAGCCGATTCTTTGGATTCAATGAATTCAAAGGGGAGCAAGAAGAAGTCGTGGAATGCGTTTTACGCGGCCAGGACTCCTTTGTCATCATGCCTACGGGTGGTGGTAAGTCACTATGCTATCAATTGCCCGCGCTGATGTTGGAAGGAACGGCCATTGTGGTTTCTCCTTTGATCGCCTTGATGAAAAATCAGGTAGATGCCATTCGTGGCCACCACGAAAAAGATTCCATTGCGCACTTTCTAAATTCAAGTTTGTCCAAAGCTGACGCCATGCAGGTGCGTGAAGACGTGTCTACGGGTTTGACAAAGCTGCTCTATGTTGCTCCTGAGAGCTTGACCAAGGAGGACAATATCAATTTCCTTAAGAGCATTCGAATCAGTTTTGTTGCGGTCGATGAGGCGCATTGTATTTCGGAGTGGGGACATGACTTCCGTCCGGAGTACAGACGAATCCGAGCCATCGTGAAGCAAATCGCTGATGTCCCGATCATAGCTTTAACAGCCACGGCCACTCCTAAAGTGCAAACTGACATCCAGAAAAACCTGGAGATGAAGGATGCGATGCTTTTCAAAGCTTCATTCAATCGAGAGAACCTCTTTTATGAGATACGCGCCAAAAAGGACGCGATGAAGCAGATTGTGCGCCATGCAAAGAAGCACGCAGGGAAGAGTGGTATTATTTACTGTTTAAGTCGGAAGAAAGTAGAAGAGATTGCGGAGCTGTTGCAAGTAAACGGCATCAAGGCGTTGGGTTATCATGCCGGCATGGATGCGCATCAACGAAGCAGAATTCAAGACCAGTTCTTGATGCAGGATGTAGACATCATCGTTGCGACCATTGCTTTTGGGATGGGAATTGACAAGCCGGACGTGCGGTTTGTGATTCACTATGATATGCCCAAGTCTTTGGAGAGTTACTATCAGGAGACTGGAAGAGCGGGGAGAGACGGTGGAGAAGGGCATTGCATCGCGTTCTATTCGCATCGAGACATTGAAAAGCTTGAGAAATTCTTACAAGGAAAGCCGCTAGCTGAACAAGAAATTGGTCATCAACTGTTACAAGAGGTCATGGCGTATGCCGAGACTTCTATGTCCCGCAGGAAATTCCTGCTCCATTATTTTGGAGAAGAATTTGATGAGGTCAACGGACCTGGGGCTATGAATTGCGACAACATGGCGAATCCGCCTCAGATGCGCGATGGTCAAGAAGAAGTTCATTTGATACTGAGTTTGATTCTTGAGCACAAGCAAAAATTCCGGTCGCCTTTCATTACGGGCGTTCTGTGCGGAGAAGAAAACAGAGAGATTCAAGACTACAAGGGCACTGAGAGTTCCTTTTGGAAACGAGGAGAGGATCAAAAACCGCGTCACTGGAACGGAATTATTCGTCAGATGCTCGTGCTCGGATTGATCCGAAAGGAAATTGAGACCTATGGCACGTTGAAAATCACGGATCGAGGGATGGCTTTTTTGACCAATCCCAAGCCTGTGATCGTTGCCAAAGAACGTGACTTTTCTGATGTTGATTTTATGGATTCAATGAGCCAAACGCGCTCAGGTGAAGGAGGAGCATTGGATACGAAATTGAAGACGCTTCTGACCACTTTGCGAAAGGAGTTGGCGGATAAAGAGTCTCTTCCACCGTATGTGATTTTCCAAGATATCTCATTGGATGAAATGGCCATTCACTATCCCATTACGGAAGATGAGTTGCTGCGAATTTCTGGGGTTGGAACAGGGAAAGCCAAGAAGTATGGAGGCCCATTTTTGAAGCTGGTTAAGGGCTACGTTGAAGATGAGGGGATCGAACGCGATTCTGACTTGTTGGTGCGCTCATCATCGAGCCGTTCATCCAATAAAGTACACATCATTCAGCGCATAGACCGTAAGATTGAGCTGGCTGATATCGCACGGGATCTCAACATGAACCGCGCTGATTTGATGGACGAAATAGAAGGGATTGTTTCTGCAGGAACCCGCGTCAATTTGGACTACATCTTGGATCAAACTCTTGATGATGATAGCCTGGACGAATTGTTTGACTTCCTCAAGGACTCCGAAGATGAAGGTGTCGATGCACTCATTGAAGAATACGGAGATGCCTACAGTGAAGAGGAGATGCGTTTGGCACGCATCAAGTTCCTCAGCGTATTTGCTAATTAATCGCGAGTCAACCCATTGGGTCACTCAGCTCTGTGATTGATTTTATGGCCATGCGAATGGCCGCTAACACCATGAAAACAGCGAAAATTAAGCGTACGATTGACGCGTTAATTTTTAAAGACCAACGACTACCCAGCCAAGCGCCAAGGATAAAAGTGAGCGCCAGCAAGAGCGCATAGTTGATGTTGATTTCTCCTGCTTTCGCATAGTTCATGACGCCCAATATCCCAATCGGAGGTAGCATCATAGCGAGCGAGGTTCCCTGAGCCATGTGTTGGGTCATCCCCAGACCAAAAACCAAAGCGGGAACAATAATCATGCCGCCACCTATGCCGACAAAGCCTGCGGCTATGCCGGCGATGAGTCCGATAGCCAACAAAAGAAGTGCAGTGCTGATGTCCATGCTTTTAAATTTAGAAGTCCAAGTTGAGTGAGAGTACAAACAAGCGGTCTTGCCAACGACTGTCGTCTACCCCCCAGCACCAGTCAGCCCGAACCCAATAACCGAACAGGTAGGACCGCAGTCCAAAACCAGTTCCCCAAATGATGGGCTCACGGTTGTTGTCGATGGTGACCGTGATGGGGTTTTGGGTGACCGTAATCTGGTTGAATGTGTTGGCTGTGTCATAGGGGTGCTTGCCGTTCCAAGCTGAGCCTACGTCGGCAAAGCCGACCCACTGAAGATGCTCCAATAAATCAGATTCGACTGATTGACTGGAAAGGGTGGACCAAATAGGAATACGCACTTCAGCATTGATCAATGCCATGTTCGATCCATTGCGCACGTTTTGCTGGAAACCGCGAATTGGAGTTGATTGCGTCTGAAAAGCATAGGCTGTATTGGGGTCAATCGGAGATGACGCGGGTCCTTTTAAGGAAAGAACGTTATCAACTCCGCCCATAAAATGAAGGAGTTTTTGACTACCCAAAGACCAGTTTCCAGCTGCCCGTACAGCAAAAATAATGTCGCGAAAAAGAGGTTTGTAATGCCTGAAATCAAAACCGAAAGTCCCAAAGGTGTTGTCACTATTGAATTCAGTGAGTAAATATTCGGCCCAAATACGGTAGCGCGTTCCTTCGCGGATGTTCAAACTTCGTTTGCGTGAACTATCGAAAACATAGGCGATTTCAGCACCCCATTGTGTGGTGAATGACGTCCCTGCTCTGAGGTTGTAAGCGTCGATCGAAAGCGGAACATTTCGATCCAACCGCATAATGCCTTGAAGACGGACGCTCCTGACTTCATCAAAAGGATACGTGAGGCGGTGACGCAATAGATGGATGTGCGTCTTGATGAGACTTTGATTGCCATTGGACGCCTGCGTAATGCCCTGTCTTTCTATGCTCCATGTTTTGTCCCACCGCTTTGCAAGATCGGAATATGCCATGGCGTAGGTGCTATTTTCCAAGCTACCTGCAAGACGAAATCCAACCGTAAATCGCCTATCCTCAAACAAGTCAGAGATTGAGGTCATGGTCAATCCGCCAAGCCCCGGTTGCAATGCAATCGCGCCACTATAGGGTTGGTAGAAGCTGTTGCCAAAGGAATTGTCCAGTTGGGCTTTAACGGATTCGATGGCGTAATTCAACCGATAATTACGCGGCTTGGGAAGGACAAAAGGCGAAGCGTGTTGATCGGCACTTCCTCCAGCGTTCGCCGCAACTTTATTTTCGGAGGATGCCTCGTGGGAACCGGTCGTTTTCCCTGCAGGCTTCCAAGGTCCAAAGGCGTAGGCCCGGAAATCGGCTTCCGTAACGTTCGGGGACCAATCCCAATCCAACTCGAGGGTTTGCATGGGTTCGAAGGACTTGGATTGGCGTGTCTGTCCTTCAAAGTCTTCCGCTTTGTTTTCTTGCAATTTCCAGTAGAGGTGTCCGTGTAAAAGCGTTGTGGTGAGCACCGATTCAATTGAAGGGACTTCCTGAAAACGCACGATCGGCTCTTCCAACGTTTCGGCAATGCGGGTCTGAGTGAACCACCGGTAATGGATGGTTGTGTCAATCGAGGCAATGCTGCTATCCCGCCAGGAGATGGAACGATCTTGACTCCCATCGGGGTGATGTGTCAAGAATGAAATGGTTTTTTCGCTTTGAATTTGCGGATGGCGTTCGTCAGCTTCGGGTGTTTGAACCCAATGGGTTAATGAAGGGGTTTCAGCGTCCCAATCCAGGGCAAAAAGATCGTGTGTATTGGCGATGGGCTGTCCCAACTGATGGGTTAGAGTCAAGTCGGTGTTCGGACGGTTTGACGCAAACCAAATGGTACTTCCATCGGCTGAGATAACAGGGTCGAGATCATCAAAGGGGTCTGACCAAAGAGCCCGCTGATTGTTGCTCAGGACCTGATAACGGTACAAGTCTGACTGGCCGTTTCTCATCGCACTCCAGATCATGGTCATTCCGTCCGGAGCATAAGCCATGCTCAAAACCTTATCAATTTGGAAGAGCTCCTTGCGTAACGATTCCAACGAAGTCAAGTCCACATTCACCAGGAAGTTGCTGCCTTTTTCTTCGAGCGTATAGGTCAATATTCGCCCTTTCGGGTGCCAAGCAATGACGGGATAGGTGTCATTTTGCACACGGTCAATCTTATGCCCATGACGGCCAATACGTTTCTTGGTTCCTGCAATTAAATCAACGTACCACAGGGTGATTTGCCCCCGTTCTTCACTGACAAGAACAGCGCGTTGACCGTCAGGATGCATCGAAAATGTCCTGTACTGCAAGTGTTTTTTCAGGTTGAAAGGAATGTCTCCACCCATCGTTTGTGAACGTCTCAGGTCTCTTTTAGAGATCAAAGGGGGAAGGTACTCCGGGGTTGTCGTTCCGGAAAGGTGGTATTGGCTCGCTTCTGCAAACAACATGTCCAAACTCATTCCAGTGGCATATTGAATGCCCTGTTCGATGCTCCGGGTGACCCGAGTCATGTACAAAACATTGGCGATAACGGGTTCGCCGAACACATCAGCGATGTACTTCCAAATGGCATGCCCAACCCAAGGAGCATTGATTTCTGTTGCGCGTGAGGCATCATGGATCAATCCGCAACGTGCCGCATCCTTGACATGCATGGAAACCTCAGATGACCAGGGACCGCTGACATAGGAGTAAAGCCCTTCGGTATACCATCCCGGAAAACTCATGGCCGAGTTGTTGCGCAAGGCATCTTGCCATGAACCTCCGTTCATCGTTTGATTGAAGAGCAACTCTGCAAGTCCTTTTTTAACGTCCTTTTCCAGCAATGCGCTCTCACCTTTTCCGAAAAGAAAAATCTTGGAGCCTACCAATAGGGCCGTTCCTCCGATGTTCTCGTCTTCGGTACTGGAACCACCAATATTGGATTGTCTAAAATCTTCTTGCTTGTTGAACACCAAGAATTGAAGGGGTTTCTCAATGGTTCGGTCTAGAACTGCTTCGACATCTTTGATCCAACGAGGGGCGTCAATTACCACATGAGAGGCGAGTGCCTTTCCTCCTTGATAGTAGTACACTTCTGCTCCATCAATGGGGAAGTACTGCCAATCGAATGATTGGTATTGAACGCGGTTCTTTCCGAATTCTACATTGGATCCATCATGGAATTGCCCTCGCATGCCGGTGACGCCATGAATAAACATCAGGGCAAGGAGAATCAACCGATTGAGATAGCTTTGCGATCGCATGCAACCCGAAATTACTGCCTGATGAGCCAACTCCACACATTTACGTTCAACGCTTTTGGTGAACAGACTTATTTACTTGATCACGGCAACGGTGACGCGACCGTTTTTGATCCTGGTATGAGCAATGCTGGCGAACAGAATCAATTTAGAAAACAGTGTGAACTGCTGGGCGTTGAGGTTGTACAATGTGTTCTCACCCACGCTCATTTGGATCATGTATTGGGTTTGGCTTGGGTCTTTGACCAATGGGGTGTCTCACCCCGTTTGCATCCTACGGATAATCTGACATGGGACCAGGCTCCGAGGGCGGCCGAGCTATATGGGGTGCAAATGGACCCGTTGCCGGAACGTGGGCCCGATTTAGGGAGCCATGGGAGTCAGATTGCATGTGGAATGCACCGTTTAGAAGTGCGCTGTGCTCCAGGTCACTCAGCGGGACATGTGATTTTCGTGAATCACGAGCAAGAGTGGGTTATTGGGGGGGACGTGCTGTTCCAGGGAAGTGTGGGGCGCACGGATCTCCCCGGCGGAGACGGAGCAGTCCTTGCGAAGAGTATCGAAAATCAACTTTTTAAACTGCCCGATTCCTTTGAAGTGTGGCCGGGACATGGTCCGTCGACGACCATCGGTGCCGAAAAGACCTCCAATCCCTTTGTCAATGCAGCAGGCACAGGCATGCTCCAACGCTGATTTTAGGCGATTGCACCTGCTGGAATGCGCTGAAGTTGAAAGAAGAAACGAGTCCCTTCTCCGATTTTCGACGTGACCTGAATCTCTTGACCATGCGCTTCCAAGATGTGCTTGACAATCGCCAAGCCCAGTCCAGAACCGCCAGAATTGCGAGAACGGCTGCGGTCTACACGATAAAACCTCTCGTAGATGCGGGCTTGATCCTCTTCAGAGATTCCAATGCCATCGTCCTCGATCACGACTTCAACGAACTGGTCCTTGATTGAAAGTGTCACATGTGTGGATCCTTCGGGTTTGCCATAGTGGATGGAGTTCCCCATTAAATTGACCAGAACCTGCCGCATTTGACTCCCGCCACAGAGTACCATGGGCTCATCTTCGATGGCGGATTCAATGGAATGAGACAACGAAATGCCGTGTTGTTGCGCTTTGGCTTCTACACTTTCTAAAGAATCGCGAATCATAGAAGTGATGCTATGCGGTTTCAGCCGCATCTCGAAACTAGAAGACTCCAAACGTGCAATGGTGTCCAAATCTTCGAGCAGTTCGGCCATCCTAGAAATGTTTTTTGCAGCCTTGGACAGGAACTTTCGGTTCAGCTCTTTGTTTTCCAAATCACTCTCCAAGAGCGTTAGAACAAAGCCTTGAATATTGAAGAGAGGTGTTTTGAGTTCATGTGCCAAATTGCCGATAAATTCTTTCCGGAAATTATCTTTCGCATGCATCTTCTGGATGGATTCGACTTGCTGATTGGCCCATTCAATCAGATCGACATTGTCATCCTTATTCTCAGCCGATGCGATTGTTTGCACTTGGGCACCACTGCTTTCTTTCACCTTGGTGATGGCTTCAGAGAGCATTTGAACGCGATTGTAGACGAATTTGTTTACAGACCATTCAATGAGCATAGAGCTCACGTACTCCATAACGAGACCAACTAAAATGGCCATTGCCCACAGGTGAATTGAGTCCAAGGCGTGCAGCAGCACAAAGCACACAATCGCACTCAGCGCAGCGATGATTGGAGAAGTCTTTTGGGCAACTTCTTTTGGAGTTAGTTCAGAATTCACGAGTCGAATTTATAGCCAACGCCCTTCACTGTTTCTATGCACTTGTCCCCAATTTTGGATCGAAGTTTACGGATGTGGACATCGATGGTGCGGTCACCAACAATCACGTCATTCCCCCAAACTGAAGTTAAAATCGTATCGCGAGTGAAGACCTTCCCAGGCTCAGACCACAGTAAGTTCAGCAATTCAAATTCCTTTTTGGGGAGGTTGATTTTCTTGCCGTTTTGAATGACCAAATAGCGTTCTCGATCAATGGAAATGCCATTGTGTTCTCTGATCTGTAATTCAGATGGAATGTTTTTTGCACGACGTAGCAGGGCTTTGATTCGGCTTGTCAAAACCCGCGGCTTGATGGACTTGAGAATGTAGTCGTCTGCGCCGGAATCAAACCCAGCGACTTGGCTATAGTCCTCGCCTCTGGCCGTTAAGAAGGCCACCAGGCAATGAGACAATGAAGGTTCTTTTCGAATGTGGATACAGGCTTCAATGCCATCCATTTTGGGCATCATGACATCCAATAAGATTAAGTCAGGCTTGATCTCTAAGGCCAATTCCAATCCTTCTTGACCATTGTTCGCGGTCCGCACATCGTATCCAGCTTGCATCAGGTTGAACCCAATGAATTCTAGAATATCAGGTTCGTCATCGACCAATAATATCGTCTGCATGGGCACGTGAGAGTCTTTACCCAAAGATTCAATTTCTATCGTGTCGTCCATGTGAAGAGATTGTGAAGGAATTGTGACCAATGATTCAATCGCGAATCCGGCTGAACTTTAACGCGTAAAGCATCCAGCGAGGCAGCGACTCATCAGCACCGCGTTTTTGAATATCCATAAACAAACCCCATTTCTCGATAATCGGAATTTTGTGGACTTCAATCATTTCCAACCAACATTCGTCGGGATCGTCGATGTAAGTGCAGTGGACTTTAGTTTCACCCATTCCAATGGCGTCTGCAGTGTCGCAGCGGAATCCAAACCCTCGGGCTGACAACGTTTTACCGAGATTCTCCATGCCGCGAATATCGAAGCCGAGGTGAGCAAACCCGGTGTCGCACCAAATCCGATCTTCGAAAATAAATCGGCCTGAGCGGTCTTCCGCTTGCACCAACTCGATATACGTCCGACCGGTCAAAGGTCCAAATCCACCGGATCCAGAGTTGGGCTGCGTTAAGCGCACGCGGCGATAGGTTTCAGAACCATGAGGGCGGTGTGACCAATCACTTTGAACGGCAGTCTCATCGAATAAGACTTCACTGTAACCGAGTGTGGTCGTGTACAATTTCATTGAGGCTTCCATGTTAGAAACACCGATTGTGCACCCCAAAACGCCTCCCGATGCATGGCCTGTTTTAGCAAATGAATCTGAAGCCTCTAAAATTTGAAAAACATTGCCGTCCAGATCGTTCAAGAAGAAGGTGGGGGCACCCCAAGGGGTGGTGGTGAGTTTATCGTCACAATTCACATCATCGAATTGAAGCGCATGTTTGTGCATTCGGACAATGTCCTTCGTTTTCATTTGAACCACTGCAATCCCAAGATCTCCTAAGCCGATCTCCCATGAAGCCGGTTTAGGCTCAAAAGAGGTTGGCTGCAATACTTCAAATGCACAGCCTCCTTGCAGGTTCAGCACCATACTTGCCCGCTTGAGGATGGTCTCGCCCCGCGTGTGACTGTCCATCAACGGAGCTTCCTGTACCGAGTCAAAAAAGGGAATGTCCATTCCGAAGAGTTGACGGTACAATCGCAGAGACCGATCCATGTCGGTCACGGCTATGCCGATGTGTTGCATTCCTTGAATGCGATGTGAATTGCTAGATCGGTTGGCAGCTTGGCTCATCGAAAATTATTAAGAAATCACGCTTCGAATGGCGTGCACGTAGTTGGACCAAATCTGCCTCGACGTGGGGTCATTCCAAACCTTTCGTGCCTGTACCATCCCTTTCCAGTCGAGATACAAACCATACCAAAACCCTGCGATTCGGCTTCCTACTAAATTGAATGTATACCAGCCAAACATGGCAGTCCAGCTCCATCCGTCACTAAAAGCACCGACAATCAGCGCGACAGCAAAGGATTGAACCCACCAATAAATGGGGAACAAAAACATGCTTGTCGACATTTTGAAAGTGCTCATGAAGGCCACTGCTTTGACTCGTTTTTGGCTTTGCTGTTGGATAATATAGGCGAGGGGAAAGGACGGGAGGCCGCCTATAAAAGCAAGTGGAGCGAGTAACCAGGTAAACCACTTGGATGACCTGCTGGAATGTTCGTCCAGACTCAGATCTTCGGGCCGCGCTGCGTCAAGAATTCCGGAGGCAATCAGTTGTTGATGTGCTTCTTCGATGCCCTTCCAGTCGGATGCTTTCAGCGAACGGAACCGTCTTGTAAGTCGGTGAGCTTCATCCCATTCGCGGTGCGTAAGCTCAGTGGTTCGCATGGCGCGAACAAAGTCAATGAGGATGGGATAGCGTTCTTCCGGTTGAAGATTGACCATGAGGTTGTCCAAGGCCGAATAAATGCGAGCCAAAAAGGTTTTTTGGTCGAGTTTTTCGCTTTCTGAATCAAAGAGATCCTTGAAAGGGATGGGTGTTCCAACGCGGTATCGAAGCCTACGCTGCATGGCATCAGCTTGCTCGTAGTCAATACCTACCGGCAATAGAACAAGATTGTCCATCTCGGGATTACGCCGCAAGGACAATGCGACCATATCGGCGACACCTCGTTTCAAAGGACGCAGCGTTTTCTTTGCTTGATGGTTCCCTTCGGGGAAAAGCCCAATGGAGGCTCCCAAACTCAAGCGGTCAATGCAGATTTCAAAAATTCTTTGATTTCGTTCTTTGGCATCACTCAGTCGATCACGCTGCCGAAAAATGGGCATTTGATTGAAGCTGAAGAGCAACTTCCGAACGAGCGGATTTTTGAAAATATCTGCACGTGTGAGCCAATGAATTTGATGGTTGGCAGCGAGAAAACAGCTAATGAGGGGGTCCATCAATCCGTTTTGATGGTTCGATACCATGATCATCGGAACATTCGTGCCGGGGACCAATTCGCTGCCTTCAGCACCTTCCATTCGATGGAAACGCGAAACAGCAGACCGGACGAACTGGATGGCGAGGCTATAGCCCACATAGGTTTTCTGAACCGGAGGTTCGTGAAATGTCTTCTTCACCTGAGTTTGGCTCCTGTAAGGTTCGTAATCGACTCAAGAATACGTTGAACGCACTGATCGATGCGTTTGTCTGTGAGTGTTTTTCTCTCGTCTTGCAAAGTTAGAGATATCGCATAAGAAACTTGGTTGATATCCAGTTTATCGCCTTCATAGACGTCGAATAATCCAACCCGCTTTAACAGGTGCTTTTCGGCTTGCCATGCCGCATCGCGAATGGCTCCGAATGAGGTTCCTTTCTCCAACAGCAGGGATAAATCACGGCGGACGCTCGGAAACTTAGGGAGATCCGTTGCTTGGATTTTGCTGCGACTGGAAACCATGAGCAAAGGCTCCAGAAGAAAATCGGCCCAAAAGACAGGCTGTTGCACATCGCACAATGCTGTGACTTGGGGATTGACAACGCCCATACGGCCTAACCGTATATCTCCTTTGTAAAGGTCGATACCATCGGATAAAACACCTGTGTTGGCTATAGTTTCAGTGCGGCCTTGAATTCCGAGAGCATCTAAAATCGTGACGGCTTCTTCCTTCAATTGATAAAAATCCACTGAACCCGCGTCCTGGTTCCAGTTTTCTGGATTGGTTCGTCCTGTCATCCACAAGGAAAGCCTCTCGGTTTCTTCAAAATGTGTGGTCAAATCGGAAGCGTCGGAATCTTTTCCCGAGTGCCTCCGGTAGGTTCTACCGAGTTCGAACAACCGCAAATCGGGATGCTGGAAGTTCCTGTTACGTGCAATTGCCTCCAATCCTTGAAATAGGAGAGATTGGCGCATAGCGCCCAAATCGGCACTCAACGGATTGAGCAAAGCAATGTGATCCTTTGCGTTGATCTCTTCATCTGACAAGTCGTTGACCAAGGCCTCCGCATAGGACAACTTGGTCATGGAATTGCTCATGATCTCTTGAAACCCTCTTCCTACCAAGGTGTTGGCAATTTGATTCCGAAACCGTTCCGCGTTAACCTCTCCACGAACCTGCATGGCGGATGAAATGCGCTTCGGCATGGGGATCTTGTCGAAGCCATGGATGCGCAAAATTTCTTCAACGAGGTCGGCTGGCCGCGTTACATCTCGCCGGTAGGCGGGAACGCTCACGGTGATGCCTTTTTCGTTCTGTGCGGTCGTCTCGATATCCAGGTCTTTTAAGATGTCCAGAACGCGCTTTTTGTCCAATTCAATTCCAACCATTGTGGTGAGGTAGGCCCAGTCAAGCGCAATGTTTGAGGCAATCGGTAGTGCCAGTCCTTCCACCTCGATCACTTTAGCTGGATCTGCCCCAGACCACGATTGGAGAAGGAACGCGGCACGCTCTATGGCGTTGCGAACTGACAGGGGGTCTACGCCACGTTCGAATCGAAAAGAGGCATCGGTTGATAGTCCGTGACGCCTCGCCATTTTGCGGACAACAACGGGGTCAAAACAAGCTGACTCCAATAAAACGCGGTGTGTAGAATCACTTACGCCGCTGTCTTGGCCGCCGTATACACCGGCTAAGCAAAGCGCTTTGTCCGTGTCTGCGATGACCATGTCATCTCCATGCAGTGCGCGCTCAACACCATCCAAGGTCGTGAGCTTTTCATCCTTCGCGGCTCTCCGCACGTGGACTTCCCCGCCAACAATTGAGTCAGCATCAAAGGCGTGCAAGGGTTGTCCCATTTCATGAAGGACATAATTCGTTGCGTCTACTACATTATTCTGAGGAGCAATACCGATGGCTCGGAGTCTCCGTTGAACTTGCACAGGGGAAGGGCCAACCGAAATGCCTTCTAAAAGCAATCCGTAATAGGCACCACATCCTTCAGGATAATCTACGAATAGCTTGATTTCCCCAGAATTGGATGCGGCAGCCAAGGGCCGGGATTCCGGTAACACGATGTCTCCAGTATCTTCTTGGCATCCTTCAACGGTTCCATGGAGTAACCCCGCTCTTAAATCACGCGCAACTCCCCAGTGGCTCATGCCATCAGTCCGGTTAGGAGTGAGTCCAATTTCTAAGACGTGATCGATCTGAATGGCATAAACGTCCGCTGCGGTTGTTCCAGGGTTCCATGTTGACTCCAATTCGATGATGCCGTCGTGGCCTTCACCAACTCCAATTTCGTCTTCAGCACAGAGCATTCCCAATGACGCTTGGCCTCGAATTTTTCCTTTTTTGATTGGGA
>CAWVYB010000010.1:0-27174 GCA_963934215.1 uncultured Flavobacteriales bacterium | reverse complement strand
GTTGCAAATAAGAAGGATAATGAGCGCATGTCGTGGGTTTTAGTTCGACAAAATGGTGCTGCAATCTAGCAAATTATCCATCAAAAATTCGACTTATTGAAAACTTATTTAATCGCCCAACGAAGTTAAAAATTCGTTTAACGACATAAAAACACGCTTAACGTTTATGAACGTGTCAGCGCCCTTCAAATAAATGTTCGGCTTCGGGCAATTGACGAAAGCTTCGACGATGGTAAGAGGTCACCCCCATTTTCCGAATGGCATCGCGGTGAGCACGCGTGGGATAGCCGGCATTCGTCTCCCAACCATAGCCGGGACATTCCAACGAAAGAACCCGCATCCGTTCGTCACGATGCGTTTTCGCCAAAACACTCGCTGCAGCAATCGACGCAAAGCGCGCGTCTCCTTTTACGTAACATTCAAAAGGAGGCAATCCCTCTTCTGTTCGAAAGCGGTTGCCGTCGATGAGCATGAAATCAGGACGCCCTTGGAGCTTTTTTACCGCTCGCCGCATCGCAGCAAAGGAAGCCTGCAAGATGTTGATCTCATCAATTTCAACGGAATCCACAAAGCAAACAGCCCATGCTTCTGCCTCCGATTCAATTCGTATGCGCAGTGCATCGCGGTTTTTCTCAGACAACTGCTTGCTATCATTTAACACCCCTTCCTCGCACAATGCATTCGCCAAGTCAGGGCCCAATACGACCGCACTCGCTGTCACCGGTCCGGCCAAGCATCCTCTTCCAGCTTCATCGCAACCGGCTTCCAACCGGCCCAACTCGACCCATGGTTTCAGCTTCATGCCGGTAAGGTTTTCAAGATGCTTTGCCAAAGCAAATCAGCTGAAAGGTCCCATGTGAAATCTTGAGCGCGATCCAAACCTCTCCTCACACAATCCTGTCGATACGACGCATCTCGCTCAATTCGCTCCATCCAATGGGCAGCATCCTGCGCATCGTCTGGCGAAACCAACGCCGCTTCAGCTCCACCGCACACTTCCGGAATGGACGTCACGTTGCTCGCGATGACGGGAATCCCAGAGGCGAACGCCTCGACAATGGGGACTCCAAACCCTTCGAACCACGGCAAATACACCAACCCAAGCGCTCCTCCCATGGCCAAAGCCAAATCGACTCGATCCAATCTTCCCACCCAATGAACGTCGGCCGAGGCGCGCATCTCTTCTGTCCACATGCTTGATCCGACAACAACCAAATGTGCCTGACCGCCCCCGGCTTTGTATGCGGCAAATGCAGCCAACAATCCTTCAATATTTTTCCGAGGATGCAGGCTTCCCACGAAAATAAAATAAGGACTCCCCTCAGACCAACGTTTGCATTGCAATGCCTTGCCTTCCTCATCCAAAACAGCATAGTCAGCGGCTGGCGCATTGGGAACAACATCAATCCGCTGCTGATCCAAGCCAAATTGCTCGACCAAGTCGTTTTGTGAGTATGCAGATACCGTGGCCAATCTTGTCGCAATCGATGCAAACTGAGGAAATCGATTTTGGTAGTAGCGCGCCTCACGCGGTGGCATCCATTCGGGGTGGTGCATGAAGTTCAAATCGTGCATAACGGCCAGTTGAGGGATGCTTGTCCGGCGACTCAGAAAGCCATCGGTCGAAACAAACACATCAGCATCCCAGCGACGGATAGCCCGTGTCACGCTGTAATCAAACCACCAATCGTATAACATGGGTCGACGAGCAGGAGGCCAAAGATGCTTGACCTCTACATGATCTCCGTAATCAAACATGCTGTCTGGACGGCGGTCAAAAAGAAGTAAAAACTGATGCTCCGGATGGTTCGCCGCTATTCTAGAGAAGCATTCATGGGTAAACCACCCGATGCCTTCCAATTTATTTGCCACCAGCAAACGAGCGTTTAAAGCAATGCGCGCCATACCTGCTAAGATAGGTTGACAATTCTCTGTGCCATATACCGTTCTTTGCATGCAAGGTCATTTTGACTCCTCACTCGATGAAGCAATTCCTTTCCCACTTGTCTTTGCTGATGCTGCTCAATCTGCTCATCAAGCCGGTCTATTTGCTCGTGGTGGACGCGCGCATTCAAGACGTGCTTGGTCCAGAGGAATTTGGAAGGTACTTTCCTCTGTTGAGCTTGAGTATTCTACTCAATATTGTTTTGGATGCTGGGCTGTCCAACCACATGACCCGTTTGATTTCCAGCCGCCATGCGGGCTGGCAAGCAGCTTATTCGGCAGGGTGGAAGGCCAAAGGAGTCTTGATCCCTCTTTATTTCATGGTATTGATGGCTACGGGATGGGCGTTAGGCTACCGCGGAGAATCGTTGGAGTGGCTCGCTTGGGTCGGTTTGAATCAAGTTCTTCTGAGCGGAGTACTCTTTATTCGCGCTGGGCTGCAAGGGCTTGGTGCGCACCGCACCGACGCCTGGGTCTCCATCCTTGACCGCTCGTTGCTGCTAGTAGGACTCGGGATTTTGCTTGCGATTCAACCCGGCTTTCAGATTGTCTGGCTACTTGGTGGCACATCCATCGCTCTCCTCATAGCCGGATGTGTGGCCCTTTGGCGTCTCCGCATCAATCGTTTGGTTACAGAAAACACCGCTTCCGAACCCACAAACATCTGGAGCCAACTCGCGAAAGGCTGGCCGTATGCGTTACTCTTTCTGCTGATGATGACCTACCACCGTGTGGATGCTATCATGTTGGAACGATCGGCCACCAACGGAGCCAAAGAAGCCGGTTGGTATGCGATGAGCTATCGATTATTCGAAGCCGCCAACATGATTGGCTACCTCTTCGCCACCCTATTACTGCCTTACTTTTCTCGCATGCTGGCGAACAAAACAGATGTCCGCCCTCTGGCCATTGGAGCCAGTCAATTGCTGCTCGTTGGCGGTGGCGCTGTCGCTTGGACAGCTTGTTTTTGGCCCGATTCCTTTCTTCGCTTGTTTTACGACCATGAGATTGCAGAGGCTGCTCCCGTTTTACCTTGGCTCATGGTGTCATTCGCCATCTTCGCTCAAGGGTACGTCTTCAGCACATTGTTGACAGCGCGAGGCAATTTACGATTACTGAATAGCGTAGCTGCGATCGGCGCATTCGGAAACATTGCCCTCAACTTTCTTTGGATCCCTGAATATGGAGCATTGGGATGCGCAATGGCCAGTGCTTTGACCCAAGCCTTGGTGGTCATTGTACAATGCACCGCATCCGTGCTAAAGCACCCGGGGTCCGCATGGTGGAAACTGGTGAAAAGCTTGGTATTGCATTCTCTTCTTTGCAGCGCAATATGTGGCATCGGACTGCGTTGGGATTCCGATGTTTGGTGGATGGTCCCTGTCATCCTGCTCGCCTGCCTTTTGGCCGGATTCATTCCTGGAATCATGGATGATTCCACCGTACGTTCGCTGCTGTCCACTAAGATGAATACCTTTGCTTCCTCCAAGTTGAAATCTGATTCATGAACGAAAACCAACGCCTCGACTCCAGTCACTTACTGCACTTCATTTTCAATAACCGAAAGAAGTTCTTCCTAATTGGCGTCGTTACAACCGCTTTTGCTTCGGTCGTCTCTTTGATGATGACGGAACAATTCCAAAGCTCCGTCGTGATGTTCGCAACACCACAGCACTCGATTGGCGAACAATTCTATGAGGAAGTCAAGCGGAATGACTTACTCGAATATGGCGAAACTGAGGATGCTGAACGCCTCCTGCAAATTTTGAATTCTGACCGCATTCGATCGCGCATCATTGAAAAATATGACCTGTGGCTTCATTATGACATTGAGCGCGGCACACCTGGCGCGCAAACATTACTCGGAAAAGAATACAACTCCAATGTCGATGCACGGCTGACCCGCTATGGGTCCATTGAGGTCAGTGTATTAGACCACGACCCTCAACGTGCTGCCGATATCGCCAATGACATCGCGTTCTTAGCCGACTCGGTTTCCAATCGATTGCGGAATGACCGGGCGAGCGATGCCTTGATCTACGCGACCTCTTCCTTGCTTCAAGTGCAAAATGAGATCCTGGACATGGAAACGCAACTTGGCAAACTGTATGAGCTTGGGGTGTATGATTTCGCGACACAGATTGAAGGATTGAATGAGCAGTATGCCACGGCGATTGCCAAAGGTTCAACGGGCAATGCCGAAAAAATCCGACTGCAAATGGCGGAAATCTCTCAGTATGCCAACACCTTCAATAAGCTCTCTAACCTCATCGAGGCGGCGTATGAACGAGAAGCCATTCTCAAGAAACGATTCGAATTGATGAAGCTGGATGCAGAAACGCAAATGCCCTCTGCTTTCATCGTAGACTATGCCGCTCCGGCTGACAAAAAAGCCAAACCCATTCGTTGGTTGATTGTGGTTATGAGTGTGGCCAGCGTATTGGTCTTTGCAATGCTCGCCTTGTTGGCAGCCGAAAATCTAAAGTCGACCAAGACAGCGTGATGGCATCGAATCCGATGCAACGACTGGCTTACTGGGCCATTGGAACCTTCACTGTGGCGTTGGCTGTAGCCATTTATTTTGAATGGCCTTGGCTGGCCTTTCTTCCCGCCGTCTTGTGGATGGCCTGGATGGCGTTCGCACGTCTTGACATCCTCATCTTGGTATTGGTGGCTTGCGTTCCGCTGAGCTTAAGTCTTGAAGATTTAGAACTTGGCGGCATTGGGTTGTACCTGCCCACAGAACCACTTTTAGCCGGATTGTTAGGTCTGTTTATCCTGAGAGTATTCAGGGGATGGCCAGTAGATCAACGCGTTTTACACCATCCATTTTCACGGCTGGTGAGCATTTCACTGGCCTGGATTTTAATCACGTCCATCACAAGCTCTTTCCCCCTCATTTCTTTCAAGTTCTTCGTGGCTCGCCTTTGGTTCGTTGTTGGATTTTTGTGGCTTTTGGCGCACTTTTTTGTCCACCAACCAGCGCACCGACACAAGTTCATCATGGCCTATGTGTTTCCGCTGTGCATCGTCGTCGTATATACCGTGATCCGACATGCTGGATTTGGATTTGAAAAAGATGCCGGTCACTGGGTCATGAAACCGTTTTTTAAAGACCACACATCATATGGAGCCGTATTGGCCATGGTCACTCCGCCCCTTTTCGCCTTGCTCTTTTTCAAACGTTTCTCCCCTTTTATCAGAGCATTGCTAGCTGGAGCTTTGGCCATCATTGTCGTCGGTCTTATCCTGTCCTATACGCGAGCCGCATGGGTTTCACTTGCGGCGGTTGCAGCCCTTTGGGGCCTCATGCGTGCAGGGTTTCAACTGAAAACGCTCCTCTCCATTGGAGCAATTGTGCTCGCGTTCGGATGGATTGCTCGAGATACCCTGGTCATTCAGCTTGAACGAAACAGCCAAGACTCTTCGGATGATTTATCTGAACACGTTGAGTCCATTTCAAACGTCTCAAGCGATGCGTCGAATCTTGAGCGTCTCAATCGTTGGAACGCTGCGTTGGCTCTGTTTTCAGAACGTCCAATCGTCGGGTGGGGAGCTGGGACTTACCAATTCGTTTACGCCCCATTTCAGCGTTCGAAGGATCGGACCATTATCAGCACAAACAATGCAGATGGAGGAAATGCACATAGTGAATACCTCGGGCCATTGGCCGAACAGGGGTTCCCCGGGTTGCTTTGGGTACTGGGTTTGCTGGGTTTTTGCCTCCATTGGGGATTCCGGTTGCAACGCGTCTTGTCCGAACGAGAAGACCGCCTGCTTGCCATGGGCGTGTTTTTGGGACTCATGACATACTTCGTTCACGGAGTCCTGAACAACTATTTAGATACCGACAAAGCGAGCGCCCTATTCTGGGGGTTTTTTGCGGTCATGCTCGCTTTGGATTTGAAAGCGTCTAGACCTCGAGAATCAAAAGAAGACGTCCTCGCTTCTACTTGAAACGGGCGACAAGCAAGGCTGTGTCGTCAAAACGAGGCTCGTCACCTCTGAATGTCTCAACCTCATCTAGCAACGCTGCCTGAATCGTTGCAACCGGCATGCCACGGCGCTCACAGATGATATCTTCCATGCGCTGCATGCCAAATGGAATCCCCTCTTCATTCTCCTGTTCCACCAAGCCATCGGTGTAACATACGAGCGTACTTCCCCGCTGCACCTTTTCGACTCCCGATTCAATCGAAGGAATGTCGTGGAACATGCCCAACCCAACAGACCCTAGCATCAGCTGATTGGAAGTGCCATCTGCTGCTGTGAGCACAGGGGGGTTGTGACCGCAGTTCACATAGCGAAACTCACGGGTGGTCCGATAATAAACCCCTGCGAACATGGTGATGTACTTCTCTCCACGCGCATTCTCCATCACCCGCTTATTCAACCTCATGACGGTCCCCTCTAAATCGTCCGGTTCATATTGGAAAATCGCTCGAACGTTGGCCTGGAAGTTGGACATCAAGAATGCTGCTGCAATTCCTTTTCCACTGACGTCTGCCATGCAAAACACCAAGCGTTCTTCGTCGACAGAAAACACGTCGTAATAATCACCCCCAACTTCATGGTGAGGCTGGTAGTAGGCCGTAACATCGACATCCGTATCCGCGGGCCATTCGGTCGGAACTAGCAAAGTCTGCATGTCCGCGGCCAACTCCAACTCTCTGCGTGTCGCTTCTTGGATAACCCGTTCTTCCTCCAATCGCTTGTTTTGCAACGCAACGACAAGAACATTGGTCAGCGTTTGGATGAAGTTTAAATGCTTCACAACCGGACTAACACCACGCCCTTCAGAGGTTTCACCTGCGAGTAAATAGGCTAGAGGCATTCCGTCGTGTGTCACAGGAATGACCACATCAAACTGCTGAACTCCTTTTGAAGAATTGAGAGAAATTCGCCCTTCCTGCTCAAAGAAAGAAGAATCTGTAATCTCTGGAATGTCCCCATCCACGCCTGTTTTCAGCAGGCACCTCCACTCTTCATCAAACGCGTAAAGAACCAGTCGATTGATTCCTAGAAATTCCGACAAACTCTCTCGGTACATCTCGAGCAGCTGTTGATCCGTCGCCCGTGAATTGATTCCACGCGTAACCTCTAACAAAGCACTGAGCTTGTAGTCCTGAACTTCAAGACGCTGTTCGAGTCGCTGAACGCTATGAGCCATGGTTACTTCTTAACGCGCTCGACGTACTCCTTTGTTCGCGTATCGACTTTGACCTTGTCCCCTGTATTGATGAACAAAGGCACCCGGATTTCAACACCCGTATCCGTTGTTGCGGGCTTCATCGTGTTGGTAGCGGTATCTCCTTTGATTCCCGGTTCGGTGTAGGTAATCTCCGTCTCCACGTGCGTCGGTAAATCACAACTCAACACCCGTTCTTCAGCAGCGTGAAATTGCAATTTGCACACCAATCCATCTTTCAAGAACTCGGGGGCATTGATCACGATACTCTGAACCGGAATCTGCTCAAAGGTCTCCAGATTCATGAAGTAAAAATTGTCATCATCGTTGTAGATATATTGGTACTCATGCACCTCTATGCGGATGGGCTCAATTTTCACTCCTGAATTGAAGGTGTGATCTACCACTTTCCCTGTTGAGAGATTCTTCAGTTTTGTCCGCACAAAAGCGGCTCCTTTTCCAGGTTTCACATGAAGAAATTCAATGACCTGCCACAATCCATGATTGTGATTCATCACCAACCCGTTTTTTATATCGGCAGTCGTAGCCATGGCGTTCTCATTTTCGCTAAGATACCATCACAGAGATACAGTCAGGCGAAAATCCATTGCTGTTTGCACCGGGCCGTCCGTTGAAAAACCCAAATAGGTATTTGTCAAGCGATCTGACCTCAAAGCACTGTGTCCAGCCCATTGAACCGTAAACCAATCATTCAATTGATAAGAAAGCCACCAACTGAGTCGACTACCGGTACCTGTCATGATGCGCGAACCCACTCCATATAGTGTCGGCTCAGAGCCATAAAGCTGCAGTCCTTCTGCGACTCTCCAACCCGACGCAGCGACTTTCCAGCGCCACTTCACCCCCTTGTCTTCAAGCCAATATGTCAACGCGAACCCCGATCTCATCGGAAGATTTTGTGCAGCTACCCAATTCACTTGGACGCGCATTTTGTGTCCTTCCTGGGTCCATTGCCATCTCAAGGCATGACGAAAATGGGAGGGAAACCAGCCGTGAACGTCAGATTCAGCATAGCTGTGGAGTTTGTACTGAACCTGAGCATCCGTATCTAGACGCAACTGAATTTTACACTCGAGGCGCATCGATTTAGTCGTACGATTCAATGCCGATGTCACCGTTTCAGCTCGCCAAGACCCACTCCAATTGGATTGAACGCCCTCCATTTTTTGCCCCCCCCAAATCAACCGAAAGCCTGGGTTCGACTTGGAATCATTCCATCGTAACGCGGGATGAGCATGCTCCTGATGTTTTAAAGAACCATAGACATCCCAATCACGCCCTAGACTTTGCAACCAAGTCAAATGGACTGCATGACCCATTGCATGGTGCATGGTCTCCACGGCCCAACGCGTGTTGTTCCAATGGCCCTCGGCATGAAGCCCTAGCCAGCCGAACCAATTTTTCAAAGAGTCCTTTTGAAGAAACGTGCCCCCCTCTCCAACAATCCCGACAGCCCCCCAATTGGATTGACGGCGCACCATTTGTGAGCAACGCAACTCTCGAATACGTGTCAAGCCATCCGCAGAATTGGCGTCAAGCCATCCAACATTCCTCCATTGAACGGGACCTAAAGCGCCCTCGTCATGCACATGCCCTGCAACGGAAATACTCGATGCAATGCGCCATTTATTCGCTTCACGTGTCATCGCCAACCCACTCCGATGATTGCTTGATACGGCTCCCCAAGTCGGGGTCAACCAATGTGCCGTAGGCAATGCTCCGAGGGATTGGTTCAACGCGTCATAGGGACTTTGGTCCCACACGTTCAACCCCATTCCCCAGCGCAAAACATAGTCCCCCACCACGAACTGCATTTTTTTCTTAGCCCTCTTAAAGATTGCAAATCCTGCAATTTGCTCGAGCCCCTTCGATTCTAAGCCCCGATCTAACCGAAGCGCCCAATGGCCCGACTTCTTCAACCGTACCGATTGACTCCAGCGGCTCTCCATCAAAGCATCTGACTTCGGGAAAACAACGCGTGCGTACAAACTACTTGTCCGATTGACCGACTTGCGATCCGCTTGCCCTAAAACCCCTGAGCACAGCAGAAGCCAGGAGGTCTCTTCCTGCAGAGAGGCTATGGATGACGGACGCAATCCTCGAATTGCGCCAGCCTCTTGAGGCACGACCGGCCGGCCATTCAGTTCGATGTGATGTACCACACAAGCTGCTTCATCCGGAGTCCACACACCAAAGACAACCTGTTCTTGCAGAAACCGTTCCAAAGCATCTGTTTGTCCTGAAAGACCGGACGGAGAAAGACACAAAAAACAAACAGCACAACGAACCCAATTCAATTGACCCCCTCTTTAGAATAAGCCCATCTGGCGCGCCATCCTCCCAAGGGGACCGGAGCAAGCCCGACATGCGCAGCAAAACCGTCGATGAATATCCGGCAGTTTAACCCCCATATTCGAGGCTGCCATTGACCGCTAAATCCGACATGAATCGCTTCATGACATTGTAGAAACACCTTCACCTCAAACGTCCACGCAGGGTCCATCCACTGCCAAAAAAACTGCATCTCTCCACGTTCAAATTCGCGGATAAACAATCCTCCAAAACGCAAATTTGACCCGGATTGATTATCAGATGAACGCAGCGGACTGGACCATTCAAGGAAAGGGTGCCATGCGTTTGACTCAGCAACAACTCGCCCTTCCATTCTCCATATCACATGCCAAGCTGCTAGATCATTTCCAGGGTATTCAATGCGACTAGCTCCCCCAAACAACACCAACCCATGCTGTTCTCCCCATGGAATTGAATGCCCCCAAAGACCTCGAACATTCCGATACGGATTGACCCAAACACCATCGACACGAATATGCGTTTGCCTTCCCAATAGCGAGGCAAAGCTTGTCGCAAAGGCATCTGTAGCAGTCCAGTGCTCGAATGCCCAAGAAGACTCCGTCCAATTCAAATGCTCCAAGGGACTAAACCCCGGAAGCTGACCGCATGAGATGACTTCATTTAAAATGAAACAAACTGACATGCATGTTCTAAAAAACGCTGTATTCTTCATCCGCGATCCCATTCAATCAATGGAACAATTCAGCGGTCGCGTTCGACCGCTGAATTGCCATCTATTGAGGTCTTGCCTGTTGTTGACCCTGTGCAAACAAACACATATGTCTCGCTACCTAGCGCGACGATTTGCGCACGGGGAGGGTTGATTTACACACGAATACAAATTTTTTCCGGGAGACGTGAGTCCTAATCGCTCATTTGACCGGCAATGGAGCTTGGTGGGTCAACCCACCGCAGATTTTCAATGATTGGATTGGCTCCAGGGGAATCCCAAGAAAGCCATACACCGGAGGGGTCATCGAGCAACATGATGGTCTTGGCCTCTCCTCCCTCCAAAACAATTTGCAAGCGACTGCACGCAGCACGATTGAATTCTCCGCAAGCCGCAGTTTCCGATTCCGCATCGAAATACACCAACTCAGCGTTTCCTGAAATTTCAACATCTCTCAGTTTTCCCCGCTGAAATTGCCCAAGCAAATCCCTCCCTGCAATTTGCTGATAACAAGAATCTCCCGCGGGGTTCATCAACCCCACATGGCCCCATGCGTGGAGTCGATCCGGAGCATTTTCCCGCATGCTCAACGTCACAGAATCAGCCCTCAGAAATTGCCCCTCCAACCACAAATGAGGTGCGTTCCTTAAATCAATGACACTATCCACCTCATTCCAGATTAGCGTATCGCACAGCGCGATGGCATCTCCTTGCTCCATTTTTACCCGAGGCCAAGCAAAGATGAATTGAGCTTCCAACTGCAGAGTATCCGCTTGGAGAAAAAGCGTGTCGGAACCACTCGCATCCATCAGTCGTGCAGGTACATTTTCATTCCCATATAAAAAAGACGTTCCTCGCGATGACGCCGAAGACTTCTTGAATTGTTTAGCCTGCTCTCCTTCCAACATCCAATTCCCTGTTGTATCCCGGAGAACAACATGTCCCCAAGCCTCTCTTGGTGCCAAGGAGTCGGCCGGCAAAACCAAGCTGTCCCCTTGCAGCATCACATCATCTTGGCGCACCCACGCAAAGCCGTCAATCACAGTCCCACCAAACCACCCTGAACGCGTGCTCCCATCATAAAGACCACGATAGCAATGCATTTCCAATGTTGAATCATTGGATAGAATGATGGATTTCCCTAAAAACTGAATGCTTTCTTCCGCTTGAAACAGGTGCAAGGAATCCGATAAAATTCGGTCCTGGGCATCGATGATGGAAACCTCACCTCCAAGCATGAAAACCGCAGGCTTTTCCACCCATTTTCCCAGTTGAAAATCAATGCGAGTAGCTTCTTGACGTATGACGCCGCCTTCGTCAAAATCAACGGTTCGCCGTTCCATGTTGTAACGCAGCTTTGGAGCAAACACCTCCCCCAAATCGGCCTTCATAACCACTTCCCCATCACTCCCTGACCACGCCTCAACAATTTGAAGCGTCGGATTCATTTGCATCACTGCAGCCGTCATCGTGCTCTCGGAATCTTCCAAGCGCACATTTCCCATCGTTTTGAACCGCCCATCATCATAACGCCAGGCACTATCACAGTACAGATAAATCTCCTTGAATTGCAAGGTAACATCCCCCACAAGTCGCTGTACGTCAGGCTGAAGCATGTCCCGAAGTATCACATCCGCTTTTAAAATCTTAACGCGAGGCGCCGGTCGCACCGAATCTTGAGACGCTTGACCGGAAACTAAAAAAGGCAGCACAAGTGCAGGAATAATGAGTAGGAGCGGCACTTTCATACCCTGATTGATAAAAATATTGAATTTCATCTGCCTGCAAGTTCCATCGAAATATTTGGATTCCTACCTTTGCACTCCTTCTCAGGACTGCGGGTGTGGTGAAATTGGTAGACACGCTAGATTTAGGATCTAGTGCCGCAAGGTGTGTGGGTTCGAGTCCCTCCACCCGCACAGCCTGGGAAGAAGCAACATACAACTACGGAATCAAGAACGAATTTCAGTGCAGATTCGTACCTGACCAATCCCCACTGAACCATGCAAATCAACCGGAACAACATCGATGATTTGACCGCTACTTTGACCGTTACTGTTGAACCCAGTGACTACGAAAATCGCGTTGACAAGATTTTAAAGGATTACCGCAAGCAGTCGCAAATCCCTGGCTTTAGGAAAGGGAAGGCGCCGATGGCGATGATTCGAAAGCAATATGCCACTCCCATTCTCGCCGAGGAGATGAATAAAATCATTTCAGAGCACTTGGGACAGTACATCCAACAGGAAAAACTGGAAATCCTCGGCAACCCTATTCCACAGACGAATACGGAATCCTCCGGGGACTGGGAAAAACCAAGTTCGTTCACCTTTGCTTATGAGATTGGCCTAGCCCCAACCATTGACTTGACCTTCGGCCGAAGCGCAAAGTTTCCACGGCACATCATTAAAGTGGACAAGAAGGCCATCGAAGCGAGTGTGACCGACCACAAACGGCGACACGGTGCCATCAGCGAGCCGGAAATGGCCAATGATACCGATTTGCTCATGGGAACTTTCACCGAACTCGGAATGGACAACGCCCCATTGGAAAATGGGATCACCCATGACTCCAACGTTGCATTGGAACACTTGGATGATCGGAGAACCAAGAAGAATCTCGTTGGCGCAAAAGTGGGCGATACGTTCGTAGTGGACCCGCACAAAGTTTCGCACAACCATGACGACTTGGGCAAGTTGCTCGGCATTACCCACGACCAAGCGCATGACATAAAAAGCATGTTCTCATTTGAGGTCAAGGAAGTCAAACGTCTCGCTCCGCATGAAAACGACCAGGCGCTTTGGGACAAGGTCTTGGGGAAAGATGTCGTGAGCTCTGACAAGGATTTTCGGGAAAAAGTTTCAGAGGAGCTCCGCATGCAATTCGACCGTGATGCTGAATTTGTTTTCCGTCGCCGTTTTGCCGTGGATTTGATTGATCACATGAAAATTCAGATGCCCGATGCTTTTTTGAAGCGTTGGATTCAGATGTCCAATGAAAAGCCGCTTTCGGACGAGCAATTGGAAAAGGAATACCCCAACTACGCCGAATCCATGCGCTGGCAGTTATTGCAACAAGCCGTCATGAAAGATACCGATATGCGCGTATCCACTGAAGAGTTAGAAGAGGAAGCGAAACGGGTCATTGGAGCTCAGTATGCGCAATACGGCATGCCATTGGAAGGTGAAATGCTGGACAACTTCGCAAAAAACGCACTGGCCAACGAAGAAGAGCGTCGCCGCATCGCTGATCTCATCATTGAACGGAAGGTCGTCGACAACCTCAAGACCCGCGTCAACATCAAAGAAAAGCAGGTGAGCTACGAAGATTTCGCCAAGCTTGCGGCGGCTGTGCGTTGAGGTGAAAACATCTTTTCTTGGTTCCTCAAGGTTCGCTGTGAATTGAACCGTGTACAAAATCCAAAAGTCTTTGGATAAAGTCCCCGTTATGGGAGGCTTTTGCAGTGTAATTTTGGGACATGACAGACCGCAATGAATTCCTGAAGTACGCAGCACAAGACCGCGGACTCAGCAGCCAAACCGTGAGGGATTACATTTCTTTCGCCTATGGCGCAGACAACATGACCCGCACAGTAATTGAAGAGCGTCAAATGCCTTTTCGTGAGGTTGATGTCTTTTCACGCTTGATGGCCGATCGCATCATCTTTTTAGGAACGGGAATCGATGATTACATCGCCAACATCGTCCAAGCTCAGCTCCTCTTTTTGGAATCAACTGACCCAACGAAGGACATCCAGATTTACATCAACTCTCCAGGAGGGTCTGTCTATGCTGGGTTGGGCATTTATGATACCATGCAGTATATCCGTCCTGATGTTGCGACTATTTGCACGGGCATGGCCGCTTCGATGGGAGCTGTTTTGTTGTGTGCCGGAGCCGCAGGAAAACGAACCGGATTGAAGCACAGCCGTGTGATGATTCACCAGCCACTCGGAGGGGCCAGTGGACAAGCTTCCGACATTGAGATTACAGCTCGAGAAATTCAGAAGCTGAAAAAGGAGCTTTACGACATCATTGCAAGTCATTCGGGACAAACATCCAAGAAAGTTTGGAACGACTCAGACCGAGACTACTGGATGATTGCTGCCGAAGCAAAGGAGTACGGCATGATCGATGAAGTTCTTGAGCGCAAATAATGCAGCCCACATTCTTTTCGAATCATCATGAGTGAACAGCCCATTAACTGCTCTTTTTGTGGCAGAAGTAAAGACGATGTTACGGTTCTCATTGCAGGCGTTACAGGTCACATCTGTGACCATTGCATTGAACAGGCCGAAAGCATCATTCGCGAGGAACGCGTGCAGAAATCAACTGCACCCGATCTCGATCTTAAGATTCCTTCTGAAATCAAGCAGCATCTCGATGAGTACATCATCGGACAAGAAGATGCGAAGCGCACCATTAGCGTGGCCGTTTATAACCACTACAAAAGATTGTCGTACACTCCCACAGGAGATGATGTGGAGATTGACAAGGCCAACGTGATCATGATCGGTCAAACTGGCACCGGAAAAACACTGATTGCACGCTCCATAGCGCGCATGCTTGATGTGCCGTTCTGCATTGCTGACGCAACTGTTTTAACAGAAGCCGGCTACGTTGGTGAAGACGTCGAAAGTGTTCTTTCCCGCTTGCTTCAAAGCGCTGACTTTGATGTAGAACGCGCAGAACGCGGCATTGTCTTCATTGACGAAATTGACAAAATCGCACGCAAAAGCGACAACCCTTCAATCACACGTGACGTGAGCGGCGAAGGGGTTCAACAAGCTCTTTTGAAGCTTCTCGAAGGCGCAGATGTGAGTGTTCCACCACAAGGGGGACGAAAGCACCCTGAACAGAAGCTCATCAGTATCAACACGAAGAACATCCTGTTCATTTGTGGCGGTGCATTTTCTGGAATCGAACAAATCATCGAACGCCGGATCAAGCGCTCGTCGATGGGATATCAACAAGATGGGATTTCAATTGAATCCGATGAAATCCTTCAATATGTCGCCCCAGTAGACTTGCGAAGTTTCGGTTTAATTCCAGAGTTGATTGGTCGTTTTCCGGTCATCACCTACCTCCAAGAATTGAGTCCAGCGGCTTTGCGACGCATTTTGGTTGAACCCAAAAACGCCTTATGTAAGCAGTACATTCGGCTCTTCGAAATGGATGATATTGAACTGAAATTCGAAGGTTCAGGACTTGATTACATGGTTGAAAAAGCCGTGGAATTCAAATTGGGTGCACGAGGATTGCGAAGCATCATGGAAGCCATTTTGAATGACGCGATGTTTGAAATGCCTGGAACTGAAAACAAAACGTTGACGGTCAACCGCGCCTATGCGGAAAGCCGGTTCGACGAAGACTCCCAAACTGGCCTCAAGGTGGCCTGACCAGTCAAATGGCCAGGAAGGAAACACCTCTGATGCAGCAATACAACCGGGTAAAGACCAAATACCCGGACACCTTGCTACTCTTTCGGGTCGGTGATTTCTATGAAACGTTTGGTGAAGATGCGATCACAGCCTCAGGCGTGCTCAACATCGTTTTAACGAAAAGAGGGAACGGCAGTGCTTCAGAAATTGAACTTGCTGGATTTCCGCACCACTCCTTGGATAATTACCTCCCGCGATTGGTTCGCGCTGGGCACCGGGTTGCTGTGTGTGATCAACTAGAGGACCCGAAGCAAGCGGTTGGAATTGTCAAACGCGGTGTCACTGAACTGGTAACACCCGGAGTCTCCTACCACGACCAAGTTCTTCAATCATCGAGCAACAACTACTTGGCCGCGATTCATTGGTCAAAAAAGGGATGCGGACTTGCGATGCTTGATATTTCGACCGGAGATTTCAGCGCAGCAGAAGGGTCCGTTGATTTGATCGAAAGACTTCTTCGCGTGCACCAGCCCTCAGAATTGCTCTGTTCCAAACCCCTTGAATCAGAGATACGAAATCGATTCGGTGCTGATTGGCAAATCAGCCGGTTGGATGACTGGGTTTTCAAACAAGATTATGCGGTTGAACGCATCCATAATCAATTTGAAAGCGGCTCCTTAAAGGGCTTTGGCTTGGCGAACTCAACACATGCCACCATCGCCTCTGGCGCCATTCTACACTACCTCGAACACGCACAACATGACCGTCCAAAACATGTGCGTCACATCCGTAAACTCACGGAAGATGGAACCCTGTGGCTCGATCGGTTTACCATAAGGAACTTAGAAATTCTCCAACCCTCCCACGAGGACGGCATGTCTTTGGTGAAAACAATGGACCGAACGGGATCTCCAATGGGAGCACGTTGCCTCCGGCGGTGGCTCGTGATGCCACTCACCGACGTTTCTGCTATTGAACAGCGCCACGAGGCGGTCGATGTTTTTTTGCAAGAAGAGGATATGCGCAGTGCGATCAAAGGCCGCCTGTCTTCCATGGGCGACTTGGAACGTCTGGCTTCTAAGGCCAGTTCTGGACGCATCAATCCGCGTGAAATGGTGCAACTGAGGCATGGTCTTCGAAGCACACATGCCATCGCTGCCATTACCGAAGGACAGGATGCACTCATCTCTTACTTGGAGCGCCTGACGCCATGTGATGCCCTGCTTCAACGATTGGATGTTGAATTGGAAGACGAAGCGCCCTTGTCTGTGAGCAAAGGGGCTGTGATCAAGCCCGGAGTGAATGAAGAGCTCGACGATCTCCGCAGATTGAAACACGATGCGAAAAGTGCATTGGATGCTATCTGCGAACGGGAAACGAAGCGAACAGGAATCTCGTCGCTTAAAATTGACTACAACCAAGTATTCGGATACTACCTCGAAGTTCGGAACACCCACAAAGACAAAGTTCCTGAGGAGTGGATTCGGAAACAGACCTTGACCCAAGCTGAACGGTACATCACGGAAGAGCTTAAAGAACTTGAAACACGCATTTTAGACGCACAGGAACGCTCAGGAAGGCTAGAGCAAGCGTGTTATGACAAGCTTGTCCTTGCCGTCGGAGAAGACATTGCATCGTTACAAGAAAACGCCCTGATCATGGGGCAACTCGATGTCCTTTCAAGTTTGGCGGAATTGGCCGACTCCTGCAGCTACGTGAGGCCAAGAATGCATTTGGAACACGGGATTCGCATTGCACAAGGAAGACATCCGGTCATCGAACGGGCCCTTCCCCCTGGAGAAACTTATATCGCCAATGATGTCACGCTCGATAGTGAGCATGCACAAATCCTCATGATTACAGGACCCAACATGGCTGGAAAATCCGCCCTGTTACGGCAAACTGCCATCATTAGTTTGATGGCACAGATGGGGTCATTTGTGCCCGCTGCTTCTGCCGATTTGGGCGTACTGGACCGGATTTTCACCCGCGTAGGAGCCTCAGACAATATTTCTTCAGGCGAATCCACCTTCATGGTGGAGATGAATGAAACGGCCTCCATTCTCAACAATCTAACTTCTCGAAGCTTGATTCTTCTTGATGAAATTGGGAGAGGCACGAGCACCTATGATGGAGTGAGCATAGCCTGGGCCATCGCGGAATTTCTTCATCAAAACCCCAACACGCGCCCTCTCACCTTGTTTGCAACCCACTACCACGAATTGAATGCCATGCAGGATCGTTTTCCTCGCATTCGAAATTTCAATGTGAGCGTGCGGGAGGTCAATCAACAAATCGTTTTCTTACGAAAGTTGGTCGCTGGCGGAAGCAACCACTCATTTGGAATTCATGTCGCCAAATTGGCCGGTATGCCCAAGTCCATAGTGCGCAGGTCTGAAGAAGTCCTTCGAGAACTCGAAACCCGCCGAACCGACTGGGATCAATCAACACAGACAGGGACAGGACCACAGGTTCAGCGCGTCTCATTGCCGACGGCTTCCGATGTGCAATTGAGCTTTTTTCAACTTGACGACCCCGTCTTAGAACAAGTTAGAGAGCAGATTTTGGATTTAAATATTGACACGTTGACTCCATTGGATGCTTTGCTCAAGCTACATGAGATCAAGAAAGCAGTCAGTGGGGCGAGCCCATCCAACGAAGGGTTGTTTGACTCACAGGTATGAATTCACGAGATCAACTATCGCGTGAGATCATCGCTGGTGGTGACTAAACGCCGGTGCATGACCATTCGAGCAAGTGCATTCTTTCGAGAGGCTGCGACCCCGAAATGGGCAGGTGCGCCATGGAGTTCTTGCCCCCACTTTTGGGAAATCCGCAGGTGATGTCGGTCACCAATGACAATGAATTCATCACGGCGTTACAGCGAATGAAGTGGTCTGTGGTGCTCTTTGCGCCTGGAGCTTGCCGCTATGATGCGATTCAAGCCCCCATTCCAGGCAGCCGCCCGCAAACACACAGTTGGGGACTCAAAGACTATCGGAAATTGGTCAGGAAGCACCAGGGGAGCCAGATTCAAATTGTCGAAACAACTGACGAAAGTGAAATCATTCCTCGCTTGCTAAAGGCCCTAGGAAACATCAAGTGACAACGAGACCGCAGGCGTACATTCTGTTAAAGTGTAGCCAGCAACAAGTCCAAGTCTTTATAAGGCAGCTTAGATTCTAAGGCCAATCCAGGGTGGGTCAAATTGCCATTGAACATGTAGACCCCTGATCGCGCGAGGCGATTTTGCTTGACCGAAGCCTCAACACCACCATCTGCGGCAAACTCAAGCAGCAAAGGAGCCATGATGTTACTCAGGGCCTTCGAAGCGGTTCTACTCACCCGAGAAGGGATATTGGGAACACAGTAATGAATCACGTCCATTTCAATGTAGGTCGGACGTTCATGTGACGTAATGCGGCTTGACTCAAAACAACCACCACGATCTATGGTCACATCGACTACGACTGATCCTTTTTGCATTCCGGCCACCATGGGCTCAGAAACAACCATCGGACTGCGCTGGCCTGCTCCTCTAATCGCCCCTATAGCGACATCTGCTGTGCGCAGTGATTCACTCAGTACTGAAGGCTGAAGTGTTGAGGTCCACAACCTTTGTCCGAGCGCATTTTGCAGCCGGATCAATCGGTTAGGGCTGTCGTCAAATAGTTTCACCGTAGCGCCCAAACCCAATGCAGATCGTGCCGCAAATTCACCAACGGTTCCTGCTCCGATAATCACCACTTCGGTGGGAGGCACACCAGAAACCCCGCCAAACAAAGCACCTCTTCCGTCCGGTCCCGCGAGCAACTCGCCAGCCATTAATACCGCCGAATTCCCTGCAATTTCACCCATCGCGCGAACCAAGGGAAAGATGCCATTTTCATTTTGGATGAAGTCCCATGCAATGGCCGTAATCTTCTTTGCAGCCAATGCCGCCAACAAGCCTGTTGGCTGAACAGTCCACTGCAATGCACTGATCAATGTCTGACGCATCCCCATCAATTCAACCTCCTCCATTGTAGGGGGCTCAACTTTGATGACCATCGCTGTCTGAAAAGCCTGACGCCGATCGTAAACAATGCGCGCTCCTGATTCACTATAATCCGAATCAGAGTAATGCGCTTGCTCTCCCGCGCCCGCTTCAATCAAGACCTGATGGCCTCTCGCTACCAGCAGCGCTACCGCCTCAGGCACCAATGCCACACGTTTTTCCTGCAAACTCTCTTCCTTGGGAATCCCAATGACAAGCTCGCTTGATTTCGACGCGATTTGCAACACTTCTTCCTGAGGAAGGAGAGCTGCCTCACGCGCTAGAGATTGGATGCCTTTACTTTTTTCGTTCATGTCCGGTTGTCAAAGTACTAAATCCAACGCTAGGATGCTTGCACTTGCCAAAGAATCGCTCGACGACCAGGAGAATCCAACGTGTCTTCCACCAATAATTCCAGTAGCAAGGCATCAGGAGGCATCAGTCCGGGAGCCCGTTCAGGCCATTCCACTAAATTCAAACCATCCGCTTCAAAATACTCGGACAGCCCCAAGTCCAGAGCTTCTTCTTCACCGCTTAAGCGGTACAAGTCATGATGAAAGATGGGCCATTCTCCCGCTTTGTAGGCATTGACCAATCCAAATGTCGCGCTAGCCGTTTCTCCATCCACCCCCCAGATTTGGCACAACGCGTTAACCAACGTGGTCTTGCCTGCCCCCATCGGTCCATGCAACGCCACCACACCGGAGTAGCCTCCATGACCAAGCGGTGTTAGCACCTGCTTGAACACCTCATGTAAACGCACCGCTACGACATCCAATCCCTCAATTGAATACCAGTCTGAGTCAAAAACTCTTTGTTGTTTTGTGGGTGTGGTCATACGGATTCAATGGGATCCAACTCAACCCATGGGATGATCACTTCCTCCAACGAAATGCCCCCGTGTTGAAACGAGTCTTTGAAATTCTGGGCGAAATGATGGTAGTTGTTGGGGTAAACCAAAAAGTCATCTTCTCGCGCAAAAATATACGAAGAGCTCACCTGTGGCCGAGGCAATCCAAAGGCTTGCGGATCGCGAACTTCAAATACATCCGAAGCTTTGTAGCCTAAATTTCGTCCGACTTTATACCGCAAGTTGGAATTGGTTTTCCGATCACCTTTCACTTGGATGGGATTGGACACGCGCACGGTACCGTGATCGGTGGTGATGACTACACGCGCATTGAATTCCGCCATTTGATCAAACAGCTCTCGAAGGGCGCTATGCTCAAACCATGAAAGCGTGAGCGAACGGTACGCCGCGTCGTCTTCTGCCAACTCTTTGAGGACGTCCATTTCTGTACGCGCATGAGACAACATATCGACGAAATTGTAAACGACTGCGGTGATATCGTTCTCCTTTGTTCGATGAAACTGGTCGACCAATTTTCTCCCAGCGGCAAGGTTGGTCACTTTATGATAGCCTGACTTCCCCTTAAAATCAAGTCGCTTGAGCAGCTGATCAAATAGCTCTGCCTCATATTTATTTTTGCTTCCCTCCTGGTCTTCATCTACCCAATATTCAGGATAAACCCGTGCGATCTCTGCAGGAGTTAACCCCGCAAACAATGCATTTCGGGCGTATTGGGTTGCCGTCGGCAACATCGAGAAATAGGGTTCTGTGCGAACAACCCGGAAGCGATCGAGCAACATGGGCTCAATCATCCGCCACTGATCCATCCGAAGGTTGTCAATGACGACGAGATAAACCGGTCGATCAGAACCCGCATCAGCCAATACTTGTGGCAACCTCTCAGTCAACAATCGATGAGACAAGGTCGGATGGTCATCACCCGGTGCCGCCATCCACTCCTCATACGAGGTCTGATAAAACTTCGAAAACTGCCGATCGGCATCTTTGAATTGCATCTCCAATACATCCCGCATTCCTGCATCATCGGACCGTTCAAGTTCCAATTTCCAATGCACCAACCGCTCGTAAATTGCGGTCCAATCAGCGGCATCCAAACGCCCCATCATCTGCATGGACAACTCACGAAATTCGCGCTGGTAGTCGGTCATCGCCTTTTCACTGACCAATCGCTTTTCATCCAAGTTCTTCTTTACGGCAAGTAAAATCTGATTGGGATTCACCGGCTTGATCAAGTAATCACTGATTTTGGAACCAATGGCCTCTTCCATGATGTGTTCCTCCTCACTTTTTGTAATCATAATCACCGGCAGGTGAGGCCGTTTTTCTTTGATACGCTGCAGCGTTTCCAATCCGTTCAGGCCAGGCATCTGTTCATCCAGGAAAACCAGATCAAAAACCTGTTCTGCAAGCAACTCAAGGGCCTCGACCCCACTGTTAACGGCAGTCACATGAAAACCCTTACCTTCTAAAAAGAGCAGGTGTGGACGTAAAAGTTCAATTTCATCATCCGCCCATAAAATTCGTGGAGTTCGCTGCATCGTTTCAAAGTGTCTGTTCAAAGGTAAGTCCGAGGTGGTCGCAACAAGTTATCTTGCGGCAATTCTCAACGCAGTTGATCCCCATTTCTTATCTGGCCCGAAGATGCTGAATCACAACAAACACAAAATTCTCAACGATCCGGTTTACGGATTCATTACGATCCAGCATGCACTCACGTTTGATCTATTAGATCATCCGCACATGCAACGACTCCGTCGTATCTCACAACTCGGGCTTTCGCACCTAGTTTATCCAGGGGCCGTGCACAACCGGTTTCATCATGCCATTGGCGCCATGCACTTGATGCAAGAGGCGATTTCTGTGTTGCGATCGAAAGGTGTACAGATTAACGAAGTCGAAGCAGAAGGTGCCTGCGCAGCCATCTTGTTGCATGACATCGGTCACGGACCCTTTAGTCATGCATTGGAGCACAGCATTGTCACAGGAGTCAACCACGAGGACATTTCTGTTCTCATCATGAACCGCCTCAACGAAGAAATGCATGGAACGTTGGATACAGCCATCGCTATTTTCAATGACCATCACCCCAAGCGGTTTCTACACCAACTGATTTCGTCCCAATTGGACATGGACCGGTTAGACTACTTGTCCCGTGATAGTTTTTATTCAGGCGTTGCCGAGGGCCGTGTTGGAAGTGAGCGCATCATCAAAATGCTGGCGGTCGAAGATGGCCAATTGGTCGTTGAAGAAAAAGGCATTTATTCGATTGAGAAATTCGTCATGGCACGACGGCTGATGTACTGGCAAGTTTACCTGCATCGAACGGTTCTTTGCGCAGAATTTATGCTGATGTCCGCACTCAAAAGAGCCAAGCATGTCGCACAAACGGACGCCACATTGTTCTCTACCCCGGCCTTGCATATTTTCTTGCACGAGTCCCTCGATAAAGCGCGGTTCATGGCAGACCCGAGTATTCTAGATCGCTTTTGTCAATTGGATGACAGCGATATCCTTTGCGCCTTGAAAGCATGGCAGCATCATTCCGACCCCATCTTGAGTGACTTGAGTCGCCGCATCATCAACAGGGACTTGTTTCAAATCGAGCTGCGTTCCCAAGCTTTCTCAAAGGACGAGTTGGACATTCAACTTGAACGCGTGGCCAAAGCACTCAACCTCTCCGTAGAAGATGCTAGTTACTTTGTGATTAGCGAGCGCATCGACAATCGCATCTATGAATCTGGCGGCATCAACATCAGATTCAAGGACGGCAGCATCCAAGATTTTGGAGATGCATCAGATCACTGGAACAGAGAAAACTTGACCACACTGGTGGTCAAGTCTTTCCTCTGTTATCCAAAAAATCTAAAGGCCTAAGCATCGATAGCACATGCTATCAAACAGACAACTCTTCTCCGAGCTTGTTGTATAGGTGGTATTCGAGCAATTCAAGTGAAGAATTTGATTCCACGTGAATTTTCACACCATACTTTCTTTGCCAAGCGCGTAAAATTGACTTGATCCAACCTTGTTTGATGTATGATTCTACCATCGGATGAAGCATAATCGTCAGGCGACGATGCCCTTCACCCTCAACGAGGTAGCTAATGCTATTTTCGATGGTATCGGTTACGAGAATTGAAGACTGAACAGCTCCGGTACCTGAGCACGTTGGACACTTTTCTGAAGTCTTTATCGTCGCCACTGGCCGAACCCTCTGTCGTGTCATCTCAACTACACCGAATCGGCTAGGAGCTAAGATGTTATGCTTGGCCTTGTCAGCTTGCATCGCATCCTTGAGCGCATCTGTAAGTTGCTTGTTGTGCTCTCGCTTGGCCATATCGATGAAATCGATACAGATGATACCTCCCATGTCACGCAACCTCAAAATGCGCGCAATTTCACTCACACACTCCAGATTGGTCTGAAGAGCATTCTCCTCTTGATCCTTCGCTCCTGCTTTCCGCCCACCACTATTCACGTCAATAACGTGCATGGCTTCTGTTTGCTCAACGATCAAATAGGCTCCACTCTTCAGGTTCACCTGAGTACTAAACGCCGCCTTAATCTGACGATGAATGGAAAGCGTATTGAACAGGTCCTTGTCCTTACTCACACTCACGATTCCCTCTTTATCAGGAGCAATCGCATGCAAATAATTCTTCACCTCATCGGCAAGGATTGCATCATTGACGCGGATGTTCGTACAATCCGCTGTCAACACATCCCGCAAAACAGCACTTGTTTTGTTCAATTCGCCCAAAACACGTTTTCCAGGCTTAGCATTCTTCAACCGCTTGTGCAATTCAGCCCAACGATTTACCAAATCCTCCAAATCAGTATGCAGGTCCGCAGCTCCTTTTTCTTCAGCGACCGTACGCACTATGATTCCGAAACCCGGAGGCCGAATACTCTGCATCAGTCGCTTCAAACGGATACGCTCCTTCTCGCCCTTAATTCTTCCTGATAGAGAAACCTTTTCACTAAACGGAACCAAAACCAAATAACGCCCGGGCAAAGTCACCTCCGCCGTTAATCGTGGCCCTTTGGAGCTTATCGGTTCTTTCGAAACTTGTACCAACACCAACTGGGAAGAAGACACTTCGTCTTTGATTTTCCCTCGTTTGTCAATCTCCGCTTCTCGCTTGAAGTTTCCTAAATCTGCAACGGGCTGTTTCCCTTGCATTACACGCTTTACATACTGCTGCTGGGTCCGATAGTATGGCCCCAAATCCAAGTAATGTAAAAAAGCATCCCGCTCATGACCCACGTCTACAAAAGCCGCGTTCAAACTAGGCAATACTTTCCTGACACGGCCGAGAAAAATATCTCCAACCGCAAACCCATTGCTGCCTTGATCCCGATGTAACTCAACGAGTTGACCATCTTCCATCAAGGCAATCTCCACCTCACCCGAGATGGAATTGATTACCAATTCTTTGCTCACGCAGGAACTGGATGAAACGCAAGGAAGCGCCCCATTCGGGTGAGTACCAAGTACTCACCCGAATGAATCACTTCTTCTTGTGCCGATTTTTGCGCAATCTTTTCTTCCGCTTGTGCGTCGACATCTTATGACGCTTCCGTTTTTTACCGCTTGGCATGATCGTTAAATTTATTCGTTTGATCCAGAGGACTCTCCGGATTCTAATCGTGTGATAAAGTCCAAAACTCGGGCAGAGATAATCGTATCCGGGGCATAAGGTAAGTATTGCTGGTAACGAATCACAGCCGCTTCCGTTTTGCCCATTGCTTCATAGCAACGTGCTGTGAAGAAAAGACCATTGGAATACGTGTCATCCGCATCCATGCAAGCTTCAAAACCAACAACAGCTCGGTCATATGCTCCCTCCTCCATATCCAACATGGCCAATTGCCAAGTAGCTTCAACGTGACCTGGCTCAATCATCAACGCTTCGCTAAAACGCTCACGCGCTTTATCCAGCTGGCCTGACTGAATACCAAAAACTCCTAACCAAACCACAGCATCGACTTCGGGTTCCTCCTGCTCAGCTAGAGCACGCAACTCCAAAATACCCTCCATCGGGTTAGCTCCAGACACTTTTTCCACCGCAATCGCAACAGGATCGTCTGACAAAGAAGCATCCGCTGAAGCCACCTCGGTCATCGCAGGCGCAGCAGATTCAGGCTGTCTTGGCATCCAGAGCACAAACGCAATGAGCGCTGCACCAATAATAACGGTAGCTATTTGCCCTGTCTTGTTGCGCATCAATTATTTGACTTTGACTTGTGTCTTCACATTTTCCACAAATTCTTTCGCTGGCTTAAACGAGGGGATATTGTGAGCGGGAATCTGAATCGATTGCTTCGCTAAAATATTGCGCCCTGTTTTGGCCGCCCGCGTTTTGACCACAAAGCTGCCAAAACCACGTAGATAAACATTCTCACCCGACTCTAAACCGTCGCGGATAGAGCGCATAAATGCCTCGACCGTCGATTGAACATCGTGCTTTTCCATCCCTGTTTGCTCGGCAATTTTGCCAACAATATCTGCTTTCGTCATCTTGCTTTACTACGTTTGTCTGTCTCAAAAAAAGAAACCCTATTCTCGTTTAGGGATGCAAAAATACGTCGAATGACCTGAATACGAAACCTTCATGCATCCCAAAACAGCTTTTTCCGATGACGCGGTCCACATGATGCCCCGAAGAGATCTTCACGAGTGGTATTTGAAGCATGAACGCCCCCTCCCGTGGAGGGAAAATCCCCGCCCATATGAAACCTGGCTTTGCGAGGTTATTATGCAGCAAACCCGCATCGATCAGGGGACTGCTTACTGGCAGAAGTTCGTGAATCGATGGCCTGACTTTCGCTCATTGGCCAACGCAAGTGTTGACGATGTTTTAAAAGAGTGGCAAGGACTTGGTTATTACAGTCGAGCTCGAAATCTGCACAAAACAGCTCAAATTATCCATACAGACTTCCCAAACAGCCACCCAACAGCGCTTAACGACTGGCTATCCATGCCCGGCATAGGCCCATATACTGCCGCAGCCATCTGTTCAATCTGTTTTGGCACCCCTGTGGCGGCAATCGACGGAAATGTGTTGCGCGTACTCAGTCGGTTTTTGGGGATCCACGAACCAATCGATCGGCCATCAGGCAGAAAACCGCTAGAAGAATTCGCGAACGCTTGGGTAGACCCTGAAAATCCCGGAAGGCACAATCAAGCGATTATGGAGTTGGGAGCGCTGACCTGCACTCCTCACGCACCGGACTGCACAAATTGCCCTTTGCAAAATGCTTGTGCGAGCCAGCAGATGCCCCATGAAAAAGGAAATATACCACCGTTCAAACAAGGTAAAACCAAGGTACTCGATGTCGCGTTGAACTTCCACGTGATTGTTCATGACAAGCTTGTTATGATGTGTAAAAGGCCTGAAAACGGTGTTTGGGGAGGCCTCTGGGCCTTTCCGTCAACAGAGCACCCAATTCAGAATCAAGTGGAGCCCATCGATATCCCTGAAGCGTTAGGAAACCATCTAGTAGCGAGGGGACCCTGCGGATCACCCGTCAAGCACCTTCTGAGCCACCGGAGGCTGCACGTGCAGTTTTGGCTTTGGGAAAGCACTCTCAAAGACACGTCCGATCTGGGCGATTGGAAAACCTGGGAGGAAGCCGAGTTACTTGCCCTTCCAAGGGTCCTCGAGCGCTCTTGGGAAGATGTGAAGAAATCAGCTTCTCAGAACGCATC
>CAWVYB010000009.1:0-28344 GCA_963934215.1 uncultured Flavobacteriales bacterium | reverse complement strand
ATTAAGCAAACACCATCACAATCGTAGCCCTCTTCAGCATAATCGCAGTAGCCCGGTTCAGTCGCTAAAGCATCATAATTACAGGCAATCGCATCCTGACAACCTGTTACCTGAAGTTGATCACAAACTCCATCATCATTCAAGTCCAATAAACAATCACCAAAGCAATCGTAGCCCGCCAAAGCAAATTCACAAGAACCATCATCGTTCGTAGCCCCTACATTGTAATTGCAAGCAGCTGGGCTTGTGCAGCCCTCTGTTTCGAACGCATCGCAAATGCCGTCGTTGTCCATGTCGTTCAAGCAGACACCATCACAATCGTAGCCCTCTTCAGCATAATCGCAGTAGCCTTCGTTGGTTGCCGTGTTGTCGTAGTTGCAGGCTGTGTCGTCCTGGCAGCCCGTCACTTCGTCCTGATCGCAGATGCCGTCATTGTCGGTATCGACAAGGCAAGCGCCCGAGCAGTCAACGCCGGCAGCAGCATACGTGCAGCTGTCATCGTCGTCTGTTGAAGTAGCGTCGTAGTTGCAAGCAGCGGAGTCTGTGCAACCCGTTGTTTCGAAAGCGTCGCAGATGCCATCATCGTCTGAATCATTCAAGCAAACACCATCGCAATCGTAGCCATCCTCGGCATAATCGCAGTAGCCCGCGTTGGTCGCAGTGTTGTCGTAGTTGCAAGCCGTATTGTCCTGGCAGCCGGTGATTTCGTCCTGATCGCAGATGCCGTCGTTGTCGGTATCGACAAGGCAAGCTCCTGAGCAGTCAACGCCGGCAGCAGCATATGTGCAGCTGGAGTCGTCGTCCGTTGCCGAAGCGTCGTAGTTGCAAGCTGTGGAGTCTGTGCAACCAGCTGTTTCGAAAGCGTTGCAGATGCCGTCGTTGTCCGTGTCGACGAGGCAAACGCCTGCGCAGTCGTAACCGGAAACGGCGAAGACGCAGTAGCCAGCGTTCGTTGCCGTGTTGTCGTAGTTGCAAGCCGTATTGTCCTGGCAGCCGGTGATTTCGTCCTGATCGCAGATGCCGTCGTTGTCGGTATCGACAAGGCAAGCTCCTGAGCAGTCAACGCCGGCAGCAGCATATGTGCAGCTGGAGTCGTCGTCCGTTGCCGAAGCGTCGTAGTTGCAAGCTGAAGAGTCCGTGCAGCCTCCTGTTTCAAAGGCATCGCAGATGCCGTCGTTGTCCGTGTCGACGAGGCAAACGCCTGCGCAGTCGTAGCCGGAAATGGCGAAGACACAGTAGCCAGCGTTCGTTGCCGTGTTGTCGTAGTTGCAGGCCGTGTCGTCCTGGCAACCCGTGATTTCATCCTGATCGCAGATGCCGTCGTTGTCGCTGTCGAATAGGCAGTCGCCAGAGCAATTGCTGCCCGCGACGGCATACTGACACGAGCCGTCATCGTCTGTGGCATCACTATCGAAGTTGCATGCACTTGAATAGGTGCACCCCGTTATTTCAAATTCATTGCAGATCCCATCGCCGTCAGTATCGTTGAGGCAGTCGCCCGCACAGTCGTAACCCGATGCTGCGAAGGAACACGATCCGCTGTCCGTTGCTGTAGCATCGTAATTACAGGCGGTATCGTCTTGGCAACCCACGATTTCATTGTCATCGCAAATGCCATCAGCGTCTGCGTCAGCCAGGCAAGCACCCGAGCAGTCAACGCCAGCGGCAGCAAATGTGCAGCTGGAGTCGTCGTCCGTTGCCGTAACATCATAGTTGCAAGCCGCGGAGTCGGTGCAACCATCAATTTCAAATGCATCGCAAACACCATCGGAGTCTATGTCGTTCAAACAAGTTCCATCGCAATCGTAACCCGAGTTTGGACCGGGGCCATTGCAAACACCACAAGCATCAAGTTGTCCAACGCAGGCATCGACATCATCACAAATACCATCGTTGTCTGCGTCTGCCGAACAAGAACCGCCGCAAACGCCCAAGGCGTCCTCCTCGCTCCCATCACAATCACAATCACCCTCCGGGAAATCGGAACATCCACATTCATAAATCGCTCCGGGGCCATTGCACACACCACAGGCATCTAACTCGTTTCCATCACAATCGCAATCACCTTCAGGGATTTCAGAACAGCCACAAGCGTATATAGCCCCTGGACCACCGCAAATTCCACATGCATCCAAGACTCCTACACACGCATCGACATCATCGCAAATTCCGTCATTGTCTTCGTCAGCAGCACAAGAACCTCCGCAAACACCAATCGCGTCCAGCGCGTTGCCATCGCAATCACAGGCGTCGCCCATCACATCCGTTCCTCCACACACACCCGAACAATCCAATTCAGCGCAGCTGCCATCGTCATACGTTGCACCCACCACGTAGTTGCATGCGCTGGCATCCATGCATCCCAAAACCACGGTCTCATCTTCACAGATGTTCAAGCGAAACCCGATGTCTTTGGATGCGACAAACGCACCCGAACTAGAAACTGCCTCCCCTGCTGTGTAATCAGCCGTGCAGGTTGCCATGGCAAATCCTGCGAGAAAGTCCACGACGAGGGTATCACCTGCTTCAACCGGAAATCCTTGACTGTTGATGTCTTCGAACACAAAGGTTTTGTATCCATAATAACTGCTTCCATAACTGCTTGGAGCGCAAGTGGAATTGCCTGAGGTGGCTACAATCATATTGGACGTATCCCTTGCCATACCCGAATTCCAAGCTCCCCCAGAAAGCGGTGCAGAACGCAAAACAATCTGCATATCAGAACCAGAGCAGCTCAGCGCTTCCAACGATTTGATCCACCCGGTTGTTTCGATTACCAGACTTTGACCAATGAAAAATGACTGGTTGCATGTGCTCCCGTCATTGGCCATCTGATCCACCCAACATCCATCAACACAGAGCGACGGGTCTAACTCCGTTGTGCCTCCAGCGCAACCACAATCGGTCACGACAGCGCTACCTCCACAGACATCGTTGCAGTCCAACACAGCGCAACTTCCATCATCAACAGCAGCCGAAGCATCAAAATTGCATGCCGTGTCATCGGTGCATCCCAAGCAGTATCCCGCTTCGAGCCCCGTGGTTCCACCGACACATCCGCAATCGCTATCTACCGAGGCTGCCCCCCCACAGTCTCCATTGCAATCTGGGTATTGACAAGAACCATCATCAACGGTTGCTGTGTCATCATATCCGCTGCATGCAGCAGAATCAGTGCACCCAAACACCATGGTTTCATCTTCACATCCGACCACTTCAAACCACAGATCCGTGGCGGTTGTCCCTCCAGAGCCATAGGCCAATCCATCGGCATAAGCACTGGAGCTGTTGATGGCTACACCGCTGATTAACTCAATGACATACTCATTTCCTGACTCAACATTCAAACTTTCAAACTCAAAGGTGACGGTGGCGTAATGACTCGATCCGTATTGGGATACCAAACAATAGGAGCCCGAAGAAGAAGTCGCAGCGACAAGCTGCGAAGTCTCCAAGACATTCCCTGCGTTCCAATCACTCGAGGAATACTCGCGCACCACAATTTGGGCATCAACTCCGTCACAAACACCCAAGGTGATGGTTGATATTTCGCCTGTTCCGTCGGCCACAAAAGATTGACCAATCAAAAAACCAACGTTGCCTTTTGAGCCCAAATTATCAATGCCCATGGGGGCCTCGCATTGCCCCAACCCCAGAAGAGGAAGGAACAATACAAGGACCGCAAAGCCAAGGGACCACAGTCCGAATGAGTTGTCTTGTTTCATAACAATCGTGTTCTATTCCGGCCTTACATCTTCAGGATTCGCACGCGTTGCGCACCCTGATCTGTTACCAGGTGAATGAAGTAAACACCATTGTTCAAATTCGACACCTCCCACGTGCAAACGGCTTCGCGGACAGCGTCCGACCCATCGTCCATTCGTTGGAGTTGAGAGCAATCCAAGAGTCGGACCAACTTGCCCGTAGCATCCTCCAAGCGGATTTGCTCTACGATTTCAGTACCCCGATAATGCAGCGTGAAACTCGAGGTCATCGGATTTGGATACACTTCCAATAGGTCACCCTCCGTGGCGCTGACCGCATTTTCAAAGGCCGAAGCTTCCGAATCGATGCCATCGCCAACCCTGAAGTGAAGCTCCAACGGCTCATCCATGGTACCGGTCATTCCATCAGGAGCAAACAGTTCCACTTCACGTGCTTCCATCGCGCCATCTGTAAAGCCAGAGTACCAGCGGAACTGAAGCGGTGCGCCCGTCTCAATTGCGCGACCAAATGCCGTCACGAAGTACCGACGATGACCAAAGAAGTCACGCGGGTAGGCTTGACCAACACATTGCCACGCTTGGGCAACCTCATCGAAGCTGAACACTCCAACAACGTCATCCATGGTCTGCGGCACGTAGTCCGGAAGATCCAGAGACACCACCACGTTGTGGCTAGACTCCAAGGACTGGAAATCTTCAGGCCACACATCCGGCTTTGGAGTCGCAGCACGGTACTCGTACCCTGCTGTCATCGCATCGACTGGATAGTGCAAGACACCAATGGTATCCCCTGCGGCGGCATCAGCACGCATCAACTGCAGCTTGTAACCTTGACCAGGCGTCATGTGCGTCAACGAACCGAACCAATCTCCGCCTCCAGCATACATGGCGAAGCCATCATAACGGGATTTCACGACATCATTGACCGTCAATACAGAATCCGCATCCCACAACGATTGCAACGCTGCTCCAACGGACAGCTCTCGCTGTGCCATGTAGCCCAACGCGTTCCATCCTTTGACAACCGATTGTGCATCGGCTATGCGATCTGGAATCGGACCTTGTAGATGCAACGTCCATACCGTGTCAGATGGCACTGTTGTGCGCATCTTCACTTGGAACATATCGTCGAGCCCAAGGCTGTCTGCGTTGGAAACCAAAGCCCACTCTCCATTGTACGTCTGGGCAACTTGAGTCTGGTTCTTCACTTCCAATATGTCTGCAGTCGGAATTCCGCTAAACGCAGCCGGGATGCTCTTGAGGCTATCGCTCTTCACGTTGAATGAAATCCAATTCCATCCTGGCGTTAAGTTGATTTCCTGCTCCACCCGATTGGTCGTCTTCAATAAGAGCGGTGCGAATACTTCGCCATAGATCGCATCCGGTTGCACACGGACCGCTTCGAGCGTATCCAGCAACGTTGGATGGTACATCTCCGCATTGGTGAAGGTCACTCCACGGGAGGCATCCCACACGTGGAAGTCCACAGGAAGTCCTTCGCCATTGTCAGCTGTCGCTTCTTCCGCATCAAAGAACACGTCCACAAACGCATAGAGTTGATTGCTGATATCCACATTCAAGCGGCCATACCCGCGCAGCTCTCCATTCACATAAGCCATCACAATGTCCTCGTCATCATACGAGGCATACGGACCGTTGTAAACGCGAGACACCACGGACATCGACTGCTCGAAATTCCAAAGATCCACTTCCAGTTCAGGCTCCTCAGCGCGCACCTTGGCGTCCACATGGAAACGTTCACCGAAGCACCAGAAGTCTGGTTCCATCGGATTGGACTCGCTGCAGAAATCGCCTGTGATTCGGAAGTCTGCACCGTATTCGCCTAGACTGATGTCGTCGGCCAATGACAAGGTGATCTCGACAGAACCAAATGGAGCCAATGAACCCGATTCAGGAGACGCTTCCAACCAGACCGGAAGGTCGGTGAGACTATAGTCCTCCAACTCGAGACCCGTATTGAAGAGTGTAAAGGTTGTAGACGGAGCGTCCCCAACAAAACACTCAACATCCCACGCATCCAAATCAATCTTGAGCGGATGCTGGTCGAAGAGGAATTTCCACGTGTCAGGAGCAGCCATGTCATTGCCGATGACATCGGAAACCGTTTGTTCCAGTGTTACCTGAACCACCTGGTCCTCAAACTTCCAAAGCTTGTCCTCCTTAAACTCTAAGATGAATTCGTCATTGCCCGCATTGTGCGAAATCGACAAAACAGCAGCTTCTTCAACGGCAGTGGATTCCAATGGAATGAAGGCATACGACTCGTTGGACAATGTTGTACCCGTCGTCAAATCCTTATTCTCATAGACTCCCTGACCGTTTCTCTTGAGGTATTGCAAGTTGGATACTGCTACGCCGTCAACTCCCAATGAATCAAATGCCGCATAGGCCAGTACGCCAGGCAGTGCACCCAATCGCTTATGGCGTCGAAGCATGATTTCATCTTGATTCAAGGACTTCGTCCATACCCGGATCTCATCTACATAACCTGTAAACTCAGCTCCAGTGGTAGACAATACAGATCCACCATCCAAATAGAGGGATGTGAGAGCAAAACGATCGTCCGGCTCAAGTGAGAAAATCTCCTCCCCATCGAGATACGTTCGAACCGTACCACCGTCTTCGCCGACGACCGCTACATGGTACCATTTGTTTTGCAAGGCAAATGGCGAATAGTATGCCGTTTGCCCATCGACATCCGAGATGTAGAGCACTTCAAAATGTCCATCCGCACCCACCTGGAAGAACCAAGTCGTATTGTTAGACAGCATCGTTTGTTCAACGCCCAATTCTGAAGGCTTGAACCAGAATTCAAGCGACATCGATGCCACGGAAGAAGTACTCAAATCAAGTGACAAGGCCGTAGCGTTGGATGATGGAGACAACGCAAATCCACCTTCAGCCAACTCCCAATGCGCATTGAATTGGATGGTTCGGCCGCGAGCGTAATCCGTCGGAGTGCCTTCCATCTCTGTCGATGGAATCCACAGCGAAAGTCCCGTTTCAAGACCGGTCAAACGATTCTGCTCAGGGTTTGGCGAAATGTCCGAAGAACTCGATCCTGGAATCGCCCAATTGTCCTGCCACATGCGGAGGTCCTTCACCAAGGCATTGAATGGTTGACTGCCGTCGAGCGCATTTCCAACATACATCGGAGACGACATGCCCTCTGGGAGGGTAAACACATACGATTGCGGGTTGGCAGGTGTTCCCACGAACAAGCGATGCTCCGGGTTCCCATCATCATCATTTTGCTGCCAAACACTGCCCAACTTCAACGTATTCCAACGGCCAGGCAACCATTCACCAACGTTACCGATGGTTTCTGTGGTTGTGATACTGTTGGTATGAACTGTCGCCTTCACCACATTGCTCTCGGTAAAGAAGATTTTCAAATAATGACTCTCGTCTCCTTGGTAGAATATGGTGCCCTCAAGAGGCTCTACAGTCGCGCCTTCACCTTCTGGCCAAACTTGCAGCGTGAGATACCAATCGTTGTCCATCAAATTCGGCGCATCGATGACACTCAAGTACTCGTCGGCGTCAAAGCCCATAGCTCCGGCCCAAGGGTTTAGACCGTTGAAGTCACCTTCGATTGAAATATCAACCGGTCCGACAGAAACCGGGTTCATGGCTTCATTGAAACGAATCATGAACTCGTCATTTGGATCGTAAACGCCATCCAATGGCAACGCATCACCAAAGACTCCTGGACGCACTTTGTCGATCGACCCCTCAGCCACATTACTCACCGTTTCTTGGTACAATTCACACACGGCAAGAGCGCGGAATTGAACGGCCGGATCTTCAAACGGACTGACAGGTCCAAACACATCGGTATAGACGAATGATGTATCGATGAAGCCAATAAGGTTTGAGCCAGGGACCTCAATTTGATCGCGTGTAATCGTTTTGAATGTTTGCCATCCGACATTACTAGAAGATGTACTATTTGATCTCAGATACTGGAATTCAACCGCATGCGGCTCCGAACCACATCCCGGCTGACTTGAGGTTGCGCAGAAGTTTTGCAAGCGCATATTCAAGCCGTCCACACGGAATTGAAGTTCGCTATCCTCACCAAGCGCAGACAAACCACTGCCCGATGAAGACACGATTTGATTCGTATTTACAAACCAACCGGCTTCTGGACTCGTCAACTCAATTGGTGAACACACCGGATCAAAGGTGATCTCCAATTCAATCTCCGAAGAGATTTGACCATCACAAGCAGACTCCACTGAGAAGACTAGGGTACCGGACAAGTACTCTTGCTGAGTCAATCCATTGGCTGTGATTGCCACCGGAACCACAGCAGGATTGCCGGCAGTTATACCACCCAAATTGACTGATGATCCTCCACCAGCCATGCTGATAGATGCTGCCAATGGATTTCCTGTGGCGGAAATGGAAAGCACATAATCTGTTCCGTTCGTGAAATTACTGATGTGATTCACCTGGAGGTTCACAATCAACGGATCATTGATGTTCCCATTGAAAGAATACACCTCATTTGCAGTGGTCAACTCAACCGCGTCAAGCATATACTGCGCTGGCTGAACAACCACTGGAACACCTTCAGACCCGTCCGTTGGAACCGCAGCGCAGATCGAAGAGTGAATATTCCACGACCCCGAACCATTGCTCAAATCAATAACGGATGGAGTCCAACCGATGCTAGACGCGTTCCAATTCGCCACTGCATTGGCCTGGAAAGCACTTGCTGCAGTTTGCGTTGCAAAAGCTGTGAATATATTTTCAACGTGATTGTCGGGGAATGTCACCAATGCATGCAGCAAAACGCCCTCATCACTTGGACACAGGGTTTCCTGAAGCAGCATCCTTTCAATTTCATTCGACAGGAAGGGGTAAAACTCCTCATATTTACTCTCTTCCCCAGCGTCCCAAGGACAACTTGAAGGAGCTGCTCCGAGGTTCAAAAAGATGGGGCCATCAGCGCCTTGTCCAGACATTACAGCAACAAACTGGAAGTCGTCCTCATCATCATCCATCAACGTATACGTGAAGGTCAACGATGCTTCATCCTCTGTAGTTGTCGTATTCGTCCAGGTATTCGTATTGGAAAGTTCCGTGGTAGCTGTCATTCCAAGTCCCTGGACTTCAAAACCAATTTCACCTCCGATTTTACCTCCGAAATACCCTATCGACTCCCGCGACCTTCCTTTTAACGAGGTCTTTGTAAAGGACTGAGTATACGCGTTACCTCCACCACTGAAAATCATGAAATATGGTTCGAAATCGAATGCGGCGTAGACCCCATTTGTCGAGAGCTGTCCAGCTTCTTCTATCGTAGGAATCGATGCCGGTATAATCGCATAGCCATTGTCCGCCGCCAATTCAAAAATAGCCGGATCATAAATTTCACTGAGTTCGTCGAATTGATCGATATCCTCAGCAATCAACGCCCGTGCGTTGAGCTTGTCCAATTCATTCTGGGCCAACATCCTTGTCCAGCTATTGATCAAGTCATTGTATAGCCGAACAGTATCCTGTCCTAGTGTACCATCGAAATTGTATCCTGGACCGTTCTTTTCCGAATCCTCATAGACTAAGCGATTCAAAGGCAAATCAAGTGAAGAAGGTGTTGACGGGTATTTCTCGTCAATAAAGTTCTTGTGGAAAAGAAGCCACCTTGGATCATCGTTGTTGGCGAGGAACATGCCTTCTGGGACGACATCTTCGAGTTGATTTGAAGTTAGAGGAGTATAGAATCCCCCTGGCTCCGAATGTTCAGCAAAGTATGCATCTCGCAGTGTGATCAGGTTGGGAATGTTGTATTGCTCAATCTCCAACGCTGTCTTGACGAAGTATGACGCTGGGCCCGTTTCAATACTGACCATGGTCTTCCAACCCATAGAAATGGGCTTCGTTGCGTCCTGAGCGGCATTGTCTCCAACCCGCGCAAATGGCACGGTCATCGTCAAGCCGTCGACTGCATCTGCACCACGCTGAGTTGTCGTTTCCAGACCGAAATAAGCTTTATCAGTCATGAAAATGTTCTCAGTTCGTCCGAAATAGAGGTCCTGATTGGCTCCTCCGGAACCGTCCTGTTCGTCGCCACTTGTTGAGAGGGATTGATTGAATACCATCGTCTCCGTGACACCTGAACTGGAGCTCGTCTCTCCACCATAAAGCAATCCTAACGTGACATCCGCTGTTGATCCGATATTCATCCCAATCGATGCCCCGAATGTCACACCGCCGCCTAATCCAGCGAAACCTCCGACACTGACACCCAATGACAAATCTGCTCCGAAATGGGCAGTTACGTTCGTGGATCCGTCAAAGGCATGAGATGTATTACTTGTCTTAATACTCGATTTGGATGAGCCCGATTCCAACGTCGCTGATGACCCATCACCTGGAGGGTCACGTAAAATCATATCCAACTCATTCAGCGTAGACACTGGGAAGTCAGCAGTTCTAACGGCATCACCGACAATGAGCATGCGGATTCGGTTGTACTGAACAACATCGGCATTAACCGATTGAATCAAGGGCAATTCCTCAGAAGTATAGACCTCCCACGCATCTTCAATTGCATACGTGTTTCCTCCAGCTGTATCCGTAATTTGAATTTCCAGATATCCGTCGGCACGCGTCTGGTCGTCCATGTACTTCACTTGAGGGAAGATTAAATAGGACAGAGGCACACCTTCCACAGCGATTTTAGAAATCTTGGGCTGAGAGCCTGGAGAACCGATGTTCTCTTCCACCTGAAGCACCAAATTCTGGTTGCCCGAAATCGCTCGATCTTCATAGGAATAGCTTTCTCCGTCATATCCATACTCACTGGTGTACACCTCCACAGGAGCCATGCCCATGCAATAGACGCTGAATTCTTCCACAATCGGATTTCCGAAAGGAAGGGGAGACTGACCAACAGTTCCAGCCGTATTCCAATGGTTTCTAAAGTTGTAGTTATACCTCTGACCTGCCACCATTTTTTCCATCACTTCCATCCCGATGAAGGAAAGTGGAGATTCCGGCAGACCCGTTAATGGCACACAATCCGCAACTCCGTCAACAGCAACTGCCATGAGGTCCTGCCATGTCATCACTGTCGGTGGTGCATTGAATATGACATGGGCCATTGCATCCACTCCACTCGGAAGCTCTTCAGTTACTACTGAGCTGCTATCCACATCCGTAACCATATCAGTTTTGAGATTCAGGACAGCAGCCTCCAACGCAGATTGATACCAATATTCACCTGTAGGCAACAGGTTATTCTCCAAAGCATATGGTGAATTATTCAACACCACAATTGAACCGAAATCGTCGTCGTTCGGGGCATCTAAATAGCCCTCGTAGTCCTGAGCTATGCGCGAATTATCAAATGGAGTCTCCCCCATTGTCCCAATGACATATGTCTCGGGGATAACATCAGCAAAATAGCGTCCCGTCTCGTCTGTTTGCACAGGAATGGCAGGACATCCTTTGAGAGGGTAGTAGTATGTGTCATTCCGCGTCGTATAGTCATCACCATCAAGCTGATATTGAGAATTCTCAATCCAATCAGGAGCCCATCCAGCCCAGGCAGCTCCCGTAAAAATTGTATCAACCGGGAACAAGAAGAATTTAGCAAATCCAATATTGTTTTGGGTCGTTCCCCACTCCGCATCGACGGATGCTTGACTTCCATTGACCAAACCAGCAGCCCGGCCGGTGGTCGTGTCCCAGAATGTCAATTCATCCCCAGCAGCAATGCGATCTTCAACAATGGTCAGTTCGATATTTCCATCGTTTACGAACGTATGACCTACTTTGGACACCGTGAGGATGTGCGTTCCAATTGGAACGGTCACCGTCAACATACCTCGGGCATCCGTTAACAGTATGTTGTTATCCCCGTCCAAGAATGGAATTCCATCCACAGCAACGCGCACTCCACGTGCAGGACAATTGGGTCCATCTGAAGGACTACTTGCATTTCCACGTCCATGTTCAAGGTAGTTGAATGTTGTTCCTAAATAGTCACCCATCGCATCCGCTTCAAAACCGGTGGTATCCAAATCTTGATAGAAAACCTGAATATTCTGTTCGAAGCTCGAAAGGTCTGTGAAGTTGATGTTCGCCTGTGTTGGTTGAATATCACCAATACTCAGGTAAAGCTGAGTAGGAGCGAATAGATGCAATGGTTTATCTGGATCAACCTTAAACGTATTGCCTGTACCCGTGTACTTGATGTTGTCCACTCTGTACTGGCCATCAACAGTCGTTTTGCCCTTGTTCTGCAGTTGCGGTGGCTCAGAAGGATCGAAATACACCCCTGTTTCAGGAGCTTCGATCACCACATTCCCTTGTGATTCGTAGAAAATCGCGTGATTTCTATTCCAAACTCCACTCGAGACTTCCTTGGCTCGATCATACGTGCGATTTCCTACAGCCTCGTCAAACTCCAAGTAGTTGAGAAGTCCATCAGAATCATATGCGATGTAGCGATTGAATGATGCCAATGCCAAGCTGTCTCCTTGAAGTGTATCTCCTTCTGTTGAAACAATTTCATCTGTCCAAAGACGGATTTCATCCAATGTCATCCGTGTGGTCGCCTTTGCAGATGTTGGCACGGAAAGGCCCAAATTGACCATGTCGAGCATGTAACATCCTTCAAAAATGTTCACAAAAGGATTGAAATCATTGGACTCGTATGTCAACGCGTCATTCTCGCCATACAAACCGTACAATCGATTGCAACCTGCGAGGCACTCACCGTTTGGCGAACGCAAGACAGAGCGCATTTTGCTCGATGTCACCGTGACATCGTTCTCAATTAAAGGATTATTCTCTACTGCCGTAGGAACCAATCGGTTGAAAATCAAATCTGAAGAAACTGCAGTAGACACCCAAACTGGATCTCCCACTGCTGATTCTGGACCGTTGAACAGTGCATTCTGCACATCCGAACTGATGACACCATCCCATAGAGCAAATCCGTGAATCAGACCTGAGAATCCGCCATCTGACGAAGCGCCGCCTCCTAAGTACAGATTGGCATCTTGCCAATCGTAACCCCAATCGTCATCTTCACCAACAAGTTCTGCACGCCATAGTTGCTCTTCGTTTGCATCGTAGAAAGATGGGCGAGCCGTCAACTTTATGGACGAACCATCTACCACCAGCGTTACATGATACCATGTCATGGGCTGCAAATCATTCACATTCTCCTCGACACCATCAAGCAATGGGTGCACAACAACCATCGAATTATCACCTGAAACTGCCTGTAACTCACCATTTATGATGAAAACCTCTAGGTCTGGATTGCCTTCCTCACCTCCCAAGCTAAATACGGTGTACCGCTCAAAGTCATCAGGAGAAATCGAACTGTAATTGGCCTGCATCCATAGCGCAAGAGAGTATTGAGTGCCGAGATTTGAAATCCCTGAAAGCTCAACTTTCGCCTGCGTATCCTCATCAAAAGACCAGGAATAACACGATGCGCAATCCACTACCGGTAAATCGCTACCATCCAAAGAAAGCGCAACGCCCGAAACAGGCACACCTACTTCGGCACAATTCTGCGGATTGATTGTGAAGGCATAAGGATTGGCTGCATACGAATAAGGAGGTTGACTTAGGATTTCCCAAGACAAGTACTGTGACGTGCCCATAATCAGACTACCGTCCTCATTGTACACGCTCATATTGCCCCCAAAATCATCAGCTTCTACCCCATCACCTCTCCAAACTTGAACTTCATACTCACCATCTGTCAAAGCGAAACGATAGGAAGCTGGCTGGAATGGTTCCAAGACTCCTGTGACTGGAGCTAAATTCTGACCACTCCAAACGACTTCATTTTGTGCATTGAGAACGACAGGATACTCTTCTAGATCTTGATCACTGAACCAATTCAATCGAATGGCCTCAGACATCTGGTTTCCGAAGTCACAACTTCCGTCATTCACCCCTGCATCGACATTGTAGTTCAAAGCCAACGGATCCGTACAACCGGGTTCATCCGCATAGGTACAACTTGTTGACATCATCGCATAGGTGATGAAATTGGTCGCTCCTTCGTCAAGACATCCTGAAATCAAACCCTGCGCAGCAGCCCACTCAATCGATTTCAACAGGCTGAATTCTTCATAAAGGTTAATGCCCAATCTCACAGAATCGACTTGCAGGATCTCTTCTGAACTACCGTCCTCATTGTACACTCTCATTAAGCAGGATACAATCAATGAGTCTGACGTCATTCCGTCTTCATGAGTAATCACTTTGATCGTGAAGAAAGAATAGTCATTCTCAAAAGGCACAATATCCACCTGAGTTAATATGTCTCCTGCACGGAACAGATTGGTATGAAGTACCCCATCCGATTTGCTTATTTGGAGACTGATAATTTCAGATACCAATTCGTTCCCAGCATCATCCAAGCCTTCATCCGTCCACCATGAAAGGAGCGGAGTTGGACTTGTGGTTAAATCCTCATCAATACGCATCCATTGGGACATGACATATCCCGTGGCCAACGTATCCTTCAACAAATCTGTATTCAAGCCTACAAAAATATCTTCCGGCAATTTTGCAACAAGACGAGGGTCTCCTCCCGTTGTTTTTGTAACAACCACATCAACATCCTTGACCGCTGTCCCTGTGCCAAAGGTGACTTGTCCACTCACCTCACCCACTGCCGTGCGGTAGCCAACGGCATATGGACTCGCAAATTCGACATAATTTCCCGCTCCACACGACACGATCGCCTGCACGCGGTACTCATAAAGCACCCCAGCATTGGCCGTAAAGTCCGTGAATTGCCAATCCTCCGAAGAGTTAAACAAGACAATCCAATCATCTTCAGGCGCTTGTTCTGCGGGCTGATACACTCTGCGCTCCAATCGATACGCATCGATACCATAGGCTTCGGAAGAATCCTGGACCGCAGACCAATCCACGTTTACCTGATCTTTGAAAAAGCCTTTGTCAGCGTAAATGGATTGATTGAGCGACACCAAATTTTCCCATGGGTCATCTACATCTCCTTGGATGATTACTCCATCGACCGGACTATAGGTAGTCGCATCGCACAGTTCAATCTTCAAGCGATAAGAAACATCGTCACACAGCAGAGAATCGAGACCCAATGTTGCGTCCGCATACTCCGTTACCGCGCCAACATCAAAGGATGTTAAGTCCACCCAATTTGTCGAAGTTGTAGATTCAGGGAATTGTCGCTGAATGGTGACCTCACCGCCAAGGGGCTCACTCCAAGAGAAACTAACTGTTGCGTTGGCACCACTGGACTGAACCTCCTGTTCAAAAGAAGTCAGTGACACCGGAATTGGCACTCCGCACATGACCTGCGGGTTGTCACCAAGGTCAGCGGCTAAAACGCGGCGACCTGGTGTAGCCCACAGCGCAACCGCTTCAATTTGAATCGTTTGTCCCGCCGTCAAGACCAAGTCATCTACAAATTCTTCAAGGATTAAATCAAAGACCAAACTGTCATTCTGCAAGTAAGGTGCATCATGTTTCAGGAAGGGGTCATTGACCGATGTGATGAGCTTCGAAAATGTGTTGTTACCGTTCGTTAATCGAACAAATACTTCTCCATAGGCGTTGACGCCATTTGGAATCCCCCAATAGGGAAGATTGTTCTCTAAGGCCGCAGCCCCATCAAAAGCATCGGCAGGAGCATTGGCAGGTGTCAATGGAAATGCGCAATGAATTCTTGATTGATTCCAATTCGATTCATCGATTTGGAATGAATACTCCATGACATTGTCCGCAGGCACAGATTTTACTTTCGCTGCGAGTTCGTTGGCGCAAAACAAATCGCCGGGGTTTCGGTAATCGGTACTTGAGAAATTACCATCCGATAAACTATCTATCAATCCAGCGTAATCAATCGGCCCGAGATACCATCCAGGTGACTCCACATCTGCATTCCCTGAATGAATCACTACCTCCGTTTCACTCGAAATAGCGATCTCGAGTAAATGTTGCTTCTGTCCCGATGCAGAAGCATCGTTCCACGTTCGGCCAAAGACATTCGTGCCTGAATACAAATGCGCCCTATGCTCGGAAGAAGACGAGTTATTCGGCTCATTTTGATGCCAATTCGCAAATGGCGACCAAGCTTCAATGCAGAAATTAGACGTTTCTGAGCTTTGGAAATTGCCTCCGCTTGCTAGCACGCTCCCCAATTCATCGGTTAAGGTATAATTGCCTTCTCCATGCGCACAGCAGATTCCGTCTCCATAGGAGTCTGAAATATTGAACGTGTAGCAACCATTGATAAGACAAACTGATTGTGTTTGTACCGCGTTGGATGCACCATAAGGACCCCCGGACAAGACTACATTGTTGCTCGCATCTCGGATGCTCCAGGTCGTTTCAAGCGGGAAATTATCCGTTAGCAAGGTGAGCGTCACTTCGCTACACCCTCCTGAGGAAGCATCGTTTAGAGAGATCTCTTGACCCGTCACCCATTGCCAATTCCCATTAGGCTCATCTGATGTCGCATTCTGATACAAACCAATCCAAGGATATTGATTTGAGTTTACCAGCGTGGTGACCAATTCGTTTTCCGCGGCAGACTCGAAAGTTGCTAAATGCCCTCCTAAGTTTTCAGCCGAAATCTGGGCAGACGCCCAGTTGCTCGAGCTATTGGACAGGTAATAAAACGACGAGTCTGAAGATCCTAGATAAGAATAACCAGAGATCGTTGCCGCCGTTACGGTACCTCTATCCTGACTTAGGCTTCGCCTTGACCACTCGCTTGAATATGCGTCAAGCGTTGAAGAAACCTCAGATACTCCATAAAGTCCCGGAGCCGTAACGTCATTGATATTGACGTTAGACACGTCAATGTCAATTGTGGATACCGCGCGATTACCCGCTCCTTCCAGCCAATTGCCAAAGTTTTCAGGATTAGAGACTTGGTTAACGAGATACAAATCTCCCGAACTGTAGCTTCCTATTGCTTGTCCACTTGGAGCAATGTCACCCATGAATACGGACACATCATCCAATTCAATTGCACCGTCAAAATCCTTGATCCGGATTGGAATCATAAGAGATTGGAAAGGAACATCGACATCGATCTCACCCGGACCGGGCGCTCCCATGTTACCATCTCTCATGGAGATTTCAATAACGGGATCAGACTCATTCTTCTTAATCGTCACCTGGTCAATGACTTCAATTTGAGGATTGGTAACCGCATGTTGCTCAGGCCAAGCAATTGGAACCCCAATCATGTATTTGTCATTTTCCTCATCGAAAGCCTCCCAAGTCGCGTTCAAATTGCGACTTTCGCTCGAGTTGTTACCCGTAATCCTTAAGGAAGGAGCTGTTAACTCCGGGACAGTGACGGAAGAAGTCTTCGTGTCAAACAACGAGAATGGCTGCGCTGAAGCGACATCCATTGCGTATGGAGCACACCAATCATCCGCGTAGCCCGGGAATTCATCTGTCGTGATTCTATATGCAAATGGTATAGGCGTTGAAGAGGTGGCACATGCTTCGAAAAGAACTGTGCTCAACCCAAACTGGAAAGACCACGTTCTGGTAGAGCCTACCGCAGAGTTCGACTGGTTGTGAGAAATGGTCCATTCTCCCTCATTTTCAACCCATTGTACTCCATAAAACGCAGCCGGAACGTCAATGTTCCAACTCCCATTTCCTATGTTTGACAAAGAAGACGAATACGTTGTCCCATTCGCGGCGATGTATGAAAGAACCGCATTGGAGATTACCTCATTGGCGTTGGTATTCGCCAGATTGACACCCATCATGTACGAAGTGCCAAAGAACAGTTCCGCCACAACATTTTCCGGAATTGCCGGAAATTCCAAGTTCACTTCGCTCGTACCATCTTGTATCTCTAAAGACCAGCCTTCCAAATAGACCTGTCCGTCATTGGATAAATCCTCAAGCTCCAATACGATGACCTGATTTGCATTTGAATTGAGGACAAATGAATTCGAAATTCCGGCTTCGCATAAATCGATTTCAATGGTTTGATTGCCCGCGCTCAAATTAGTTTGAGGCAAGGTCAGTGCGTTCCATGATGCATTCGGATTCTGATACCAGAATTTGGTAGCCACTAATTGCCCCGAGAGTTCACTCCACAAATCCACTCTCAAACTAGGATTCACATCTGAACATAAATCACCATCTAAAACAGGATCAATCGAAGTGCCTGCAGCATTCGAAGCAAAACTCGCACTTCCTCCTCCTGCCATGCTCCAGAATGTTCTCAGACCCTTTGCAGGCGTCACGAAGGCGTGTCCGTTTATCTCATGAGAACTCTGGGAATTATTGTTTCCAGCATTGGCATCCCCTCCACCATAGATGGCCTGACTTACAGTTGAAAAATTCACTTCTGCTCCATACGCTTTTCCAAAGCCTTTCAAAGAGAGAAAATCGTTGTCCAAATGCACGTCTGAATTAAGAAGGCTATTTACTGGATTGAAAGTCTGAGTCGACCACGCAGTCGATGCAGCCGTGGCTCGCCCGATCTCCAATGACGAAGGAGAACTGCCATTGAAAAGAAGGTTTGTCGAAGCATAGGAGCCGTTTCGAAGGCCAGATGGTTGATTACTTCCAAACCCACAAGAAAAGAACTGTAAACCCCAAAGGTTAAAAGAAGGACTGCAAATATTCGACGGATACGAGCCCGAAGTACTTTGGTTGAACGAGTTTTCCTTTTTAACACGAACATTCCAGGAATTTGCTGGAAAAAAGACGTTTTGATTCGCTACACCGAATCCGCTGCCTCCATTGAGGTGCCCCATGGAATTCAATAATTCATTGAATGCCATATACGGCTCTCCAGTAACATCACGTTTCCACAATGCAGGATATTCACCCGTTGCATTCAGAGGACCATCGACGTAAAGTGGAATGTTAGAAGAATAATTTGGGTAGCAAGAATTACAATCAAGGTTCAACGTTGGCGAAGGATTTGAATTATGATAATAAAGACCCTCATTCGTAGGCACAGATGCACTTGAAACGCTCAAATTGTCACCTCCGGCAAGAAAGATCACTCGCTCGGCCTGAGGAATAGCAAATTTATGCGTCCCCCATCGATGCGGATCCTGCGCCGATAAATCTGAGCCAGACCGATAATTTGAATAAACATAATATTCGCTGATTTGCTGGTCATTTCCGGACTCGGATGTTGCAATCTCTGCACCATATGAAGCACTCGATGCTTGATAAAAACCAGCGCCATCGCCACTGATGAATTCAAAAGTACTTGTGCTCCCAAATGGAATTTCCAATGTATTGCTAAGCACACTGTTCGTTCCTTCTGGAGTCAACACTCTGTCCCACGTGCAAGGATCTGTACTCAAAGAAATTATATCCGAATTGGAATCAACAGACCAATTGACCTCTAACGTCAACGTGGTGATATCAAATACCGTATTGACATCATAGCACGGCATATTCGCGGGATCGGCAAAGTTGCAAGCCTCCGTATTCATGCACAGATCTTCATTGTCGAGATCACAAATACCATCTTCATCCGTATCCACGTCAATTACATCACACCCGCAAGCTCCAGGAGCAAACTTTAACGCATCATTTGGACACTGATCCAAGCCATTGGACACATATCCTTCAAGAGGATAACAGTTGCTCGAGTCAGCCGTATCAGGATCTCCCCAACCATCGTTGTCACTATCCAAATAATAGGTTGGAACGCTCACACATGTTCCATTCGCTGGATCGTTGTAGTTACACGCTGTGATGTCCGTGCACAGGTCATTTGCGTCGCATATTTCATCCCCATCGATGTCCGGAATGCAGCTACCATCATCTACATCAGCGTCTGAATCGTAGTTACAGGCTGTCTCATCCGTGCAACCCAAAAGAGTCGGCACACAAAAAGCGCTGGCATCTGATGTTCCATACGTTCCGTCTCCGGAGACCAAAGCATACCCATTCGCATCGGTTACTGTATAGACTTCCCCCCCGCTTAAGATCCCATCGCCATAAGTGTCGGTAATCAAGAAAACATAGCAGCCTTCGCTCAAGCACACAACATCAGTCGTCGTTGAATAATCATCCGCAGAACTGTATGATTCGCTCGCGACAAAACCTTCGCCTTCAAAACCCATTCCCCAACTTACTTCATGTGCGTAAGCGTCATGATTGATACTCACCGAGACCACGTTAAAGGCGCAAGAGCCATCATCGGAGTCCGCATCGGCATCATAATTACAGGCTGTTGAATCCGTGCAACCAAGAGTCAAAGGCAGGCAAAATGATGTCGTCTCTTCGGAGTCAAAATCTCCGCCCGACGCTAGGGTGGCGCCGTTACTATGTACGAGCGCATACGAGCCTTCTCCATATGCACAGCATATTCCATCGCCATATGAATCGTAGAAGGTGAAATTATAACACCCTTCAGCGACGCAGACCTCCCCTCCACTAACATCTCCCGAAACAAGTGATTCTCCGGCCTCATCGAACACGGTCCAAGTTGTTTCACTTGGATAAGTGTCTTCAACGATGTTAACGTTCAATATTTCATAGGCGCAAGAGCCATCACTCACTGTGGCATTGTCATCATAGTTGCAGGCTGATGAATCCAGACATCCCGAATATTCCAAGTCATCACAGATTCCATTTTCATTGGCATCGCCCTCTTCAGTACCGCAACCACAGTCTCCTGGATTGATTTTATTTGGATCAGCTGGGCACAGGTCCGAGGCATCCGTGACCGCGCCATCCGGCATTTCACAGGACACAAAACCTGAATACGGGTCTCCAAATCCATCAGCATCAGCATCCCAGAAATATTCAACGGTAGGCAGGTCGCAGGCTTCATTGCTTGCGTCATCAAAATTGCAAGCTTCCATGTTTGTGCAATTATCCAATCCGTCGCAGACTCCATCGCCATCGATGTCCAGATTTTCCGGATCCGAATCACATGAATCTTCAGAGTTCGACACATACCCTTCAGGTTGTTCACAAGCGAGGAAAGGCGAATTGATATCACCCAATCCATCTGCATCACTGTCCAGATAAAAAGTCGCTACAGTTACAGCGGACAGCGGGTCACTATCATCACAATCCATGCCCATGGTCGTATAACCTTCGCCTGGATCCTCACACAATTCTTCAAAAGAAGTGGGGTTTCCAAAACCATCGCCATCAGCATCTACGAACCAAGCCATAGGGAAAGAGCACGGATAATTTTCTTCTGCATCATAATTGCAGGCGATAACGTCATCACAGCTATCCCAATTGTTTGCACTAAATCCAGCGGGTTGAGAGCATGAAACCGAATCCGTCAAGTTCCAGCCCATCCCGTCTTCATCAGCATCCAAATACCAGATTGTAGGATTCACACACGCTGAATTCTCAGGGTCATTAAAATTACAGGCCCCCGGGTTATCGCACGCGTCATCCGAGTTCGTTACAAAATCTGAAGTTGGATTGCACAAATCGAAAGAAGTGTCTGGATTTCCCAATCCATCTCCATCAGCATCATAGTACCAAGCACTCGGCTCAATACAGCTGTTATTTTCTTCATCATCATAATTGCAAGCGGAAGAATCATCGCAAGCGTCATCCTCGTTCGTGACATAACCGTATGGCTGGTCGCAACTGTTTTGCGCGGCATTCGGATCACCCAAGCCATCTCCATCGTTGTCTGCGTAGAACGCGGTTCCGTAGGTGCAGGATGCATTGTTTGCTTCAAAATAATTGCATGCACTTACATCATCACACAGGTCTTCGTTATTCAACACATAGCCGCTATATGAATTCGCACACTCGTCGAGTGAGCTGGCCGTACCATCTCCCAAGCCGTCTCCATCGTTGTCTACATAAAAGGTGTTCTGGTAGGCGCACGCGGCATTTTCAAATTGTACAAACGCATAGTTACATGCTTCTAAATCATCGCATGCATCATCTGAAATAGAGACATACCCTTCGAGGCCCTCTCCACTACAATCTCCGGCACTCACAGCGGCGTTTCCATGGCCGTCACCATCCAAATCTTGGTAAAGAGTTTGCGGGAAGACGCAATCTTCATTGGCTTCATCCTCATAATTGCAAGCGGTTAAATCGTCGCACAGATCCGAGGAATCGAGGATGTAACCTGCCACCGTATAGCAATTGCGCAAGCTATCCGGGAGTGAACCCAAGCCATCGCCGTCTGCATCTAGAAAATAGAGTTGAGAAGAAACGCATGCTCCGTTCCCTTCATCCGCATAATTGCACGCCAAGACATCCGTACAATTGTCTTCATCATCGTTGTCACAAATGGCATCACCGTCAATGTTGATATTGGTGGTACTATCCAAACAAACGTCATCGCCGTTGTCTACATATCCAGAAGGCGCTACGCAACTCACATGGGTCACAGCTGGATCGCCCAAGCCATCGCCGTCAGAATCATAGTACCACGTAGATACAGCGCCAATCGAATCATCGGTGTCATCACAATCTGTATTGTTCGCAACATATCCATCAGGAGCCCCCGAAAGACTGCATGGATTCGGGTATTCCTCCAATGGATCACCCAACCCATCACCATCATGGTCCAAGAAATACGTGATTGGGAATGAACAGGGTAAATTGCTTGCCTCATCGTAATTACACGCAGACGTATCCAAGCAGTTATCCTGGGTATCGCAAATCGCATCCTCGTCGACATCGACATCGACCGAGCCGCATCCGCAAGTTCCACCTACAACCTTCAATGCATCTGTTGGACACAAATCGTCCGAATTGCTGACATAACCGACCGGCTGCTCGCAGACAATGCTATCCGATAGCGCATGTCCATAGCCATCACCATCGCCATCCAAATACCAAACGACAATCGCGATCAACGCATCCGAATCATCGCAATCATGCCCTAACGAATTGCTCTGAAGAATATAGCCGTTGGGTGGAATAAATCCTGTCCAAACGGTCAATGTGTCTCCAAAACCATCGCCATCGAGATCGGCTGTGTAGTCTGAATTGTCGTATTCACAAAATGTTGTCGGATTGTCACCAAAATTGATGGCAGTCAAATCATCACACCAATCATTGTTGTTTTGAACATACCCCTCCAACGATGTTGCGCATGAAAGACTATCCGTCATGGAACCCAACCCATCGCCGTCTGCATCGAGATACCAAGCCGGGGCGGCTATACACGGTTCGTTATTCGCATCATCATAATTGCAGGCCGTCAGGTCATCACACAGGTCAGAAGAATCAAGCACATAACCCTCCGGTTGAGAGCAAGCTGATTGCGTAGAATCCTCATCTCCTAACCCGTCAGCATCAGCATCGGCAAAGTAAACGATCGGCAAAACGCAAGGAACATTATTGACATCATCGAAGTTGCAGGCGTCAGGATCAGCGCAGTTGTCGTCTGCAAGGCTATCCTCATCCACTGAGTCGACATCGCAGATACCGTCTTCATCTACGTCTTGATCTACAATACCACACCCACAAACAGCTGGAAGCAATTTATCGGCGTCATCGGGACAAATATCTCCGAACACAGCGACATAGCCGTCAGGCTGGAAACAAGCTTCTGCTGAGACATCTGCAACACCTGTTCCATCGCCGTCCGCATCCAAATACCAAATTGTTGCAACCGTAATCTCTGCATCGCTATCATCGCAATCCTCAGCATTGGCCACGTACCCTTCAGCGACACCACCTTGAAGACAAGAGTTTGGATGCGCGTTGTCAGAATCACCAAAACCATCACCATCCTCATCAAGGAATAGGAAGACTGGATAAACACATCCAAAGTTTCCGTGTGTATCCTCGTTCCAATTACACGCCGTTAAATCGCTGCAATTGTCTTCAGAAAAGTCACATAAACCATCGCCATCTTCGTCTGCATAACAAACATTATCGCAATCCCTGACACCCGGGTATTCGCACGTTCCGTCATCTAGATTGGCATCCTCGTCAAAGTTACAGGCCAAAGCATCTATACATCCTGGGAAGGCAGGCAGGCAGAATGAAGTCGATTCTTGGCCAGCATAATTTCCACCGTCCGCAAGCGTTACTCCATTTGCGTCCATCACTGAATATGATCCATCGCCGTAGGCACAACAGAGGCCATCTCCGGCTGAATCATATATCGTAAAGGTGTAGCAGCCCGAAACCAAGCAAACTTCTGAATCGTTGAATGTTCCTGAAGCGGCAACGATGTCATCGTCATCCGAAAAATCCCAAGAAATTTCACTCGGGTGCGCATCCGCATTGATCATCAATGTAATCGACTCGTAACCACACGAACCATTCTCCACATTGGCATTTATATCATAATTGCAGGCCTGCCAATCCATGCATCCTTCAACACCGCAGACCGCGCTCCACTCGATCGTTGAGAAGCCCGGGGCATTGTCACCGCAGGAGACAGACCCGTCTGAAGACATCACAATATTGACGACCCCGCTTGGCGAATGAACTTCTATTCCGTCTAGGAATAGATTGCCTTGTCCATCTCCAGCTAGCCCTTCCACCCACAACACGTTCGACGTGGCAATATCCATGCCATCATAAACATAAATTTGGTCATAATTCTCCTCAACCAAACCAGTATTAAAAGTCAACAAGATCGATTCGCCTTCAGGCGCAACGGCAAATCCCATGCTCTCCATGACCATGCCGTTCTCGTAGCAGAATGAGTCATTCCAAACACAATTCGGGTATAAACAAGAATCATCACTGTCCGTGGCATCTTCATTGAAGTTTAGAGAGCCTTCATCTTGGCAACCGGATACCTCATCAGCATCACACACACCATCGCCATCGATGTCATTCTCTATGACCATCCCTGACCCGTCAGTCTGACCGGAACAGGTATCGCAAGTAGCTATAACAAAAGAGCAATCACCGGAATCCGTGGCCGACGAATTGTAGTTGCATGCGTTGATATTCTGACAACCAACTATTTCCAATTCGTCGCAGATACTATCCCCATCGACATCGTTCAAGCAATTTTCATCGCAATTATAAAAAGGCATCGGAAAAAGACACGAACCATCATTTTCAGTTGCTTCCTCGTTGTAATTACAAGATTCCGCATCGGTACAACCACAGATAATATCAAATGCATTTATTGGACTTCCAGTAGTCTCTGCCGACCCTGAACTCAGAACCACTGCGGGATTATCCGAGACGTATAAACTCCAACTTGCTCCACCGTCCCCAAAAGAATCCAACACTGACAAATTGTAGCCACTCCCACACTCCAATGAAAGACTTAATGTTGTGGTGCTATTCTGCAGGTTTTCATCATAAGGGCCACCCGAATAGACTACCTCCTCAAAACTATTCGTAATCGTGACCGTTATGTCGCCTGGAAAGGCGTCAAAAGTCAGAACCAACGTAATGTTGGCTTCCGTCATGACAAATGGCGACATGTCACCTACACTTTCTCCACTATTCAAAAGGCCGCTTTCTGCTGGAACAATAGTCCCCGCTTTGGCAGGAGAGGCGTGAAAAGCGAAGAGTACTGCTACAAACGCTAAAACTCTAAAAGAAGAGCGCGAAAAAAAGGAGCAAGAAGACATCATTATGAACAATTTTGGGTTAATAAAACTACGGCTATTCTCAGTGTAAAAGAAGGTTTATCCATGAATAGTTGTTAGCAACAAATCAAATAGCGTCGACCAAACACGGTTTACGGCCAATCAACCTGCTTAAGTGTGAGTAACAAATGACAAGTCAATCCGAATATAAAATTATTGGATACCAAAAGATTTAAAATAAATAAATGTGAACTGGCTCTTAAAAAGAGGTCCAACTCAACTCTTCAAAAAGAAACTAAACCCCCTATAAACCACGTATTCAAAGCCAAATAGAAAGGGAGCACAACCTAAAAGAGGTCACGATTCGGGATGGACCCGATGTGGTCGATGGATTCCAAAACAATAAAAGCACATGACACTTACTGCCAGGTACACGATCATCTGTCAGCATTAAACATTACACGAACGAACACACGGCAAACCACCAGCTAGAGCCGAATTCGATCAAATATATTTTTCAGTCAGCTGGCTTTTCGCCACTCCAACCGGCCAAATGAGTCGATTTGCATCACCATAGTCGTGCCTGACACGACCGTACATCCTTAAAGTTCGCACGCGCTGCGCTCCTTGAGCTGTTACCCGGTGAATGAAGTAAGCTCCCTCGTTCCAATTCGACGCCTCCCACGTGCAAACAGCTTCGTGGACAGCGTCCGAACGATGCGTATTTTAAAAATATACAAAATGGTTCTCAAACTTCATTGAAACTGACTGCCCGACACACTAGAATCGAAGCATTGACCAGTGGTCCTTTTCTCAAAGAGAGCAGGACAATCCAAAAGCGGAAAGAAACAACAACAGATCCCCGGTGCCTACGATGCCATTGCCATTCAAGTCAGGGCAGGCTATTAAATCCAGGACCTCGAAGAGGCATGTCTGGTCATCGATCGAAGCACCCGAATCGAAATTGATCGCATCCGGATAAGTACAGCCAACAAATAAGCAGGAGCCATCATCTTGGGTTGCCGTCGGCTGGAAATTGAACGCCTCGGACGACACACACCCCGTGATTTCATCGGCGTCACAAACACCATCGCCATCGTCATCCTGCATGCATTGGCCCTCACAGTCGTATCCTGGCACCACCAAAACGCACGTCCCATCATCCCAATTGGCGTTGGAGTCATAATTGCACGCCAGCGAATTGGTACAACCGCATTGAGGCCCTGTGAAGGAAAGAACGAGGTTCACGGGTTCGGTTGCGCCAAAAGCAAGGATGGCCAAACTGATTTGTCCAGAGAGATCCCCTTCCGTTGTCCATTGACCGAGCAAGACCCGCAAGTCCGATCCAGCCAACGCATTGACAGCTTCAAGCGAGACACTCCAACCGTCATTGCCGCCTCCACCCAAATAGAGATCCTCCCCAAATTCAAACAGCGTGGACCAAATAGAAGAACCTTCCGCTATCGCGTTGAGCTCACCCTCCTGCGAGGCCGCTTGATCCAAACCAATGGTTCCCCAACTGTCCATCAAGAGACTCGGGTCTGCCAGTACATTTTCCGGTGTGATGGCCGAAGCAAGCGCTCCACCCAGCGGATGCTGGAAAAAAGACGTCGTGCTTTGGATGAGTGTCGCAGACCCCGTACCTCCGACTTGAAGCACCCGGTCACCAGGATTCGCTGTTACAACAAAGATGCGGTAGCGCGTCAATCCCGTTAAAGAATCCAAGTCCGACTCCACGTCGAGCGCATAGCCATCAGACGAGGGCAAACTGAAACAACAAAACGTGCACGACCCGTCATCCGATGTCGCCGCCACATTGTAATTGCAGGCTTCCGACTGCATACATCCCGGTATTTCAAATCCGTCACATACGCCGTTGCCATTGGTGTCCAGAAAACAATTCCCATCGCAATCCAGCGGATAATTGGCATATGTGCACGAGCAATCATCCTCCGTGACAGCGTCGTCATAATTGCAGGCAACGGGGTCAGAACACCCCTGCACCTCATCTCCGTCGCAAATACCATCCCCATCAGCGTCTTGCAAGCACCCACCTGCACAATCCAATCCAGTCTCTGGAAATTCACACATGGCTAGATCTGGACAGACGGATCCTTCAACATAATTGCACGCCAGCACATCGGCGCACTGAGGATATACGCAACCACCGTTGTCCGTGGTCGCAGTGGGCAAATAATTGCACGCTTCCGCATCCATACATCCTATGGAAGGATCCGAAATGGCTGAAAAAACGATGGGGGCATCAAAATTGCCGAAACTCCCATCCGATATGAAATTCAAACCATCGTCGGAATCAAGGACAACATCCTCGCTCGCATCCCAAATCGAAGCCGACAAACTGGTCCCGGAAGCCTGGTTGGCATACACCAACATCAATCCGGTGTACCACCCTGTTCCGTTGTTTAGGAAACTGGCCTCCCCGACTCCTCGGCACGCACCAGACTCATCGAAAAAAGCCACGGCATCCGCATCAGCACCCACCAAGGCATCGATGCTCACAGTGAAGGTGAGGGACATGGTAAACTGATACGCACTGGGATTGACCACCCATTCGTCTGGCTGCGCCGAGACAGCCAGACTCATCCCCGTTAAGAGGACAAGCACCCATACCATTCGGTCTCGTATACATTTGATCATGACACCCGTGTAATCCGGTAACTTAATAATACTACTGAAGATACGATATTAGACTTCCAATAACCATTTATCATAGACGAATTTTTTGTTAAGCGTCAGGAATAACGCGAGTCAAACGCATTCAATTCACACGCGATTCCGTCATGTCATTCCCCATACTTGCCCTAGACACAGTTTAGAGCACATGACAACTCTGCACCCTCCATCCAAGATTGAACTCAGTCGCCTTCTGAGCGTTCATTCGTCGAGGTCCAGCTCCCACCCCATCAGCAACCCTTCGAGTTGATCGCGGCGAAATTTGGCATGGCGGATGCGGTTCTGATCCGGCTGGATCCGCCATCCTGTGGCGGTGCGGAAATCCGCTCGCTCGAGGCGCGTGCGCTCAAAACTCGCTCCTGCAAGATCCAAGCCTTCAAACACCACCTTCTCGCAATTGGCGCCTGTAAAGTCGACTTCTC